>CAYULE010000280.1:0-3615 GCA_964445385.1 uncultured Smithella sp.
TACGCTCCCGTAAACTTTTCCACCATCTCTTCCAGTTCATCCCAGCGGTCATAGGCCGCATTCAAATCTTTCTCCAGGGCCGCCACTTGATTGTTCACATCCAGCACACGGGAGGGATTGTTCGTTTTATACAAATCCGGAGAATTCAAAAGCGCCATAAGCTCATCTTTTGCTTTTTCCATTTTTTCTATTTTCCGGGGCAGCTCTTCTCGCTCCTGTGTTTCTTTGAAAGACAATTTACTTTTTGCTTTGGGTTGTTTTTCCTTTTTACCTTTTGTCTCTGCGGCCTCTGCCCTGGAGGTGTCCTTTATCTCCGCGCGCTGCCGGAGCCAGTCATCATAACCGCCGACGTATTCTTCCAGATGTCCGTCACCTTCGAGAACAATGGTGGAAGTAACAACATTATTGAGAAACGTCCGGTCGTGGCTGACAAGCAAAATCGTGCCGCCGTATTCCAGAAGACGATCTTCCAGAAGCTCCAGGGTTTCCGCGTCCAGGTCATTGGTCGGTTCATCGAGGACTAGAACATTGGACGGCGTGGCAAAGAGTCTGGCCAGAAGCAGGCGGTTTCTTTCGCCGCCGGAAAGCGACGAAACCGGCGACTGGATCTGCTCGGGCGGAAAAAGGAAATCCTGCAAATAACCGACGATATGGCGGGGCATGCCATTGATGAAGATCGTATCGTTGCCGTCGGCAATATTGTCGCGCAGGGATTTACTCTCGTCGAATTGCGAACGCAGCTGATCGAAGTAGGCAATGGCAATTCCGGTGCCCAGCTTTATTTTTCCCGCGGCAATGGGAAGTTCCCCCAGGAGAACCTTCAGCAGAGTGGTCTTGCCCGAGCCGTTCGGTCCGATGATGCCAACCCGGTCGCCGCGTAAAATCCTTGTGGAAAAAGAATGGATGATCTTTTTATTCTCGTAGGCAAAGCTGATCTTTTCGGCATCCACAACAAGTTTTCCGCTGCGCTGGGCCTCCTGAATGGCCAGCTTCACGTTGCCTTCCCGTTCTCTTCTCTGAGCACGTTCGTTACGCAGGGCAATCAGGGCGCGCACCCGCCCTTCATTGCGCGTACGGCGGGCCTTGATGCCCTGCCGCACCCAGATTTCTTCTTTGGCCAGTTTTTTGTCAAACGTCTGCCACTGTTTTTCTTCGGCTTCCTGCATAGCCTGCCGGCGCTCCAGGTAGGTATTGTAATCGCAGGCAAAGGCAAAAAGTTTGCCCCGGTCGATTTCCACAATGCGCGTGGCGGTTTTTTGCAGAAACATCCGGTCATGCGTAACGAAGATCAGGGTTTTATCAAAGTTCTGTAAAAAGTTTTCCAGCCACAGGATGGATTCGATATCCAGATGGTTGGTGGGTTCGTCCAGAAGCAGAATGTCCGGATCACTGACCAGCGCCCGCGCCAGAAGCACACGGCGCTTTAATCCTGCCGAAAGCAGACGGAATTCGGCATTTTCATTAAGAGATGTGCGGGAAATCACCGTCTCGACTCTCTGGTGATATTGCCATGCGCCGGCCACTTCCAGTTTATGATGTACCTGCTCAATTTTATTGATCAGGCTTTGATCCGAGGCGTCGGTTAACCCGGCGGTAAGTTCATGATATTGGTGCAGCAGATCCAGATGCTTTTGCCCCCCCGACGCGACGACATCATAGACCGTCCCCGGAAGGTCCTCGATGTCCTGAGGCATGATAGCCACGCGGACATTTTCCCCGGAGACAATTTCTCCCTGATCGGGAACAATGTCCCGATGCAGAAGCTTCATCAGCGTGGACTTTCCCGAACCGTTTCGTCCCAGAAGCCCGATACGCTCGCCCGTTTCTATCTGGAGCGACGCGCCGTCCAGGAGCTGCGGCCCGCCGAAGCTCACCGAAATATTATTAATCCATAGTAATGCCATAGGAAGCAATCATGTCATAGTCGATTAGACCGGGCAAGTAGATTTATGTTCCTTTCGCGTAGTGCGTCAGAAATACCTTTCTGTCATAACCTTTCAGGTCACGCGTTCCGGGCTTGACCCGGAATCCAGGAAGCTAATCTAATACTGGATTCCCGCCTTCGCGGGAATGACAAAATTCTGGTTTTATGTAGTTGTGCAAAGGTTTCTTTGTGTAAAGAAGAGATGGATACATTACACTAGAAGGATTGGGACGGGGAACTCACTTTTCACCTGGCATCGCCGCATGGACGTCTAATCGACATAAATATAGTACCCATCGATCCCCCTCTTGATTTTCTTCACGACGGACATATGTTAATAAAAAATGACAATGAGGAAAATGTGATGATTGAAATAACGATAACCCAAACAGCGAAAATCGAACTTTTCAAAGTGCTTGAACGTTTTAATGCCAAATCCGTTCGGTTAATTCGGCAGGGCTTTGGGTGAATCGGCCCCCGATTGGCAATGGTTCTGGATGAACCGGGAGAAGAAGATGACATCGTGCACCTGGAAGGCATCAAGTTTGTTTATAATAAACACGAAAAAGATTTATTCCATCAAACTTTGATCGACTATAAAGATTCCTGGTACGGTGAAGGATTTACGGTCTGCTCTCCAGCCTCCGAGCCATGTTGAAATTATACTTTGTTAACATTTCCCTGCTGGTTCAAGCATTTTCGGGCTGTTGCCCAAAGCCGTTTTAGTTCGTTATACCCTCATGAGCCAGGAAGAGGCTTGCCCACTGCTTTACCGATCAGGACAAGCGAATCTTGCCCGAATTCCCGCTCCTGGCGGCTTCATACACTTTTTTCTCGGCAAACTTCAGGATATTGCCCATCGCTTTGCGGGAGGCATCGTGGTCTTTCCGTTTCAAGGCTTTCATAAGCTTCAGATTCAGCTCCAGCGACGCATCCGGCGCGCCTTCGATGGAATAAAATAATTCGGCAAAAAATGAATATACCGGCTTGAAGGATTGAAAGACCAGTCTGCTGATGATGTCTCCCGAGATGGTGATGACGGCTCTGTGAAAATCGTAATCGCATCCGGCCAGCACCGCCGCATCCTTCAAATTGCGCTTCTTTTTCTCAAGGCACAACTCCAGGTATCCGATATCGCTTTCCTGAATGTGAAGCGCAGCCCGGCCCGCCGCTTCCGTCTCAGTCACAAACCGGAACCTCAGCAGCGATTCAATCGTCTGCCGGTCGATCGTTTTTTTAACGTGCAGGACCTGCACCAGCGTATCCACGGAGCCTTCCCGGTTAAAGTCCCTGACGAAGGTTCCACTCTGGGGTTGCGTCACTACAAATCCGCTCTGGGCGAGCATCGCGATGGCTTCCCGGATCGCGAAGCGGCTGGCCTGGTATTTCTGCACAAGCTCTCTTTCGGGCGGCAGCCTGCTTTCGATAGGGTAAGCTCCCTTGATAATATCATTGAGCATATCGCTGTAAATTCTACCGGGTAGCCCTCTGTTCATTGCACCTTGACCTCCATGATTAACCTGTCCGCATGCCCTGGACGCTTCAAAAATCCGGACGCGTGAACGTCCTTGATAAGAAAATCCTTGACATTTGGTTATACCAATAATAAAAGTGGTATTACCAATTATACGACAAGAGGAGGAATTGCAATGAAAATTTCGCGAATCGAGCTTTATCACGTATCGGTCCCT
>CAYULE010000281.1:0-2353 GCA_964445385.1 uncultured Smithella sp.
GCCTTGCCACGCTGTTCAGCCGGGTCAGCTTGCAAAAACAAAAAATATCAAAAATACCGAAGGAGCATATAAGATGACTACATACTATATTGGAAGATATTCGGTTGGTATCCCCTCGGATATGAAGGAAGGAATGCAATTGCAAGGCCTACGGGACTTTAAGATGACAGAAATACTGTTACCTTCTGATCCTGGAGAAAAGCAGGAATATTTGGAAAAGATCTGGAAGGAGATCATTGATAAAGCCGAAAAGCATCATGACCGACCGAATGATAAAAAAACAGGTATTGTCCAGTTTCAGAGCTTTCCGGAAATAGGGCCTTGGGCAAAGGGTGTTATTCGTTACGATGGAATATCCGGTAGGTCGGGCACTTGGATAGTGTTGATCGACAAAGGTAAGGTAGCACTTATGCTAGAAACACCACGCGGGTTCACATTCGCTAATGACGGTGTCAGAATTTCTATAAAGAATCTTATCCGAATCGGGAGGGCTTATTCCCCACGCGACCGGAACAGCAAGCAGTCGCCACCACGCGGGGATTACTTCTATTTGCAGCATGGCGTGATTGCCCTGCCGTTTTTGTGGCACGAACGGGTAACGTCTGAATTTATGAAATTGAATGCTGCATCGTCTCAAGGGTATGATCCTCGTGATTTCATTAGCATCGAGATGGACTCCACATACACCGGACAGAAACACAGTGTGTCGGACAACATAGCATCGACCATCGAAAGCGGTTTTGCCTTTTCCAAAGGTGTCAAAATAGACCGCTTACGTTCCGGGAAACGAGCGGTAGCCGGGATGGACGGTCAGGAAGAGCTTAACCGGATGAAAGATAAGAGTAAAGAAAAAGCATCTTTTTCTTTTGACTGGGAATATATTGCCAAGGAAGATTCCGGTGAAGAGCCGGGGATCCTGATCAGCATGTGGTGCCCCGACAACGGCGACGAAAAAGAGCGCCTCAAAATATGGGACGCAGTACTCAATTCCATGAGGCCGATGTATGAGAAGTAGACGTATACAATCGGTGATGGGTTATAGGTAATCGGACTGGAGGCCGACAATATTGTCTTCAGTCTCAAATAAAGTTTCATCATGGCGGGATGAGAAAAAAGGTTAGTAGTAAAAGATGAAGGACAGCCATGCCAAAAAAGAACGCATTGCGATCACCGGTATCGGGATGGTCAGTTCCGTTGGCTTGACGGCTTTGAGCAGTGCCGCGGCTGTTTTTGCCGGGATGATGAATTATGGCCGTCACGAAAAGGTGATGGTCAAAGGCGATGAATATGGAATGTCGCTGCGCGGAGCAACGATTGCACGCGTTCCTGACAGTTTTATCTCTTCAAAACTGAGCGGTATTGATCGTGCGCTGGCTTTGATCATTCCGGCAATGAAGGAGGCTACTATTGATTTGCCTCATTGGATGATGGCAAGAGTATATTGCTATATCGATCAAATGCTTGATTCTGACAATGCCCTTTTTTTATCACAACTAGAAACAAGAATGCCGCGTTTATTGAATATTGACCGGAAACACGACGAACAAAGGCTAAGCGGGCTTGGCCGATGTCAATCCTTTGAAAACATTATTCAGGCCGTCAATGATCTGCAGCACTGGCAACATCAAATGGCCCTCATCGGATGTGCTGATTCTCTCTGCGAAGAAAATGTTTTGAGCAAACTTTTGGAAGATGAACGTTTGCTGGATGGAACCAATCCCGAAGGCATTGTGGCTGGTGAAGCGGGATGCGCTGTTTTACTGGAGACGGAATCGCACGCAAGAGAACGAAACGCCAAAGTCTTAGCCTGGGTGAATGCCTGGGGACGGGCAGCCGAGCCCCATCCATGGACAAGTGCAAAAGCATCGACGGCAAAAGGATTGACGGATGCGTTTCGGGATGTTTTTTCCAAGACTGGCGGGGCTGAAAACGGAATTGAAATGGTGATCAACGATATGAACGGCGAGC
Source organism: uncultured Smithella sp. (assembly GCA_964445385.1). Lineage (GTDB taxonomy): Bacteria > Desulfobacterota > Syntrophia > Syntrophales > Smithellaceae > UBA8904. The sequence goes on from CAYULE010000281.1 coordinate 1,969, forward strand.
GCGTTCGGGCGCTGGAGTGGAGCCTGTCGCAGGGACTTGTTTTCACACCGTCCTGCAAATATACACTATTGCATCCGGCGGATGGATTAGGGGATTGCGGTGGCGCGATGGGCCTTGCCCAGGTGGTTGTTGCTGTCGGGGCTATGCTGATGAAACGAGAGCCGCCGCTCCTTGTTGCTCTTTCAACGTCGGATGATGCGGAAGCCCGCAGGGTTCTTCTCCTGGAGAGGGGCGAAAATTTAACCTTCAAGGATATTCTCAAGCCTGACTTAAAAGTGCCGCAATAGATGCTTTTTGCCGCCATGACGGTGCGCCGATATCAAAAAGGGGTGTTCCCGGCTGGAGAAGGGCAAGCTCCAGAGCAGCTGCCCGGCGGTCTGGCTGA
>CAYULE010000281.1:2453-3613 GCA_964445385.1 uncultured Smithella sp.
GGCAAGCTCGGGGGATGAATCTGCTTTTTTCAGTACCAATTGAATTCTGCCTTCATTGCCGCTGTCAAAAGCAAGTATTGACAGAACGAATATTTCTCCGGGCTTGTTGCCAAGTAATATGGATTGGCTGATTTCCCATCCATCATCTTCGGCGATGATCAACGCATTCAGCGCGGCATCTATCCGATCATCGAGTCTGCTCAGATCATCGAGAGAATAATGCCAGGCATGGCGGGCGTTATCCCGCCGCTGCCAGAGAAAAGCGGCGTTGCCTGCGTACTGTTCAATAATATCCGGAATGACGAGTTTGCTCATAGTCTAATCAATTAATTTTAACGGCGTTGCCCTGAACTTGGTTGATTCCGCTTGCGCTGCTCAGAACGTAGTTGCCCTGAATCAGCACTTTGCCTGCGCTGGTCAGTGTGATGCTGGCTTCGCCGCAACGCAACACAATTTCTTTTTCAGCGGTGAAAACAACTTTTTCGCCATCAATTTCACATTCCGGAGAGTTTGTTAAGGCATGCATATCTTGTTTGTCGGCTGTCGCAGCCTGGACGTCTTTTCTGAGAATTCCAATAATGATCGGCTTGCGCAGGTTACCTTCGTCAAACATAAGGACAATCCGGCGTTCTATGTCTTCAGGTTTGACGGGCACTGTGCTGCATGCGGCAACAGGTTTTTCCAGAGGATTGCCAGGAAAATCAACGAGTGGTTCACCTCGTTCATTAAGTTTGGTGAGCCTGCCTGTGATCAGACCGTCCATTTTGGGCAGGTGATATTTAGGCAGGGAAACGAGGTCAAAAAGATCTACCTTATGCTGTGTTGCTGTTGATGGTTTTTCAGTACGTTGCTTTTTATTTTCAAGGGCATAATCAAAATTGCTTTCTTTAATTTCAATGCGTTGCTTCTTCAAGCTATGCCTTTCACTCAAGCCATTACCTGTGGCCGGATGCTTAAATATTATTCGATATGCTAATGGATATGTGATGAATTATTTTGACTTCATTAATATCATCATATGATTTTATAGTCAAAAAAAAAGTCAATGTGTGAAAAACTGGGCAGGCGTATTAAGGGGATTATTGATTGTCTTCTTTAGTTTTTTGTTTGTTTTGAGGAAATAAGTCAAAAAGCGGTTTGAATGGCGTCAGGCCGGTCAT
>CAYULE010000282.1:0-3610 GCA_964445385.1 uncultured Smithella sp.
CAATACAGGTTTTGGGGCCATACAGTTTGACGCCCCGATCTAAAAAATGTGTAACCAGCATAGGTACTTGCATTATTGTTATCTCCCATCATCAATTGAATTTTTTTTAAGGCATTATGATTTGTCAGACACGTGTGTCTGCTTTTCCAGCCATAATGCTTGGGGGCGTATTGCATACAGCGGATGAAATACATGTGCCCATTAAAATTATTTACCAAATACAACAGGACACGGGTTTGTTGTATCAGCGTCAGTCCTGATTATGTGTAGGAGAAATTCTGATAGGATGTCGGCGTTTCCCCGACGTCGATAATGTCTTTTATAAGGCAATCGGGGATGGTGTTTTGCGCAGAAAGATTATGATATTATTTTTTATATGCAATATCACAAGTTGGTTGTTGCGCCATCAAGAGGGGAGGGTCGAGCCCGTCGGAAACTCCTATGCAAGGTTCAGTTCTCTGAATCTTTTTTTATATAGTGAGCCTATTCTCGATGGTGAGTGATTTTTTCGTATAAACGAAGCTGCTTTCCTGCCGAGTTCTTTCCCGTATGAATTATCCAAGACAAGTTTTCGCATATACCAGACGGCATGTTCAATATCGGGATCCGCCCATACCTGGCCCCGGTCGAAAACATATTGTCCGTCAATCACCGGGATAAGGCGGTAATCAACGGGACACGAATTGCCGGGCAGCGTGAAATCGGTATTTCCCGAATAGTTCGTAACAATCACCGGTTTGCCGAGATACATAGCTTCCGCCGGGCCAAAACCGAAACCTTCTGAGCGATGCAGAGACGCGAAACAATCGCAATTGTCAATCAAACCCAGAAACTCATCGTGCGTCATGACTTTGTTGAAAATATAAACTCTGGGATCATCACCGATCAAATCGGTCATGTCCTTCCAGCGCGGGTGGCCGGGGTCACCATTCATAATTTTTATCACCAGACCAACTTTGCCGGTGCTATCGGGGAATGCGCGTTTAAAGGCATCGATGACTGCAAACGGATTTTTTCGATCAATAAAGGAGAAGAAATCGAAAGAAAAAAGGAAGAGGTAACAGTCTGCCGGCAGACCATAGTAAATCCGACGGTATCCTTTCAGGGGCGGCAAGGTTACACAAAGAGGCATATACACAACCGGCAAACTTGAACGTTCGGCAAACGTCTGTTGAATGAATCGGGAGGGAGCCCATATTTCATTGACCAATCCCATGACAGGCAACCATTCATCCGGGCATTTCGACAACTCCCACAGCCAATAGCCGATATTATAGCGGTGTTTAAAGAAATCCCGGCCAAAATGACAAAGAGCCGTATGCATTTGATCTGCATTGATGTGAAACAGGTTTACTTTGTAATCATTCGAGGAGATCAGGGGGCCATGATATAATTGCGCCTGTTTGCGCGATGAACAACCGATATGGAAGTTCACAACACCATGCTTTATCCTGGTTTTGGCAAATGCCGTGGCACTCATCCTGAGATGCTGCCCCATGCCGAGTTCCGCATACGCGTAGCCGATGAGATTGACGCCCCGATCAACCCGATGCCCCTGTGCTTGGGATATAAATGGAGCGGTCCCCACGGAAGCCAGACTGGCCGATGCGCGTGCAACATTTTTTAGGGATTGCAGCATGATCGATCGAAAATTCTTGCGTATCGTCCCGGGCAGAAACGAACTCGTTCTGGATAAACGGAGTCCTAAGCGAAAAACCTGTGATTGGACCATGAGAGGATGCGTCTCTTTTGGGGCCGTACAATCCTGTGCGCCTTCGTTGGTTGAAATATGAGAAATGCCGTATTCACGTTCATACGAAACATCGAACCAGTTGATTAAATTCATCTGACCGGCTTCGGTATTGAGATCGAATGCTTGTTGCAAATCTTTCCTGAGTTGCCAGATCAACAACATCAGGTTGCTGATAGAGCGGTTGCCGGCAAGCTGTGCAATCGGAGCGGGCGCGTCAATTTTTTCAAAATCCATTCTTTTCAAAATCCTCGCATCATTCTGGATTTCAGTGCCAGACAAAATCGCCTGAATTTTTCTTGCATGTCCGGCGGTGGCACCTTCGCCGTTTCCACTATAGGCGGCTCGATCGCTTCTGGAACGGGAGAAGCTTGATTGATCACATTTTCCCCGGACAGCGGCAAGTCCGATTTTTCTTGCATGAGGCGCTGCCGGGTCAGCTCGGGGGGTAAATCATATTCACGCGGACCCGCTTCCTCAAACCAGGAAGCAAATTGCTTTCTCCCTTCTGCTGTATCAAGCGAAAAAGCATTTTGCAGATCGCCGCGCTGACCGTAAATATAGAACATCAATTTTGAGATGTGAATTTCATTATCTGGTGCAATTTCCAGGCATGGTTCATTACAGATAAAATTTAAATATTCATTCAGCTTGCCCGGTTTGACGTCAAAAGGATGTAGCTGCATTGTACGGTAGAAACTTTTTACTACCTGGGTAATTTCCCCCCAGTCAAATATCTTATAAAATGCGTAAGGCCAGTTGCGCGAATCTTTCCAGCCGGCTTGCATGAGAGCATCGTTGTATGCTTGAAAAAGAGGTTGCGTTTCCGGAATATCTTCCCACGAAAAGCGGTTTTGATGTTTTGAAACCAGACGGACATTTGACGGATCAACACCGCTGAAGTGGAAAAATACCAGCGGGTGCTGATTCACCAGCCATGGATCATGGTTAGCTTTCGATACTTTACGCTGGGCTAAATTCCAGTAAGCGGCATTGTATCCCACGTCTCTTAGAATTTTCAGATTGTCGAGAAAGCAGACGGCTAAATCGCACCACTTCTGATCCACAAATAAACCGGCCGGAAAATCTACAATACATTGCTGACGCAGTCGTCTTTCCCACCAATCTATAAAGTCAAGACTTTCATTGCAGCGCCGAAACGTGATGAATCCGAGGTTAAAGACGCCGGTCTGTAAAAAAGTATAATCATTGGGACTCTTGTCGTCTTCCAACGGCCGGGTAATGTGCGGGGTCAGAACCGCGGAAGCTCCGTCGCTCAACATGGATTCCAGACGATCAAATCGGGAAAACACCTGAATATCCGGGTCCAGGTAAATCACGGCATCAAGATCGGTATTATTAAACAGCCATCGGAACATGTAAGGTTTGACTGCCGTATTCAGCTCCATGATATCGTAACGCTGCGCGAAATCATTAAAATCAGGGATCCCGATCTGTTCGGCTTCTATGATAGTATAGGGTTCAGCAACGGGATCAACATAATGCTCCAGACGATCCGCCAGGCAAAGAAAAAGCTTATATTCCGGATGGATTTTTATAAGCGATGCCATAAGCACGCGAACGTAGGCCAGGTAATTTTTCGATGCAATCGTAAAAACGCCGATAGATGCCATTTTTCGTTTTATTCTCCATTGCGCTTGATGAATTTATCCGCCTGAAGAACCAAAATTGTTGAATGAATGATAATTATTTTTTTATTTTTCAATTTCCACTTCATGCGCCCTGCCTGCCACGCGTATCCGCGTCAATTCTTCTTCCAGCGACCTGGCGTAGGTTTCAGCGCTGGTGGCCCATTCGGTAAGCGATTGCACCTGCCTGACCGCCTCCGCACGTTCTGCC
>CAYULE010000283.1:0-1944 GCA_964445385.1 uncultured Smithella sp.
ACGCGGAACCACTTTACGGCAACTCTTTTCTTTCCGAATCCCGTAATTCAACCATTTTGCCAAAAACGGGATGCCGCCTTGCGGCCAGGCAAACCAGCAGACTGCCCATCTGCCCGTAACTGATACCGGCAACTTCCGCCGCGCAGGCCATGCTGGCTTCACTGCTGATATCGGCGTTGGGATTAACATCCAGCATATAGAAAATGCCATCCCGCAGGCGGATATCCATACGGGCGTAATCCCGGCATCCCAATGCCCGATAAGCATCACAGCACACCTTTTCCAATGCCAACTGCTCTTCGGGCGTCAGCGGCGCGGGCAGCAGCGTTTCGATTTTTTCATAGTGGTCGGAGCCGGGAATGAATTTGGAATCATAGGTGCACAGCCGGTCTTTGATATTGCCGAAAAAAGAGAAATCCATTTCCGCAACAGGCAGCACGGTCAGTTTTTCGTTTCCCCAGACGGACACATGAAATTCGCGCCCGTCAATAAAGTCTTCGACCATGGCCGGTTGATCGTAGGTATCCCAGATAAAGGGGATTCTATTTTTCAGCTCCAGCGGGTTCAGCACGACAGCGTCACAGGTAATTCCCGCGGAACAATGTTCATTCATCGGTTTGACAATCGCCGGAAAACTGTTCCAATCGCATGGCTCACCTTGATGAAATATCCGCCAGGCGGGTGTCGGAATGCCGGCCTGGTCCAGGATAACCTTGACCCGATACTTATCCTGCGCCAGAGCCAGCGCCTCTGAATCGGCGCCGGTAAAGGTAAAGCCCAGCATCTCGAGCCGTTTGGCTACGAGCCACTCGCTATGATTCAACCCCGGGAGGCTTTCGCACCAGTTAAAAATTATATATTCTGAAGGATCAAACGAATGGAGATGGCTGGCAATGTCATCATCGGCAATGGGAACGAAAACGGTGGGGTAGCCGACATCGATCAAAGCGTGGCCGAGTTCCGTCGAAAGGCTGATGACCTCTTCTTTTTCAGCCTGTGTCCAATGGGGATCAACATTATACAATAAGACGACCGGAATTTTTTCAGGTGCTGCGTTGACCGGCACTATGGACCTCCGAGTTTCAATATTCTGTCTTCGCGCTCCTGCTCATCAGGGGATGATTGCATTCACCCCGCCCTGCCCGATTTTCCGTTTTTTTTGAACATCCGCCATGATCGGAACCTGATTTTCAATATACATATTTTTTCAATAATGCCAAGCCATGATTTGCAGTTTCCCGCTAAAAAGCATAACTGTGCGTCAATACGCCCGACCAATCCATGCCCCGACCCGACAGGCCCTTCATCAGCATGACACTCAATGAGTGATGATCCGTCAAGGTGCGGGTATATGATGTTCCGATCAGCACTCGTGAAGAGCCGTCAATTCTTTGATCCGGTCCATATCCGGAGGAGAACACACTGAAAGAATTTTTAGTATCGGGCGTATAATCCACCTCCATACTCAACTCCAGATCAAGATAATTTGGCTCACCCTGATCATCGGCGGCATAGGTTGATCCGATGGAAACGCCGAACTCCCAATTGCCCAGTTTCCGGTTCAAAAGCAGCGCCAGCGTGGGCTCGATGCCCGGCTCGCGAAAGGCCTGATTTCCCGTGGGAAGCAAAACATAGCCCGCAAGCGCCATCGTAAAGTTACCCTGCGCATAAAATTTCCATTTGGCCCCTATGGATAAATCCGATATTCCCAGGTCCGGACTCTGATAGGAAATAAAATCACTACCGATACTGATTTCCCAATCCCTGGCGATATCCGCCTTTAAAAGCAATCCCGCGCTGAACCAATCTTTGGTATCGGTTTTGTATTTGTAATAGGTCGGAGAAGTTTCCAGCAGGAAATGTCCATTTTCCAGATCCTGTGGTTTTTCCCGCAGGATTTTGATCAGCATGGGGCGGTTGTTTTCCGCAGCCCGGGCAAGCCCG
>CAYULE010000283.1:2044-3547 GCA_964445385.1 uncultured Smithella sp.
TTCTCAAGCAATAGCCTCTCCTGATATTGCCGCCCGATGAAAATATCAGCCGGGCGCTGCGCTCCGGCTGAATGGATTTGTCAGGCCCTTTACGATAGGAGCATTCCCTTATTCCATAGTCGCGCTGAAGTGCCCTTTTGTCTTCCGTCCAAACGATAGCGCTTGATGTTTTTCTCAACCGTCAAGGTTCTTAGTTATACGCGATCATGACATCATTTTTTTCTTGCAAGCTTCCCGTATTCTTCACCCATCAAGACATGTTTATAGGTTCCGTTGCTGCCCCGGGGAACGGTTAATTTAAAGTCAACATGACTTTGAAATACCAGCACAAAGTCTGAACCGCCAAATAAGAAACATCCAAGCATATCTCCCTTTTTGACCACGTTCCCTGCCCTGACCGTATCTTCATAATTGATTGAGCATATCTGCGACATGCCAATCGGCAACAACGCCACGAGGCCATACTCTTTTGTTTCGATGATGACACAGCCGCGCGTCTCGATATTCTGCCAGCCGGGAGTGTTTGAGTCCAACATATATCTTTTGGCCTTGGCGTCCCATGTTGTGATCCCGCCGGCGGCCTCATCACTCTTAATCACGCGAACTTCTTTGATGGTGCCGCCAACCGGAAAATGATAGCGGTGATAATCATTCACATCAAGAAACGTGTGCGTTAAGGTTCCGTTTGCGAATTTATTTTTATACGCGCTGTCTTCCCCGATCAACACAGCGACGGACTTGAAGACATTGGATTTGATCGCAACGCCTTTTTTATGCACAATGTTGGAGTTTCTGTCTATTTTCCATACGCCTTGAGGCTTGGAATCGGCGGGGGACGCGATGATGGACAGGTCATCCGGAGAGGCAATCGGGCGTTGGTCTGGTGACTTCAGATACCTTGCAAAAAAATCATTGAATGTTTTCCATTTTGACGGATCTTCATACCAGCCCTTACGCAATCCGAATGATTCATCCGCCAAAGCGTTTTTGTAGTACTCATCTTTCCACGACCCCTCCTGGCTTAAATAGATGCCCCATTCTTTGACAAAATGGATCAGCCATGTGCGATAGGGTTCATGGTATTGCAATGAAGGATAATAATACCCTTTACCCTTTAATTCAGGGAGCGGTTGATCATTAATAAAATAGAAGTAATCCAGACTCTGATCGATTTGATCATACAACTTTGAATATGGAAGATTTCGCAGAATGGACCAGGGCATCGCTTTTGCGGCCCAATCGATAAAAACATAATATTCTTCCAGCGTCTGCGCCGGGTTGGTCGTCTTATCCGGATTGATTTTTCTGGCCGCTTCAATGGAATGAATAAGCATACTTTTGATTTCCGCATTATGCTCTACCATCGTTATTAACTGCTGTGTGATCTGCTCATGCTTTATTTGTGCCGGCTTGTTGTCCTGCGCCAGAGCGTTAAAGCTCAAAAAGCAGCACAACGCAGCCACTGACAATAAAAAGGCCAGCGTTTTTTTCGTTTTCATAAAC
>CAYULE010000284.1:0-3505 GCA_964445385.1 uncultured Smithella sp.
CGCCTTTGCCGTGCTCTTTTTTGTTTCGATCGGGATGCTGTTTGATCCCCGGAGCATTGTTCAGGTTCCTATGGTGATTGCGGCTGTAATGTTTGTGGTCATTATCGTCAAACCACTGGCCGCCATGTTGACGGTAAGAATTCTCGGTCAACCTTTAGCAACAGCCATTCCCGTCGGAGCGGCTTTTTCGCAGGTAGGTGAGTTCAGCTTTATTCTTGGCACTGTTGCTCTGAGTCTCGGGCTGATCAATCACGCGGGATGGAACGCCCTGGTGGCCGCGTCTATTCTCTCTATTGGCCTGAACCCTTATATTTATCGCTTTGCACGCAGGTTGTCGTCCGGAAAGATCGCCAAAACGCTTCCCGTTATTTCCAGTCAGCGCCAGGTATTGAATCCCAACCATTGCATCCTGATCGGCTATGGCCCTGTGGGAAAGATTGTACACCGCCTTCTCAAAGAACGCGGTGTGGAAATCACCGTGATCGATCTCAACCTCGATACTGTGCGCAGGCTGCACGAAATGGGAACCCATGCGCTGTATGGGGATGTTTTGAGACCCGGGACCCTTGACGAGGCAGGTATAGCGACGGCCGGTAGCCTGATCCTGAGTGCGGATATTGATGATGCTGTCGAGGTCATCAGGCATGCACGCCACCTCAATGCGGATTTGCACATCATTGCCCGTTGCGCCCATCTTCGCGATGCCCAGGCACTGCGTAACGCGGGCGCTAATGTTGTTGCCGCCGGTGAGGCGGAAGTTGGCGTTGCCCTGGCCGAAGTTGTGACTGCCGCCGACGAGAGAGCGTGCAGTGTTGCCGCCGAGCATCGTGAATCCATTCGACGCAGTTTGTATGATGCGCCAACAGCGTCGAAAGTCAGTCCGAAATCAAGAAAATATAAAAGTTATCTAGGGAAATAAAAGCAATATTTCAAGTTGATTAAGGAAACCGTATCAGTAATATGAAAGGGATATATCTATGAAGAATCGTTTCATCATCCTTGTCGATTTGTCGTCTGATTCAGAGCACCTTATTCAGTTTGCGTATAATTGGAGCAAGAACATCGGCGCAGATATGCTCCTCGTTCATAACACTGTCGTGATGTTGCCCGCTTTGACACCCTACGAGAGCAAGAAAAGCCTCACCAAAATTACCAATCGGGAAGCTCTTGAGCAATTGAGGCGTTTAGCTGGAGCAGTTTTACCGGGAGTGATGTCCATCGGGTTTTTTGCTTCAGAAAAACCCCTGGTGACAAAACTCCGGACGTTATTGAGAGGACCATTTAATAATCTCGTGTTTTTGGGTTTGAGCAAAAAGGGCTTATTAGAGCAAATCTTTATCGGAAGTGAAGCCGTCAAAGTCATTGACGGCATTGACAACCTGATTGTGGCCGTGCCACTGAATCCGGAGTGTTGTTCTCCTGAAACCATTCATGTTGCGGTACAAAAGAACAATCCTCTCAATATCATTGACTTCAACAAATTTTTGATTTTCCGCGAGGCCAGCATAAAAGACATCATTTTCTTTTCCGTATTAGAACCCGGCGATGACTGGAATGATGCTGAAAATTATTTAAGAGACCTGACTGCGTTATATTCCGACCGATACGGCGCCACTTATGAAATGTATAAGACCCAAATCGGATTTCAGGATTTGAAAAGAATTATTTTAAGCAAAAAAGATGATTTCATTGTTGTGCAAAGGGGTTCAAGAATGTTTCTGGATCAGATGTTCAGGAAATTTCTGATTAATGATCTTGTGTATGAAGGCAATATTCCACTGGTCATCCTGCCCTGAAAGACAACGGGCAAGAACCACCAGTTTTAACGACATTCCCGTAAGATCGCCAAAATACCATTCAGGGATTCATCTTGAGAAAAAACGACGTAAGGATATTTTTACTTATAAATTGTAATCGCCCGCCGCTTCCGGCTGGTAGATGATTTCATCAACCTTGAGTTTTCTGATACCGGATGGAACAGGCCATTCGATGATATCACCTTTGCGGTACCCTATAAGGGCAATGCCCAGTGGAGCCAGAATGGAAAGTTTATTTTCCGAAATATTAGCGGCAGATGGAAACACCAGCGTATAGGACATCTTTTCACCGGATTCGATGTCTGTGATACTGACCTTGGAGTTCATGGTGATGACATCACCGGGGATTTTTTGAGGATCAACCAACACGCCACGATAGAGTTCCTTTTCCAGTAGATCGATGTTGTCTTTGTTAAACTTAGGCGATGATCGTACTCTCTCAATTAGTTCCAGCAACCGATCCATATCAAATTTTGTGACGTGTATCGTACGATCCGCCATTATAAGGCCCCCTGTTCTTTTCCAAATAACCATTTATTAATAGTTGTTGGAGGAAAAAGCTTGTTGACTGTCGTGGTCAGTAAAAATATATTCTAAATTGTTGTCACTATATGAAAATTGAATGTTCTTGTCAATCCTATAAAGCAGAAGTGTCATTGATAAATTGACATACGGTTTGATTTTATTTATGTAGAACACCGTTATCGTAAAATCATCGGCAGGACCACCGGGAGAATCTATGGAGCGATTATTGAAGGGATGTTTACTCTGGCTGACGGTCCTTTTTTTTGTCGGCTGCGGATCAGTGAACAATTATCTCGGGTTCTGGCAGAAGAAGCAGGAGACCAGGGAGGCATTCAGCCGCGAGCAGGGCGCGGAGTTGCTGATGCAGCTTGCTCCGGAGAATGCCTACCTTCTCCTCGGCAAGCTCACTTTAAATCGGGACCCCGCGGGCCCCATTCTTCTTCTGGCGGTTACGGACAGATTTAAGAAGAGAGAAATTGCCGTCCGTTCGCCCATGCAGACGCCCTTGGATTATTACCAGATTCATCTGCCGGAAGGTGTTTATGAGCTCTATTTCTTCGCCGACCTCGATAAAAACGGTTATTTCGAAGCGCATGAATGTGTGGGCAGCATGCGGGAACCGGTCACGATTGCAAAACACAAAGTCAAAGACGGGCTCTCCATCATCGGACCGGATTTAAAACTCGATCTGGCATCTCCTGCAAAAACCGATCTGGTTTTCAAAGAAAAGGTCCGGCGAAATTCCTATGTCTTCGAGTCCCTGGAGGATGAATTCTTTGATCCCCGGTACGGGGAGATCGGTCTTTATGATTTCAAGACATTCATGGCGCATACCCAGCAGTATATTTTCTCCTTCGAAACGATGAATCATAAGAAGACGCAAGTGCTTTTTGTACATGGCGTCGCAGGAACGCCGAGGGACTTTAAATACCTGGCCGACGGTCTCGATCGGAAACGTTACCAGCCCTGGTTTTATTATTATCCTTCCGGGCTACCCTTAAAAAAGCTGGGAGCCAACCTGGCCAACATCATCAAATATGCGGAGGCGAATAATCCCGGCCGCCTGCGTCGCCTCATTATTGTTGCTCACAGCATGGGAGGGCTGGTTGCCCTTTCCACCATCCATCATTTGTCCGTTGACGGTGTTCCGTCTTATCTGAAAG
>CAYULE010000285.1:0-1389 GCA_964445385.1 uncultured Smithella sp.
GGAAAAGGTGAAAAGACGAAATACGGAGAATGAATTATGTTGACCCCCCTGCGTGTGTTAATGGTTGAAGATTCGGAAGATGATGCGTTGCTCTTGATCCGTACGCTGAAGAAGAGCGGTTATGACCCGGCATTCGAGCGGGTGCAAACGTCGGAAGACATGACCCTGGCCCTGATCAATCATCCCTGGGATGTTATTCTGTGCGATTTTCATTTACCGGGGTTCAGCGGTATCGACGCCATCATGCTTTTGAGGAAAATGAACCTCGATATCCCCCTGATTGTTGTTTCCGGGGCCATCGGCGAGGAGATGGCCATGGACTTAATTCACCGGGGGGCTTCCGACTATATCATGAAAGGCAATCTGACGCGTCTTGGCCTGGCGATTGAACGGGAACTGTCAGAGAAGAAAATGCGCGAAAGGCAAAAGCAGGACGAAGAGGCGCTGCGCCGGAGCGAGGAAAAATACCGGTCTATTCTGGATAACATTATCGACGGATACTACGAGACGGATCTGGCCGGCAGCTTTACTTTTTTCAATAGAGCCTTGTGCCGGATATGGGGTTACCCCGAAGAGGAACTGATGGGCATGAACAGCCGGCAGTATACCGACGAGGAAACGGCCAGGAAATTGTATGAAGCTCATAAACGGGTATTCGAGACCGGCAAACCCGGCAGATTGATGGACTATGAGATTATCCGTAAAGATCAAATCAGAGTGAACTGCCAGCAATCGTTTACCCTGATGAAAGATTCCGGCGGTAAGGTGATCGGCTTCAGAGGACTCGTGCGTGACATCACCGAACTTAAGCAGATGGAAAAGGATCGGCAGGAAAGCCTGAACCAGTTGCGGCAATCGCTGGAAGCCACGATCCATGCCATGGCGGTGACGGTGGAATCGAGAGATCCCTATACGGCGGGGCATCAACGGCGGGTGTCTGATCTTGCTTACGCCATCGCCCGGGAGCTGAACCTGGAGCAACACCGGCTCGACGGCCTGAGGATGGCCAGTACCATTCACGATCTGGGGAAAATATCCATCCCCGCCGAGATTCTCACCAAACCAACGAAGCTGAGTAATATTGAGATGGAAATTGTCAGAACACATGCCCAGGCGGGGTATGATATTCTCAAGAACATCGTTTTCCCCTGGCCGATCGCCCGGATCGTGCTGGAGCATCATGAACGGATCAACGGATCGGGCTATCCTAATCATTTAGAAGGAGGGGATATCCTGCTGGAATCGAAAATATTGACCGTTGCCGATGTCGTGGAAGCCATGGCATCACATCGTCCCTACCGTCCGTCCCTGGGCATTGATTTGGCGTTGGATGAAATTACCCAAAATAGAGGCATCCTCTACGATACAGATATCGTGGATGTCTGCCTC
>CAYULE010000285.1:1489-3503 GCA_964445385.1 uncultured Smithella sp.
ATGTTAATACCCCTGCGTGTATTGCTGGTTGAGGATTCAGAGGATGATGCGTTGCTCTTGCTCCGCACGCTGAAGAAGAGTGGCTATGAGCCGGTAGCCGAACGTGTACAAACCTCGGAAGACATGACCCGGGCCCTGATGAATCACCCCTGGGATATTATTTTATGCGATTTTCATTTACCGGGATTCAGCGGCATCGATGCGATCTCCCTTTTGAAGAAAATGAACCTCGATATTCCCCTGATTGTTGTTTCCGGCGCCATCAGCGAAGAAGCCGCCCTGATCTGCATTCACTACGGGGCTTGCGACTATATTATGAAGAACAATCTGACGAAGCTGGGCATGGCCGTTTCGCGAGAGCTGGAAAAGAAAGAAATGCGCGTCCGGCAAAAGAATGACGAAGAGGCGCTGCGTCAGAGTGAGGAAAAATTTAAGACCATCGCCAATTATACTGTGGATTGGGAATCCTGGTTCGGACCCGACGGAAAATGTCTCTGGGTCAACCCCGACGTGGAGCGTATTACCGGTTATTCGGCTGATGAGGTCCTGGCAATGCCTGATCTTATTCCCGTGATGATCGCCGAAGATGACCGCGACTCTTTTTCCCGGAAATTCCGGAATGCGCTCACCGGAACCCGCGGCGAAAACTTTGCCATCCGGTGTCTTCATAAAAACGGTTCGAAGCTCTGGTTTAGTATTTCCTGGCAGCCGGTTTTTGATACCCGGGGGAACTTCCTGGGCATCCGCACCAGCGCCCGCGATGTCACCGCCATCAAACAGGCGGAAGAAGAACGCCTCAATCTCGAAAAACAACTGTTTGTTTCCCAGAAGATGGAAGCGATCGGAACGCTGGCGAGCGGCGTCGCCCACGATTTTAACAATATCTTAAGCGGCATCATGGGCTATGCGGAACTGGCCCTGGGACAAAAAGATGAAAGCATTCGCTCCCGGAACATCCAGCAAATCCTGAACGCCGCGGAACGCGCCAGGAACCTGGTCAGACAGATTCTGGCCTTCAGCCGCCACGTGGAACAGGATAAAAAGCCGATGGACCTTCAGGGGGCCGTGCAGGAAGCGATGAAGCTTTTACGCGCCTCCATCCCCAAGAACATCGAGATGCGACAGGCGTTAACCGATCAACCGGTGATGATCTATGCCGATTACACACAGATGCATCAGGTTATCATGAACATCTGCACGAATGCCGCTTATGCGATGGGAGAGAAAGGCGGTATCCTGGACGTGCGCCTGGCCCGGGAAAGTATATCCGAAGAGCAGGCGGGCGAGGTTCATTTAAAACCGGGGAGCTATGCCAGGCTCAGTATCGCCGACACCGGGGAGGGTATTGATCCGGCGATTGTCGACCGCATCTTCGATCCTTTTTTTACCACAAAAAAAATCGGCGAGGGAACCGGTCTGGGCCTTTCCGTGGTTTACGGTATTGTGAAAAATCACGAAGGGATGATCCAGGTCCGGAGCCGGCCCGGTCAGGGGACAGCCTTTCATATCTATCTGCCTTTTCTGGATGGACAAAAGACAGGATCCGAATCCACCGGGGACCAGCCTGTTCCCGGCGGTTCCGACCGCATCCTGTTTGTGGATGACGAAGAAGATTTAGTTACCCTGATGCAAATCATGCTGACGGACCTTGGTTATCGTGTGACCGCCTGCATGGACGGTCGCGAAGCGTTGAAGATTTTCGAGGCCGATCCTGACGGATTTGATCTGGTCATCACCGATATGACCATGCCGCATTTGTCCGGCAGTGAATTAGCGCAGCAAATTATAAAACTGCGGCCCGGTCAGCCCATTATTCTCTGCACAGGATACAGTTCTTACATCAACGCTGAAAAAGCGACCGACCTGGGCGTTAAATTGTTTCTTCTCAAACCCGTCAGTAAGCGGCAATTAGCCGTGGCCATCAGAAAAGCCCTCGATGAAAAAGGGAGGAAAGATGCTCTTGATTAATGCTTTTATTCTGTTTTTTGCTTGACATTGCCTGAGGTTCGTTTTA
>CAYULE010000286.1:0-3503 GCA_964445385.1 uncultured Smithella sp.
ACATGAAATTTTCCGGATCAACATCAATGGTAATTTTTACCGCGCTGTTGGCGCAGGTTTCAAAAATTTCTTTTGCAATGGCATGAAGAATTTTGATGTCCCGGCCCTTAATGAGCAATTGTTTGCGAAACCGCCCCTGAATGCGGGCGAGCGGGGATTCGGCGGGGCCGATGATTTCCGCTGCGTTGCCACGTTTGCCGCTGAGCTTGCGCGCCAGCTTTCCCGCGTCATTCGTCGCCTCATCCAGTGCCTCTTTATTGGTTGAAGACAAGCGAATATTGATGATCCGGCCGAAGGGCGGATATTGCAGCGACTTGCGGTGGTCAATTTCCTCCGCGTAAAATGATTTGTAATCGTGATTGCTGGCATGCCTCAGGGCATAATGCTCCGGATTGAATGTTTGAATAATGACCTTGCCCGGCGTATTCCCACGCCCGCTTCGTCCGGCCACCTGTGTGAGCATTTGGAAGGTTTTTTCCGCCGCGCGGAAATCCGGCATATTCAAAGCGGTATCCGCGGCAATGACGCCGACCAGCGTGATGAAAGGAAAATCATGTCCCTTGGTGATCATCTGCGTTCCCACCAGGATGTCAATTTCCTTTTCCTGTAGCTCGCGCAGAATTTCTTCCTGGGTTCCTTTTTGGGCCGTGGTGTCCGAATCCATCCGGCGGACGCGCGCCGCAGGAAAGAGCCGCTCAATTTCTTTTTCCAGCTTTTGCGTGCCCGTTCCGTAACTTAAAATGCGGCTGCCTTTGCATGACGGACAAAGCGGCAGGGCTTTGATGGTGTAGTCGCAGTAGTGGCATTTCACCAGCTTTTCCGTCAGGTGGCTTTTCAGGGACACGTCGCAGTTGGGACAGCGGAAATTGTAACCGCAGTCGGCGCAAACCAGAAAAGTATCAAATCCCCGCTTGTTCAGGAAAAGCAATACCTGTTCATTTCTGGACAATGTTTCTTCCATCCCCGCGATCAATTCATGGGAAAGGATAGGGACTTTACCATGCATTTCTTTCTGCGCCTTCATATCGACGATTTCCACTTGCGGCAGCGGTTTGTTTTCCACCCGTTCGGATAATTCCAGCCAGAAATATTTTTTAGTTTTCGCGTTGAAGTAAGAACGGATGCCCGGCGTGGCGGAGCCCAGAACGACCACCGCGCTGGAAAGTTTCGCGCGCAGCACGGCCAGATCACGGGCGTGATAGCAGAGCCGGTCATCCTGTTTGTAGGAGGCGTCGTGCTCTTCATCGACAATGATCAGTTTCAGATCCGGAAGCGGCGCAAAGAGCGCTGAACGAGCGCCGATGACCAGATTGATCTTGCCGCGTTTGATTTGCCGCCATTGATCATAACGAACGGCTTCCGCAATGCCGCTGTGGAGAACAGCAATTTTCTGTTCATCAAATCTACCCGCAATGCGGGATATCAGCTGCGGTGTCAGGGCGATTTCCGGTACCAGATAAATGGCTGTCCCGCCTTTTTTTAAAACCTCTTCAATGGCGTTTAAGTAGACCTCGGTTTTGCCGCTGCCCGTCACGCCCCGCAGCAGAATCGGCGCAAATGCATTTTTCTCCAGATGACGGAAAATTTCGTCCAGTGCCAGCTGCTGGTCTTTATTGAGCAATAAAGGATTCTGGTTATTAACGATTGAGGAAGCAAACGTCGCCTTCCGGATTTTTTCTTCATCAGAAAAAGTGATGATTCCTTTTTCGCATAGATTTTTTACGACCGCCGTTGATGTGCCGGCCTTTTTGATTAAATCACTGAGTGCCATGGCTTTGTGCGCCTGCATAAACTCGATCAGCCCACTTTGTCTGGCGGTGAGTTTGGTCCCGGCAATCTTCTCTTCGGCAAGGTGCGCGAATTTTTCCGTGCGGACCTTCAGTTGTTTCGTCTGCCGGGTCTGAATTCGCACCAGTCCCGCCAGATGAAGGTTATGCACAATGGAGGATGTATTTTTCAGGCTGCTGATTGTGGCAAGGCTGCTTAACGTGATCCCTTGAGAATGCTGCTGGATCAGAGAAAGTAAATATTTCTGCGCGGGGGACAACACAAGATCATCGTCCATGCTGAGCGGCGTGATCCAGAGAAAATCTTTCTTTTCGGAACCTGCGGGAATCAATTCAGCGAGCGTTTTCCCCAGGGGATACATGAAATATTCAGCAATCCAGGAATAGAAACCCAAATCAGCGCTGCTGAAAAGCGGTTCATCGTCCAGGATTTCCTGAATGGGTTTTACTTGGGCGAGATTGCAGGTGTCCGATATGTCGATAATGAATCCCGTGCGTTTCCGGTTCCCGAAAGGGACAAAAACGCGCTTGCCGAGTGCGGCCGCGGGCTGCATACTTTCCGGAACAGCATACGTGAAAAGTTTATCGGCCGGAATGTTGAGGGCGACATTTACATACATGAGAACTGATTATCATCTTTGAATAAAAAAGGGAATCATTGGACGCGAAATAATGTCAGCAATAAAAAACGCCCCGCGAAAGGGGCGTTTTTAAAGGTTATGTTTTTGGCTTTATTCGCCTTTGAGCTTTTCGATTTTTTCCTGCTTGGTTTTGCATTCGATGCATTCCGTGGTGACGGGTCTCGCCAATAGTCTTTTTTCGGAAATCGGTCCACCGCAGGCTTCGCAAATGCCATACGTTCCATCATCAATTCTTTTAATGGCTTCCTGCATTTTTACGATGAGTTTGCGCTCACGGTCGCGGATGCGCAGCTCAAAGTTCCGGTCGGATTCCAGCGACGCCCGGTCGTTGGGATCGGGGAAATTTTCTTTGCCGTTGGTCATCTCGGAAACAGTCTTGCCTGCCTCGCTTAGCAGTTCATTGATTTTCTGGTTCAGCAGTTTGCGGAATGCTTCCAGTTTTTCCGGCTTCAAAGTCGTTTGTTTTTCCAATGTTGCTACTCCTTATTTAAATGATGCTGAGTTTGTCGACCTTAATACCTAATGGGGTAATGTTTGTAAAGAAAAAAATTTAACTATCAATAAATGAAAAATATCAATTTGTTTATTTTAAAAAACATAGCGATTGCGCTAACTTGTCAGTTATCGGAACAATAGACGGCAATGATCTTATCCACGATATTGGTAGTGGATTTTCCGGCTACTTCCGGAATAATTGTCACATGACCGCCCCATTGTCTTATTTCGTTGCGTCCGACAACTTTGTCTTCCGGCCAATCACCGCCTTTGATCAGGATGTCCGGTTTAAGGTAGCAAATCAATTCCAGTGGCGTTAATTCTGAAAATATTGTAACGAAATCAATGCATTCGAGCGCCGCGAGCACTTCCGATCGTTCTTCTTCACAGACGAGCGGTCTTTTTTCTCCCTTAATCGCCCGCACGGAAGCATCACTGTTGAGTGCCAGGATCAGGATATCAGCAGTCTTTTTCGCTTCCTTTAAATAGCGTACATGGCCGACATGCAGAATATCAAAACAGCCGTTGGTAAAGGCGATCTTTTTCCCTTCTTTGCGAAGAAGGTCGAGTTTATCTTTTA
>CAYULE010000287.1:0-3500 GCA_964445385.1 uncultured Smithella sp.
TTTTAATTCGACCATTGCTGGATGTACTCTTGCAGTTTTAACCCTTCCTGAAACCGCGGATTGAGCTGCAAAGCCTGGCCGATAGACGCCTCGGCGTTTTTTTTCTGGCCGGCTTCAATATAGGCCCGGGCCAGATTATAATAGAGATGCTCATCAGAAGGAGAGACGGACAACGCTTTTTTATATCGAACAATCGCTTTGTCAAAATGGCCTGATTTCCTTTGGCTGATGCCGGTCTCATTATAAAAAGATAAAACCAGCGATCCCAATTCATCGTGCGTGGCGACCAGTTCCCGAAGCGCGTGAAATTCACCTCTTTCCACGAAGGAGATCATCCGTTTTGTTGTCTGCCGGTCTTCCCGGCTGAGATGGTTCAAGTTGAGTAAAGGATTCTCTTCTTCTCTCACCAGAACGTCATTAATTTCATCATCCTTAATTTTAATCAACTGGCTGATGAAGTCATAGGATGTCGAAAAATCGTTTTCGCGAAAAAACACCTTTCCGTATAGTTCGTTGAATTTTTGAGACAGAGAGAGGGTCTTCTGAAAATGATTGATATCTCTTGCCAGTTTGATCTTTTCGTCTGGTGGGATATTATTGATGTTGATAAACAGGCTCAGAACTTCCTGCAGTGCGCTGATGCTGGAAAAGATATTGCCTTCCTGAAGATGCTTTTTGCATTCATCGAGCATGTGTGTGGCTTTAGTGACGCTATTTGTTCTTTCGTAAGCCATCGTTGCCATTCCTGATAGGGTTTCCCTCATGATAATGTTCTTTAGATATATACGGCAGCCGTGTCATGGAACTTAAATATTTTATCCGGAAAGGGAATATTGTTGAACCAGTTGATTGATCTGTTGAGGGGTGATTTGCCTGATGCTGATGCCGATGCCCGGAATGGCCATGGTCATGCCCCACGACTGCCGCCACCGGATTTCCCCGTAAATTGGCGTTTTGTCCTTTAATTCGTTAACAACAAACCAGACATCGGTTGCCTCCGACCAATCCCGGCAGGAAAACAGAAAGCAGCCCCCTTTGGAGATATTCGCGGTTACGCTGCGTTCCGTGTTCGCTTGATTCATATCCGCGTTGTTGCACATCAGAATATTAAAATTAATTCCTTTTCTGGCGTTAAGACGAATGGCCCTGGGGATGAAAGGCCGGCATTCCTGGGAAACAAACTGTGCGAGCGTGCTGCTGGACGCATTACTACTGGATATCGTGTGAATATTGTTTGTTTCCTGATCCCACTTCAATTGAATGAGGGGAAAAATATTAAGAATTTCCTGAGCGATGGCTTTTTCTTCAAGTGAGGACTGCACACTGGTGGCAAGATCAACCAGGACACCTTGATAAGCGTTGGTCATCATGGCTTTGAAAAGTTCACCGAATGTAGCGACCGAGTCAATCTGAATACCAATGGAGTATGCTTCACGAAGATAAGCCTGCTTTGCCGGCCCCTCTTTACAGACAAGAATCAGTCGAATACCTGTCATGATCAATCAACCACCCTGTAATAAAAATATATGGATATAAATAGCAGCAAAAACTGTAAGATTTTAGAAAAAAAGCCATTTTATGTCAATGATTATTAGGAGATGATGATAACTTAACTTCTTGGGGCTTGATTATGTTATTAAAATATAATACTAGTCCGTCACGAAAAACCAATATTTAAATTTATTTGCCTATTTCCCAGGAGGATTAAAATGTCCAGAAGAGTAAACTCGGAATTGCTGAAGATTGACCGTCGAATCATCTCCCGCAAGTTGTTGATCGGTGAATTGTCGGAGAAAGATTTATCCGTCCTGTTAAAAAAACTGCCCGACGTAGCGGATAACGCCGAAGAAATTCCGTTTCAGGCAAACGAAAAGTAGCGGTTATGTTGATCGACTCCCACGCGCACCTGGAGATGAAAGAATTCGATGACGACCGCCAGGACGTGATCGAACGTGCAAGGTTGGCAGGTGTTGACTGTATCGTCACGGTGGGAACAAATCCCGGGCTGAGCCGCAAGGCATTGTCGATTGCCCGTCAATATGAAAATATTTATGCCACGGTCGGGATCCATCCCCATGATGTCGCCAAAGCCAATGATCAATCATTCGATGAACTGAAGGCACTGGCGAAAGACCCGAAAGTTGTCGCCTACGGCGAGATCGGTCTGGATTTTTTTCGTAATATTTCACCGCGTGAAAAACAAATAGAAATGTTTGCCAGACAACTGGAATTGGCTGATGAACTTCATCTGCCGGTGATTATCCATGACCGCGATGCTCATGAAGAGACGCTCCGCATGGTGAAAGCCTCCAGGATTCGCCGGGGTGTCTTTCATTGTTTTTCCGGCGACTGGGCCATGGCCCGGCAGTGTATTGATCTTGGTTTTTATATTTCCGTGCCCGGTGTCGTGACTTTTGATAAGTCAAAAGTATTGCAGGACGTTGTCAGGCAGGCACCGCTGGATTCCATCCTTTTAGAAACAGACTGTCCCTATCTGACGCCCGTCCCGCATCGCGGTAAAAGAAACGAACCGTCCTTCATTATCCATACGGCAAAGAAAGTCGCCGAAATCAAGGGCATGACCTGGGAAGACGTGGCGCAAGCGGCGGCCATGAACACAAAAAAGCTTTTCCGCATCACAAGCTCCGCCGTTAAATAGCTCGGGCGATATTTTACAAAATCTGATAAACAGTCTGACCATGACACACGAAACCAAACCATCCAAGAAGAAAGCCGTTGTTTTGCTCTCCGGCGGCATTGATTCCTCCACAACAATGGCCATTGCCCGGAGCATGGGATTTGAATTATGCGCCTTGAGCTTCCGCTATGGTCAACGTCACAGCGTTGAGCTGGAAGCTGCCGCGCGTATTGCCCAAAGCTATTGTGTATCTCAACACCTGACCGTGGATATTGATCTCAGACGCATCGGAGGGTCGGCTTTAACCAGCGACCTGGCGGTTCCCAAAAGCCGTAATGTGGCTGAGGTGGGGAAGGATATTCCCGTCACGTACGTTCCGGCGCGCAACACCATCTTTCTTTCGTATGCCCTGGCCTGGGCGGAAGTGATCGGGTCGACCGATATTTTTATCGGCGTGAACGCCCTGGACTACAGCGGTTATCCCGACTGCCGGCCCGAATATATCGAAGCGTATGAGCGGATGGCCAACCTGGCGACCAAAGCGGGCGTGGAAGGCCAACAAAAACTGAAAATTCATACGCCGCTCATTTTGTTAAGCAAGGCGCAGATCATTCAAAAGGGGATGGCATTAGGAGTCGATTATTCCCTGACGCATAGTTGCTATGATCCGGAGAAAGACGGCTCAGCCTGCGGCCAGTGCGACTCCTGTCTGCTGCGGCTGAAAGGCTTTCAGGAAGCGGGAATTAGCGATCCGGTCAAATATAAGGTTCAAGGCGAAAGGTCCAAGGAACAAGGTTAGAGGGATGTATCGCGTTAAGGAAATATTCTATTCGATTCAGGGAGAAGGCTATTACAGTGGCCG
>CAYULE010000288.1:0-3490 GCA_964445385.1 uncultured Smithella sp.
GCAACTTTGCGCGTATCAGATGGAGTTTGGCACTTCAGGGAAACGGTTCCAGTAGAAATCCCCGATAATCAAGCAAATAAAAATCCATCCGGCAGGTCGCCTTGTGTAAATCTGATTATACAGGGAAAATGTGTTGAGTCCATGCAGAAAACTAAGAAATATCCCATAAATCCTCAAGATGAAAATGGTTCCCGGAAAAAAAGGCAGGGTCAGGTTATTGTCATTGAAGACCGCTGCAAGGGCTGCGGCTTTTGCATTGCCAACTGTCCCCGGCAGGTTTTAAAATTCTCCACCGTTTTTAATAAAAAAGGGTACCATCCGCCCGAAGTGCATGACGCCTCACGATGCGTTAATTGTCATTTCTGCGAAGTCCTCTGTCCGGAGTTTGCCATTTACACCATTGAATATGACGACCTTAATGAATAAGGGTTGAAGGAGATCGGTTTTGGTTGCAAAAGAAGTATTAACAGGAACGCATTTCATGAACGGTGATGAGGCCTGCTGCGAAGGCGCGCTGGCCGTCGGATGCCGTTTTTTTGCCGGCTATCCGATTACACCGGCCACTGAAGTTGCCGAATCCATGTCGCGGCGTCTGCCCCAAATTGGCGGCATTTTCATTCAAATGGAAGACGAAATCGCTTCGATGGCGGCGATTCTGGGCGCCAGTTGGGGCGGCGTTAAATCCATGACCAGCACCTCCGGACCCGGATTTTCCTTGATGATGGAAAATATCGGTCTGGGAATCTGCACGGAAACACCCTGCGTGGTCTGCAACGTCCAGCGGGCGGGACCCAGCACGGGGCTTCCCACCCTGGTCGCTCAGGGCGATATGATGCAGGCGCGCTGGGGATCGCATGGCCACTACGAAATTATTGCTCTTTGTCCGGCCAGTCCGCAGGAAATGTTTGATATGACCATCCGCGCTTTCAACCTCAGTGAATACTATCGTTTGCCTGTGATTCTTCTGGCCGATGAAGTGATCGGGCACATGAATGAACGGGTCATCATCCCGCGCGAGGATGAAATTGAAATCATCAACCGGCGCAAACCTTCCGTTTCCCGGGAAGACTATCTTCCCTATGAAGCGGATGACGACGGGATCGCGCCCATGGCCAACTGCGGTGACGGTTACCGGATTCACATCACCGGCCTGACGCATGATGAACGCGGCTACCCGGCAATGAACCCCCAGGGCCAGGAACAAATGGTCAGCCGTTTAGTTAATAAAATTCGTAATAATCGTGACAAAATTATTCGTACAAAAAATCTGTTTCTGGATGACGCCGAGGTTGTCGTGGTTTCATACGGCATCAGCGCCCGCTCTTCCATGCAGGCCGTGCGCAGCGCGCGGAATGAAGGCATCAAGGCGGGAATGATCAAGCTGGAAACCATCTGGCCCTTCCCCGAAGAACTCATCCGCAGCGTCGCTCCTCAGGTGAAAGCCATGATTATGGCGGAAATCAACGGCGGTCAAATGGTGCTGGAACTTGAGCGTTGCTCAGGCGGCGCCTGTCCGGTAAGCCTGGTCTCCAATTACGGCGGCGCGATTATCCATCCCGCTTTGATTCTGGACGCGATTTCCAAAGCAGTAAAAGGAAAGACATGACAACATCAAAAACCGTTAAAAATGTTCCGCCCCATCCGATGGATTCGCTGCTGCGAACGGAAAGAATTCCGCATATCTGGTGTCCCGGCTGCGGCATCGGCACCGTGTTCAGTGCTGTGCTCGCGGCGATCAAAAACACCGGTTGGGATCCCAATTCCATCGCCATGGTCTCCGGCATCGGCTGCACCGGGCGCATGGCCGGTTACATCCGGCTGGATTCTTTTCACACCACGCATGGCCGGGCACTGCCCTTTGCTACCGGCCTGAAGCTGGCGCGTCCTCAAACCAAGGTCATCGTTGTTTCCGGAGACGGCGACTTGTTCGCCATCGGCGGCAATCATTTCATTCATGCCGCGCGCCGGAACATGGATCTGACCGTGATTTGCGTCAACAACCTCAATTACGGCATGACAGGCGGCCAGCAGGCTCCCAGTACACCGTTGGGCGCGAAAACAACAACTTCCGTTAATGGTTCGCCGGAGGAACCTTTCAATTTCAGTTATCTGGCGTCCGCCTGCGGCGCGACCTATGTGGCCAGGTGGACGGCGATGCAGGTCCGGTCGCTCAGGAGTTCCATCAGCGAGGCGCTGGAAAAACGCGGCTTCAGTTTTGTCGAAGTCATTACGCCCTGCCCGTCCTCATTCGGTCGGCGCAACCGCATGGGCAGCGCGCTGGAAATGTTGAAATTTTATCAGGGCCGTTCGGTTATTCGCGGCGATATTGATCCCAAAGATGCGTCGATGGATATTGATAAGGAAATTGTTGTAGGGAAATTTGTTGATATTGAACGCCCCACGTTTATGGATCACTACGAAAAATTCAACCGTCCTCAGATGCCTCAGTGGCGTTCCATGCATCCGGATAATCAGAAAGGACGATAACGACTATGCCGGACAAACGGGAAAGACATTTTTTAATCACCGGTTTTGGCGGCCAGGGAATTGTTATGGCCGGAGATATTCTGGGCAAAGCGGCAACCCTTTACGATCACAAACATGCCACCATGACGCAGAACTACGGGCCGGAAGCCCGCGGCGGCTCTTGTTCCAGCCAGGTGATTATCAGCGGCGAGGAAATCCTTTTCCCCTGCGTGGAAGAGCCGGAAATCCTGATCTGCATGAGTCAGGAAGCCTATACGAAAAACATCAAATCTTTGCGTCCTGAAGGCACACTGATCTGGGATACGGATCTGGTGCATACGCGTAAAACCGACTTGCACTTCAAGACGTTTCACATTCCCGCAACACGCTTTGCCGAGCAACTCGGGACCAAGATGATGGCCAACATTGTCATGCTGGGGTTTCTTTCCGCGGTTGAGCCGATTGTCCATGCGGAAGCCCTGAAAAAAGCCGTATCGGATTCCGTTCCCGCTTCCACCATCGACAAGAATCTTCACGCCTTCAATACCGGCAGAGAATACGGCACTTCTATTCTGAAGGGTTTAGTAAAGCCCGAACCGGGCAAACATCAGGATTAGAAAAACTCTTCCCTGCTGCGTCCATTTTAAGAGTGATGCGAAAGCAGGAACAGCGGATTCATTAATATTGCGTTCCCGCCGCCCGATTCGCCGTGGCGATGGCCTGATGCGCCAGATCAATGGCTTGCCCCAGTGTGTTCAGGGCCTGATCGGGATTATGAAAACCCATGGAGTTTTCCGCGGCAATAAAATCCCAGAACCACTGAGCATTGCGAAGAAGTTCCCGCGCCTTATCCAATTCTCCTTTATTGACTTTAGTCACCGTGCCGGCTTTGCCGAGTACATTGTGCGCCCGGGCAATGGTTTGACCGGCGATGCGCTGCAACTGAAAGACATTGTTTTGTGTTTTCTTGACCCGCTCCAGAAGCCACTGCTCATCCTGCGTATGACAGGTGCGGCAGGAGGCC
>CAYULE010000289.1:0-3473 GCA_964445385.1 uncultured Smithella sp.
GGTGACACCGGCCATGAGATTACAAAACGGTTTGCCAGGGCAAATCCTCAGATCAAGAATATCAGCAACACATCACAGGGCGTCGTGATGAAAGTGCCCTCTATCCCTCAAAAAGCTCTTGCTGTGAAACAGGGTGCTATCGTGGTTGCGCTGGAAAACAGCAAAGATCTGGAACCCCTCTATTACTCATTCATTGAAAAAAAAGATTTGCCACAAATGCCGGCAATACGATTTCTTTCCTTCTGGAATGCTCGAGAGGGTAAACAATTCGCGATTATCCTGGACAAGCGTTTTAAAAGCATGGAAGAAGCCCGGGAAGCCATGCGCCGATTACCACCAGAGTTTACCGTCCCGGTCCGGGTATTGTCGCAGTGGGATAAAGACACAGTTTGTTTTAACAGCAGGTTCTTACAGTAATGAAGGAAGCTCTGGCGCGGAGGCTTGATGAAAGTTAAAAAACGTTTAGGTGAAATGCTTGTTGAAAGCGGTCTCATCAATGAAGAGCGTCTGAAACAGGCCTTGATTGATCAAAAGAAGGCCGGTCTGAAACTGGGGCAATTTCTCACGCGTCTGGGAATCGTCAGCGAACATCAAATTATTGACATGTTGAGCCAGCAGCTCAAAATTTCCAAATATCATCCCGATCTTTATCCCCTGGATATGGAACTGATTCGTTATATTCCCATCGAAATCGCGCAGAAATATCAACTGGCGCCTTTGAGAAAAAAAGGCAGGCTTTTGACCATCGCCATTGTTGATCCTCTGGATATCAACGCGCTGGATTATATCGAAGTTCTGACCAACTCGGAAGTCGAGCCCGTGGTCTGCTCGGAGCGTGAACTCAATCAGCTCATCAACTCCCTTTATGGCACACAGTCCGGCCTGGGCAGTATTATGGAAAACATGGAAATCAAAACCACGGAGGAAACAGCGGATGAAATCGTACCGGACAAAGAAGAAGTTCAGGTGGCGTCCCTGCAGGATCTTGCGGGTGAAGCGCCGGTAGTGCGGCTGGCCAATTCCATCTTCGCGCAGGCGATACGGGATGGCGCGAGCGATGTCCACATCAGCCCCCAGCAGAACTCCGTGCAGTTGAGGTTCAGAATTGACGGGAAGCTGATGGAAGTTCCTTCTCCGCCCAAATCTCTTTTCCTGCCGATTATCGCGCGGATGAAGATTCTTTCGAATATGGACATTACCGTTTCGCGCATTCCGCAGGATGGCCGATTCACGCTGAAGCTGGATAAAAAAGAAATCAATGTCCGCGTATCCTCCATTCCGACGATTTATGGGGAAAATATGGTGTTGCGTCTGCTGGATACCAGCGGCGGCGTTTATTCACTCGACCAGTTAGGCATGGTTCCTTCAGATGTGGAAAAAATCGAAAAATCCAGCAATAAACCTTATGGAATGGTATTGAGCACAGGACCGACCGGCAGCGGTAAAAGTACCAGTTTGTATGCCATCCTGAACGCCATCAATAAACCGGATATTAACATTATGACACTGGAAGATCCCGTGGAATACCGGATAAACAACATTCGTCAGATCCAA
The DNA here is from genome assembly GCA_964445385.1 of uncultured Smithella sp. Taxonomy (GTDB): domain Bacteria; phylum Desulfobacterota; class Syntrophia; order Syntrophales; family Smithellaceae; genus UBA8904. Next base: position 1,555 of record CAYULE010000289.1, read on the forward strand.
CTCAACCAAAAGGCGGGAATGACATTTGCCAGCGGATTGCGTTCGATTCTGCGTCAGGATCCGGACGTCATCATGGTCGGTGAAATCCGTGACGCGGAAACAGCCGCCATTGCTGTTCAGGCCGCGCAAACCGGCCACCGGGTGCTGAGCACCGTTCATACGAATGACGCGGCGGGCGCGATAGCCCGGTTTATTGACATGGGAATCGAACCTTTCCTGGTTTCCTCCGTTCTGCTTGTTTCATTTGCCCAGCGTCTTGTGCGGACCATATGTCCCTATTGTAAAGAACCTTATTCGCCATCGGAAAAGGCATACGAAGCCCTGGGGATCACGAAAGAAGAAGCGCAAGCGGCCGATTTTCAGCATGGCAAGGGTTGTTATCAATGCAAGAACACGGGATACAAGGGGAGAACCGGTCTTTTTGAAGTACTGGTCAATGATGAAATGATTCAGGAGATGATTCTGCAAAAGAAATCAAGCCAGGAAATCACCCGTGCCGCGACGGAAGCGGGAAGATTACGAACCCTCAAGAAAGACGCGGCCAGTAAAGTATTACGGGGAATCACCTCGCTGGAGGAAGCCATGACTTCCGTCATGACTTAATCCGGGAAGAGAAATTAATATGCCCACTTATCAATACAACGCGATCAATGAAGCCGGGAATTCCCTGGAAGGAAAGCTGGAGGCGGAAACGGCTCAAAATGCCAGTGCCATTTTGGTTTCTCGCGGCCTGATCCCTATGAAAATCACGGAAAAAGCATCTTCGTATGAACGCGACGCGCTGTGGACCAAAATCAAAGCCATGACCGGCAGCGTCAACACCAGAGACTTAATTCTTTTTACCAAACAATTCCGGTCCATGCTCAGGGCCGGCGTTCCCATCATCAGGATCATGCAGGTGCTGGAGGCCCAGACGGAAAGCAAAGTATTAAGGCAGGCCATCACGACAATCCTTGCCGATATTCGCCAGGGCTTCACCATGGGCGACGCGTTTGAAAAACACCCCAGAGTATTTTCGCATCTGTATTGCAGCATGCTGCGGGCGGGCGAGCTCAGCGGTAATGTGACCAGTGTTCTGGAGCGTTTGATCTATATTATCGAACACGAAGCTAAAATCAAATCCGATATCAAATCCGCCATGCAATATCCGATGATGGTTGTGATAGCCCTGGGGATCGCGTTTGTCGTGTTGTTGACTTTTGTCATTCCCAAGTTTGCCACCCTTTTCAGTTCCACAGGCATGGAATTGCCATGGCCGACAAAAATAGCCGTGCTTTTAAATTTATACCTGCAAAAATACTGGTATCTCATTCTGGGCGGTCTGGTGGCTGTTGTCTTCGGATTAAAGCAGTACTTTAAAACAGAAAACGGCCAACTGGTCAGGGACAGTTTTCTGTTGAGCATCCCCATCCTGGGCCCACTGTTCCAGAAAGCGGCCATGTCGAGATTTTCCAGCATCTTTGCCATTCTGCAATCCAGCGGCGTACCCGTGATGCAGTCTCTGACCATTTTATCCGACACCATCGGCAATGCTGCAATCGCCCGGTCATTTGACTACGTTCGGGACAAGATAGAAGAAGGCTCCGGTATTGCGAATCCACTGAAAACAGCTCCCTACTTTCCACCCATGGTCGTGGACATGATCGCTATCGGAGAAGAATCCGGAAATATTGAAGAAATGCTGAGGGAAATTTCGAAACATTATGATGATGAAGTGGAGTATGCCGTTAAAGCCCTGTCCGATGCCATCGGGCCGATTTTGATTGTCGGACTGGCGGCGGTGGTCGGCTTTTTTGCGCTGGCCATCTTCATGCCGATGTGGGATATGACGAAAATGGCCAAATAACGATAGCTGACGTGTCTATGAAAAAAAAGAATTTTTACGTAAACCTCTATATTTTGATTCCCGTGATTTATAC
>CAYULE010000290.1:0-3469 GCA_964445385.1 uncultured Smithella sp.
ATTAAATCATTTTCCGCGGCGCATCTGCTGGCGGAAATCGGCGGGAAGTGCGAGGAATTGCACGGGCATAATTTCAAGGTGGAAGTTACAGTCGGCGCACCGGATTTGAATACGGAAGGGATTCTGATTGATTTCCGGCTGGTTAAGAAATGGCTCAAAGATATCCTTGACGAAATGGACCATCAGCATCTGAATGACCTTCCCTTTTTTAAAGGCAGGAATCCTTCTTCGGAAAATATCGCTTATTATGTTTATCAGGAGATGCAAGCCGCGGCAAAAGAAGCTGAGGTCAGGGTGCTTTGCGTAAAAGTTTGGGAATCGGAAAACGCGGCGGTTACTTATAGGGAGGATCAAGGATAAAGGTTCAAGGTTAAAGGGTAAAGGCGGCGAGCTTCGCTAATTATTAATGTATTATTGTCTTACCTTGAACCTTGCACCTTGAACCTATTTGTTATTATGATCGATATTCAAAACCAGAAAGATTTTCGCAATATTGACATTAAGAAGGTCGGGGTGAAAAACATCAAGTACCCGATCATTGTGCTGGATCGCGCGCGCGGCACACAGCCGGTCAACGCCACAATTAACATGTATGTCAACCTTCCGCACCACTTCAAAGGCACACATATGAGCCGGTTCGTGGAAGTGCTCAATGATTTCCGGGGACAGATCAACATCAAGACCTTTCAGACGATTCTGGATAAAATGCGGCAGAAGCTCCGCGCGCAATCCGCGCACATGGAAATTGAGTTTCCCTATTTTTTAAAAAAAACGGCGCCGGTGTCCAAAGCTAAAAGCATGATGGAATACCGCTGCCTCTTTGCCGGTGAAAACAACGGTGAAAAATCCGACTTTCTGGTGGGCGTTGTCGTGCCGGTCACCACTTTGTGTCCCTGCTCCAAGGAGATCAGCGCCTTCGGGGCGCACAATCAGCGCAGCATCGTCACCGTAAAAGTTCGCTTTAAAAAATTTTTCTGGATTGAAGATCTGATAAAAATAGTGGAAGATTCAGCCAGTGGTGAGGTATATTCCCTTCTAAAACGTGTGGATGAAAAATATGTTACCGAAAAGGCCTACGAAAATCCGAAATTCGTGGAAGATCTTGTCCGCGGCGTGGCGGTGAAGTTAAACAAGGACGATAATTTTACCTGGTACAGCATCGAAGCGGAAAATTTTGAAAGTATTCATAACCACAGCGCTTACGCCTATGTCGAGAAAGGGTAGACAAATGGCCGCAAAGAAAGCAATTTCATTTTTTAATCTATACAACCATGGATTTATCCGTACGGCTGTCTGCATTCCCGAAGTCAAGGTTGCCGATGTTTCGTTTAATACTCAAAAAACAATTGAACTGGCCAAAAAGGCTGCACGTGAAAAAGCAATTCTGGCAATCTTCCCGGAGTTGGGACTTTCCGCTTATTCCAACGAAGATTTGTTTCATCAGGACGCGTTGCTCAAAAGTGTTGAAGAAGCCCTGGTCACGATCAAAGAAGCGTCTGCCAAATTAAATCTGATTATCGCCTGCGGCGCGCCGCTGCAGGTGGATTGCCGTCTCTTTAACTGCGCGGTGGTTTTTTACCGGGGGAAAATTCTCGGCGTCGCCGTCAAATCCTATCTGCCGAACTATCGTGAATACTACGAGGCCAGACAATTTTCACCGGCTTCTATGGCTCTCACATCTACTATTAATCTGGCGGGGCAAAAAGATATTCCCTTCGGCTCGAATCTCATTTTTAAAGCCGCCAATGTAAAGAATTTCAATATTTTCTTCGAGATTTGCGAAGATGTCTGGGTGCCGGTTCCACCTTCAAGTTTCGCGGCAATGGCCGGCGCGACAATCATCGGCAACCTGTCCGCTTCCAACATCACCATCGGCAAATCCGAGTACCGGCATCAACTGGCCGCCAATCAATCGGCGCGCTGTGTCGCGGCTTATCTTTACGCCGCCGCGGGATTCGGCGAATCAACGACGGATCTGGCCTGGGACGGCCACGCGATGATTTATGAAAACGGCAATCTGCTTTCGGAATCTGAACGTTTTGCAACATCGGCGCAAATGATTTGCGGTGATATCGATCTGGACCGACTGACGCAGGACCGGATGCGGCTCACGACTTACGGGCAGAATGCGGCAGATCATAAAGATCGGCTTGCCGGATTTCGTTCTATTGTATTTGAAATCGACAGCCCGACGGGACGCTTATTGCCGGATCGCGAAATTCCCCGCTTTCCGTACATCCCCGCCGACCCGGCCAAGCGTGACCAGCGTTGTTATGAAGCTTATAATATCCAGGTTCAGGGCCTGGCCAAAAGGCTTAAATCCTCCGGGATTCCCAATCTGGTGATCGGTGTTTCCGGGGGTCTGGATTCCACGCACGCCCTGATTGTCGCGGCCAGAACCATGGATCTGCTGGGTTTACCGCGTACAAACGTCAAAGCCTATACGATGCCCGCTTTCGGAACCACCAATAAAACGTATCGCAATGCCGTAAATCTCATGCGCGCCTTAGGCGTGGAAGCCAATGAAGTGGACATTAAACCCGCCTGCCTCCAGATGCTCAAAGACATCGATCATCCTTTCGCCCGCGGGAAAAAAGTTTATGATATCGCCTTTGAAAATGTTCAGGCCGGTCAGCGTTCCGCGCATCTTTTTCGTCTGGCGAATATGAAAAACGCCCTCGTTGTCGGCACGGGTGATTTGAGCGAACTGGCTCTGGGCTGGAGCACTTACGGCATCGGCGACCACATGTCTCACTACAACGTCAATGCCAGTGTCCCGAAAACGCTGATTCAATATTTAATCCGCTGGGTGGCGCAAACACGCCAGTTTTCAGCGGAGGTGTCGGATATTCTGCTGGCGGTTCTCGCGACGGAAATTTCGCCGGAACTCATCCCCGGAGAAAAAAATCAGCAGCCTATACAAAAAACGGAAGAAACCATCGGTCCCTATGAGTTGCAGGATTTTAATAATTTCTACATCACCCGCTTCGGCTATCTTCCCACAAAGGTCGCTTTTCTGGCCTATCTCGCCTGGAGGGACAAAACCAGAGGTTCATGGCCGGATGTGCCGGCGGAAAAACAAAACAGCTATGGCCTGAAAGAAATCAAGAAATGGCTATATGTCTATTTAAACCGATTTTTCAAAACGTCGCAGTACAAGCGCTCCTGCGTTCCCAACTCCCCCAAAGTGGGTTCGGGCGGTTCGCTTTCCCCGCGCGGTGACTGGCGCGCGCCCAGCGACAGCGAACCTGCCGTGTGGCTTGCGAACTGGGAAAAAATCCCGGACAAGGATGTTAAGTGACAAAACCGTCTTACGAAGATTTTGACGCCACGGAATTATTCTGCCCGCAATGCCGGCGGGCGGTCCCGGTGCGCAAAAAACTTCTGCTGGTTCTTGCCGAAGGCGAAAAATATGATTACAGCTGCGTTTATTGCGGAACGTCAGTGGGCGACAAGCTGGTGAAAGAAA
>CAYULE010000291.1:0-3448 GCA_964445385.1 uncultured Smithella sp.
CGGATTTTGTCCTCGCGGTGGCGTCCTCTTATTATGATGTGCTCAAAGCTAAAAAAGCGCTCGAAATCGCGGCAGCCAATGTGGAGAGGCTCACGCAGTACCGTAATTTCGCGGAAAAGAGGGTAAAGGTCGGTGAGCTGACTAAAACGGCGCTGCTTCGGGCCGACGGCGAGTTATCGGGCGCGCGCGCCGATTTTATCCGCGCAACCAATGCGCTCAAGCTGACCCGCGCGATGCTGATTCGCGTGACGGGTATTGAGGAGAACTTCCGTTTAAAACAGGAAGAAATTCCTTTCGTGGTCATTGATCCATTTGAAAGTTTACGCGAAGTGGCCATGGCCGAAAGAGCCGAATTGAAAAGCTATGATGTGCAGGCGCAAATGGCAGCGCAACAAGTGAAGTATGCCTGGGGTGCTTTCTGGCCTACTGTGGGATTATTTGCCATTTATAACGGAGCAGACCAAAATCCCGCAACCGCAACTCTTCTGCGTGAAAGTGTTCTGGCCGGCGTATCGCTTTCTTTTCCCTTTTTTGAAGGTGGCTTGAGAATCGCGGAACTCAAAGAAGCCAGGGCCAAAGAACGGCAGGCGCGCCTGGCTTATGACGACTTAAAGAAAAACATTGATATAGAAATACAGGGAGCCTACCTGGATTTAGAAACACAGAAAGGCGCGCTGAAATTCTCGGAGGATCAACTTGTTTTTGCTCAGGATAATTTTCATGCCGTCTTACGGCAATATGAAAATGGTCTGGTGACGAGTCTGGATGTCATGGATGCCAATGCCCTTCTTTTATCATCGGAAAAGAATGTGGTTGAAGCTTTATACGGTTATCAGCTGGCACATTTGAAGGTCAAAAGATCAAGCGGCACACTTTTAAAATTTATCAGCGAAGGTATTTAACGCGTCGATTTACGCCAGTATGTCATGAGGAGGGTGAGGTTCATGGGGGGTCAGAAAAATACTTATGCCGGAAATATGATGCCCGGTCGGTCGATTGCCGTGGTTTTGCTGATGGCAATTTTAATTATGTTTTTTGTCTTTTCTTTAACATCCTGTCAAAAGAAAAAGAAAGAGGAGCCGGAGCGGCTCGTGAATGTGCGTGTCTGGTCAACAGAAATTAAAAGTGTCCAACCTTATCTGGAAACCACGGGAACGTTGAAGGCGGATGAGGAAGTCATGGTGAGCTCCGAAGTAGATGGTATTATCAAAAGAATACTGGTGGAGCAGGGAACAAAGGTGGGCAGAGGAACGCTGCTGGTGGAAGTCAACGAAACCGATTATCATCTGGATGCAACACGTTCCGATGCCGCTCTGAAACAGGCCCAGGCTTCTCTGTCCAATTCCAGATCCGAATATAAGCGAAAAGAATCATTATTTCGGGAAGAACTCATCACCAAACAACAGTTTGATGATATATCAACAAGGGTTGCACTGGCCGAAGCAGAACTGGATCGGGCAAAGGCCACCCTCGCGATCTCCCGGGCAAGGCTTGTCCGGACCAAAATTTATTCGCCGCTCATGGGCGCGGTAAAAGAGAAGAGAGTGTCGGTTGGTGATTACGTTCGTAACGGAACGCCTCTTCTGCAGTTGGTTAAAACGGATCCGCTGAAACTCAGTTTTACGATCACGGAAAAAGATGTTGCCGGCTTGAAGATAGGTCAGGAAGTTACGTTTACTGTTGATGCTTTTCCGGGGAAACCCTTCAAGGGCAAGGTCAGTATGCTTTCTCCCAACGTGGAAGAAAGAACGCGGACGCTTCAGGCGGAGGCGATGGTTCCCAACGCGGATCAAGTCTTGAAACCGGGATACTTTGCCCGTGTGCAAATATTCACGAAGGCGGCGCGTGAATCGGTGGTTGTTCCCATTACGGCGTTGCTCTACGATGGTCCTACGATCCGTATTTTTGTGGTCAGCAACAATAAGGCCCAGGAAAGAATTATTAAAACAGGCAATAAATACGGTGAATATATGGAAATTACGGAAGGCCTCAAGCAACAAGAGCAGGTTGTTGTGGTCGGTCAGAACAATTTATCGGAAGGGGTGAAGGTTAATGTGGCTCGCTGATACATCCGTCAAACGTCCGGTTTTTGCCACCATGGTCATTATGGCCCTGGTGGTGCTGGGCATCGTCAGTTATCCATCTATCGGCGTTGATCTTTTTCCCAAGATTGATTTTCCCATTGTTACCATAACGACGACGCTGAAGGGCGCGAGTCCCGACGTCATGGACGTGGATGTCACGGACCGCATCGAAGGCGCGGTCAACACCATCAACGGCGTCAAGAGCATTACATCAACAAGCTATGAAAGCTACGCGCGAACAACCATTGAATTTGTTCTGGAGCGGGACATTGATCAGGCCGTTCAGGATGTGCGCGAAAAAGTATCCGGGATTCGAAACAAGTTGCCCGCCGATATCGATGAACCCAAAATTGCCAAGGTGGATCCGGACGCTTCGCCGATTTTGTTTTTGAACCTTTCCGGCAATCGTTCAGTGCGTGACCTGTCAACGTATGCCGATGAAATTCTCAAGGAACAGCTCCAGCGAATCAATGGTGTGGGCGACGTTATTTTCTATGGCCTGCGCCTCAGGCAGGTGCGTATCTGGCTGGACGCCGCTAAAATGCAGGCCTATCAGGTTTCACCGGGTGATGTGGTTTTGGCCCTCAAACGTGAAAACATTGAATTGCCGGGCGGCCGGATTGAGACGAAAACCAAGGAATACACCGTCCGCATCAAGGGCGAATTTGCTCAAATTCCGGATTTCAACGATCTGATCATCAGCTACTATAAAGGCGCGCCGGTGCGCGTGAGCAACATCGGCCGGGCGGAAGACGGCATGGAGGAAAAAAGGACCATTGCCCGTTTCAACAGGGTCCCGGCGGTCGGCATGGCCATTCAGAAACAGTCGGGCACCAACACGGTGGAAGTTGCCAACCGGGTGAAAGCCGAAATAGAGAAGATCAATAAAACACTGCCTCCCGGCATGAAGGTTAATATTGCCGTGGATCAGTCGTTGTTTATCGTCCGTTCAATCGATGAAGTGCAGTTCCATTTGCTCATCGGCAGCCTATTTGCCATCCTCGCGGTTTTTATTTTTCTCAAGAACGTGCGCACGACGCTCATCAGCGCGGTGGCCCTGCCCGTTTCCATCATTTCTACATTTGCTCTGATCAACGCTTTCGGCTTTACCTTTAACAATATGACGATGCTGGCGCTCTCGCTTTCGGTGGGCCTGCTGATTGATGACGCGATTATTGTCATTGAAAATATCTACCGTCATGTGGAAGAGGGTATGGAACCGCGCGAGGCGGCAACCTTTGCCACCTCGGAAATCGGGCTGGCCGTCATGGCCACCACCTTTGCCATTGTGGCCATCTTTCTGCCCGTTGCTTTCATGAAAGGGATTATCGGAAGATTTTTCCTGCAGTTTGCCCTGACGATTA
>CAYULE010000292.1:0-2508 GCA_964445385.1 uncultured Smithella sp.
GATCATTTGACAAATCTTATCCTCATGTAATGAAGTTTATAGGGAAATCGTTTTCATCTGTCAATACAAAAGCAGTTATTTCAGGACTTTTTCAGACGGGAAAGGCGTATGATTTTCGCTTCGGCAGGCAAAGCGAATGTGATATGCTGGCATTGTTTTTAACGGAGGATATAAATAACCAATGAAAAAGGTTATGATCGCTTTTTTAGTCAAATACCGATACTGGTTTTTACTTTCGCTTTTCGCTCTGTTGGCGTGGGGCGCCATCACGGCAAATTTAATCATTGAAAACAATAAAAAAGACGCTCTTTATCTGAAAACGGAGCGGGAACTTTTTAAGTCTGAAATCAGAACCATCTTAAAAACGTACGAATATTTTTCCAATTACATCTACCAGCAGGTGGTGATGCGTCCGGACGTCCTGCAAATCATGGATAAAGCCGCCGCCGGCACGGATGAGGAAAGAAACGCCGGCCGCGAAGCCCTGTACAGAACGTTGGAGGAGGATTATGTCCTGATGCAGAAATACAGCTTTCGACAGCTGCACTTTCATCTGCCCAACGGTGACAGTTTCTTGCGGTTTCATTCGCCCGGGCAATACGGCGACAATCTTACGGATGTCCGCGAAGCCATCCGGATCGTCAATACCGAAAAGCGTTATGTTTTTGGATTTGAAGAAGGCAGGGTTTTCAACGGTTATCGTTTTGTCTATCCCATCCCCAAAGACGGCAGGCATCTGGGAAGCGTGGAAGTGTCCGTTTCCATGGCCACCTTGTTTGATGTGCTGTATGATCTCTATCCGGATATCGACCTGTTTTTTTTCATCGACAAAGCCGTTGTCGAGGAAATTGTTTTTTCCAAGAACCTGGGCAATTACGCGCCTTCTTTTATTTCGGAGTCTTTTCTGAACGACAAGGCAATTGCGGCAAAATTTTTGAAATCGAATCTGGGGTTGAATTCCGGCAAATTGAGCCGCCTGCGGGAATTGGTAAAAATCAAGTCGCAAAAGCTCCTGACCGGCCGGGAGGATTTCAGTTTTATTTTGGAGATGGATCGCAACTGCTATCTGATTCAATACATCGCCGTTAAAAACATATCCGGTTCCTTTGTCGGCTATTGCATGGCCGTGAAGAAGAACGACGCCTATCATCAGATTTTCAGTAATTTATACAGAGACCTCCTGCTGATTGCCGTCATTTTTGTTTTATTTTTTATCCTGACCTTCATTTACGCAAAAAACAAGTTCAGGCTCGAACATCTCTCCTCCACAGATAAGCTTACGTCGATTTTTAACCGCCATTATTTTCTGACGCAAGCCGAAAAAGAATTCGAGCGGGGCAAGCGCTATGGAAATCCCATAAGCCTCCTGATGTTCGATATCGATCATTTCAAGGGGATCAACGACCAGTTCGGCCACGATACGGGTGACGAGGTTTTGAAAGGACTGGCTGAATTGATTGGCTCCCAAATCCGCAAACAGGATCTTTTCGCCAGATGGGGCGGCGAAGAATTCCTTATCCTCATGCCCGAAACGGACCTGGCGGGTGCTATGATTGCCGCCGAAAAGCTGCGGGCGCTTGTGGAGAAGTCCACCGTCTGCAAGCGGCGCCAGGTCACCGTCAGTATCGGGGTCGCTGAAAAAGGCAGTCTGGAGGAAAATACGGATCAGTTGATCATCCGGGCCGACGCTGCGCTTTACAAAGCCAAGCATGAAGGCAGAAACCGGGTATGCATCGGAGAAGCCCCTTCATGAAGGCCTCGCTTTCTTTTGCGTGTGACCGCGGCAGGAAAAAACATTCATCAAAATGTAAGCTTCAAGCAGGGCGAAAGGCAGTGATCATGGGAAAGATACGACTGGCTGCATTTCTGCTTCCGTCATCAATGTAATCCATATCGATGGATCCTAAACAATTGCGCGGCGGACATCATGTTTTCAGTCTGTATGATGATTTTTTTGTCAAAATTATTTTTTCATAACCAATCTGGCCCCGTTTTCCTTCAGCAATTCGATCAGCGTGCGCGCGCTAGCCGAAGGGAAATTGATTAATGCCACGTAATCACACTTGGCAATTTCGGCAATGGGCTTCCCCTGGGGATTGTGAAAATTATCGATGATCATGTCGGGTTTCATCCTGGCATATTCCATGACTTTATTCGGACTTAACTCATCCGCGCTGAAGACGCCAATGATATCAAATCCCAGCCACTTCACAAAGGGGACCTGATATTTCTGAACCAGAACCCTTTTCCGGCTGATTTTATTTTTTTGGGCCTGCTGTTGAATATCAGCCAATGCCTTGTCCAGGGCTCTTTCCCAGGCGGCTTCCCGTTTTTGAGTCCCCATTTTTTCGGCCAATAGTCTTGCCTGTTTTTTCAGATTATCCGGGTCGTTGCTGGTTGCAATGACCATCATCTTCTCCCGGGGCATTCCGGCAGCAACCGCAAGCTTTTTAACAAAAGGTTCATACCCGCCATAAACAAGAAGACGCGCAAAGCGCAACCGGGCGA
>CAYULE010000292.1:2518-3443 GCA_964445385.1 uncultured Smithella sp.
ATCCGAAGGCCGATAGTCATATTCCGGGGGATGCTGCAATTCAAACGGCGCCAAAATGCGGACTTCATCAGCGCCGGCAGCTTCCGCGATGGCGCCCGTCCAGCTGGTTGAGGCTACAACGATAATTTTTTCATCGGCTCCTGTTATGCCGGTGGAAAACAAAACAGATAAGATGACCCCCAAAAAGAAGAAAATGGAGAAAGCAGGTTTTCTTAACGTGTTCATGGGTAACTTTATCTCCTGACAGATTTTACGATATGACCGTAAATCGCGGCCAGGCAAACCATCAGCACCGCGGCAAGCGTGATGCTGGCGCCGCTGGGGCAATCATAAACCATTGAAAAGGCGACTCCTCCCACCTGTGATACAATGCCGAAAAAGGCGGAAAGCATTAACGCGCCGCGGAGGCTTTTGGCGATGGAAAGCGCCGCGATGGCGGGAAGCAGAACCGCCGCGTCAATCAGCAAAACTCCGACCATGCGAATATTGACGCCAATCGCCAGGCCGGTCAGCAATAAAAGTGCGTTGCGAATCTGTTTGGCCGGAACCCCCAGGCTTTCGGCAACTTCCTGATTAAACAACACCATCTGGATCTCGCGGTAAAAGAAGAAGAATATGAGGATGATCAAAACGGCGAGTCCCCCGATCACCCAGATCTCAAGCGTGCTCAGGGCGAGTATGCTGCCGGAAAAAAGAGCAAAAGCGTCCATCGCCGGAACGCCGGCTTTGTAAAATAACAGGAAGGCAAGCCCCAGAGACCCGGTCATAAAAAGCACGCCGCTGACGCCGGTATCCATATTTAGAAAGTCGCCTGCCGGGCCGAGCAGCAATGACGCAATGACAATTCCGGCCATGGCGCCTGCCAGGGGTGGAAATCCCAGAACCATCGCGATGGCCGCGCCCAGCAAAGCGATATGCATCAGGG
>CAYULE010000293.1:0-3441 GCA_964445385.1 uncultured Smithella sp.
AAACCGAGAAAGGTTTCCATCTTTTCCCTGATGCTTGCGATGGTCATCAGTCTGATCACCCTGACGGTCTTTTCATTGCTTACCCATTATCGCCCGTCCCTGCTGCTGATGGCGTTCATGAGCGTTGCGGGTATCTTGATTGGTGTAGTCTGGTCCCAGGCAACCCGTTTATATATCGAAAATGGTAAAGTGATGTCCCACAATTCCGTGTGGTATCTCGTGGTCTGGGGCGGCATCTTCGCGCTGACCCAGTTGATTGCCATCATCACAAACAGGCTCCCTTCGGTCATCATGGCGCTCCTGGTCATGAGTACGGCGTCAGTTATCGGGATGAACGGAAGGATCATCGGGAGATATCTTGCCGCAAAATCAGGTATCACGACACCGGAAACAATACCGGGCAAATGTCCGGGATGCGGGGCGCCGATCGGGCGTGAAAGCAGATTCTGCAGCAAATGCGGAACAAAACGATAACCGCACAGAGGCTTAAAGATAATGATTGATATTTACATGATGAGCAAAATCCGGAAAGCCCTCCTCTGGGCGGCCATCGCGGCGACGGCTTTCTTCGCTATCATTGCGGTCATTTCTCTGATTCTCTCGGCGGGTGCGTTCGAAAAACCCATGCAGTACCGTAACGTGGTTCCAGGCATCCCGCTAAATCCCGGAGAGCGAAAAGTCATCGAATTTGAATCCTTTTGTCTGGACCATGGTCGGGGTAGTCCTCAACGCGGTGACGTCCACTCTCTCATGAATACGCCCGCCTTCAAGCTCAGGCCTTACCTGAGAGATATTTTCAACGAGTACCTGTCTCACCCGTCCAGGTGGAAACAGTACGATGTTCAGCAGGCGGTCTGGTACACGGAAGGGCATACCAAGTGGCAAGACCTTAAACCGGAACAGCAGAATCTGATCCTGACTGCCACGGGTAAGGAAGACCCGGTTTCCGGTCATCCTGTCATATTACTCAACCGGATGGCTTCCGTCTTTGGCACGGTAGTCAAAACAAATATCTATCTTGCGATTCTCGTCCTGGCCCTCGTAGTGCTCGCCCTGCCCGTACCTTCCGTGTTTCTGGAAAGAGGTGTTTCTTGGATGGTGGGCCCCCGTCTTGTGAGAATGATTACCCGGGGGCGTGTAGGCGAGGTTATGGACGGTCTGGCCAAAAATGAAAAGCTGGGCAGCTTTCGTGCTCAGGTAGATGTTCTTTTTACCCGTCTTGTCTACCGCGTTTTTTCCAGGAGGCAGTAATGGGCTTTTTAGCAACCTACGGCCATATTCTTTCCTATTTCGGCATAGCCTTTCTGGGGCTTGCCATTCTGGTGTCCCTGTGCGCGATCGTTCCTGCCTGTTACTGGCTCTTTTCCTCCCTGTCCTCGAACCGGGGCCCTGCGGTATTCAGGCGTCTTCTGACCATGGTGGTCATCAGTTTAGTATCATCTTCTTATCTCGGCTCTCCAGCCTTTTATGGCATGGCCCAGTGGCGGAAAACCACGGTGATCTGCGCATTTATTCTTGGCATTGTGATACCCGTTCTCCGGACAGACCTGGTCCGTCTTGACCGTTACTCAAACCGCGTTTTGGCCATGCTTGCCGGTTTGTGGTGGCTGATCCTGGTCGTCAGCGAAGCTCTCCTGATATCAGGCGTATCGGAGCAATCCGTCCTTCTGTATCTTTTTATGGCCGTCACGGGTTTTCTGTGCGGGGCCATTATCGGTACAACAGCGGCCAGAACCGCAAAGCAGAAACTGGTTCAATCCATGCCGGAGGCAGGCAGCTTATGAAGCGAAACAACGGCAAGAAGACAAAAGCCGCGATTTTGAATGCAAAGGCGGCAGTCATCTTTTCTGGCCTGGCTATCCTGCTCTGGTGTGTCTTCACGGCCACGTTCTGCTATGCCGATAATGGAAAACCCATTACCCTGAATGACGCGGTAGATGACGGACTGGTACGCATTGTCCAGTCGAGAAGCCCCGGTGGTTATTCCCGCTTCGTGATGGAATTGGAAAACACCAGCGGCAAATCCGTGCTGATTGATCCCTATGGCAGCGCTTTTGATCCGCCCGGCGGCGCGCGAACCCAACGGGTAGGGATCGGTCTTCCATTAAAAATAGGTGACCAACGGATCGATATGCGCAAGCGGCTCTCGACGGATCCTTCTGAAGAGGCTCCGGTGGGTGACGCGGCAAATCAGAACAGCTCCGGCGCAATTCCTGACGGCGCGCTTCCCGCCGCTGCCGGCGCGGCCGCGGCTGCCGCAGCCGTGGGAGCGGCTCTCACAGGGATGGCCCAGGGGGTAAGGCCCAAAGAAGCGATCCGTGATCTTGTGGAGCTCATTCAAGGCGAAGGGGAACCCGTAGCGGATGATCTGCAGGCGACCTCCGGTTTTGACTATCAGACGGGTCTCATCAAAGCGTACCGCGACCAGGACATGACCGAGCTGGATTATCAAAAACAACGGCTTCAAGCCGCAAAAGCGCAGGGTGCCGAGGATGTTGTCCGCGATGCCGAGGCCGCGGTCGGAAGACTGAAAAATCTGATAGAGAACTATGACAAAAACCTTGCTGAGCTCGGACAAAAGCCCCTGGATCACGCCGAAATGGAGCAACGCTCCTTTGATTACACCCGGAAGGACATCGGGAAAGAGGTAAAGGCCGAGCTTGCCACTGAGGCCGCAGGCACGATTTCGGACACCGACCGCATCGGTATTGACCTGTGGATGATCGACAACGCGCCGACGGAGCAGTCCTACAATGATATGAAAAACCTTGTGGATACCATGACCGTCAAGACAGAGGACGGTGCAATCGTTGGTGACAAGGAGTCGATTCTGAAGAGCCTGGGCAATGAGCTCCAGCGTACCAATCAGCCCAGCTACACCTATTTCGAAAATTATTCTCTGCGCGAAGAGATCATGGAAAACGCAAAGGGCGAAGATGGGCTTGTTGAACAAATCGAAGGCTACAAGGAAATGCATGATGATCTCAAAGATACGGTTAACACCATGACCGGCGATCCCTCCGAACGCCTTGGAGAAATACACAAGGATCAGCAGGAGGGGTGGGAAAAAGGCGGTAAAAGCCCCGGCAGCAGCGCCTTGGACGGGGCGGCAAAGGTCAAGGAATATTACGATGCCGGAAAGACGATCCTGGACGACGCCTCGGGGTACGCGGCGGCAGGCAACAGCCGGACCCTGGCACTCACCAAAGCGGCCACGCAATACGGGGTTGACATGGCCGTCAACACGTTAATGGAGAAGAACCCGGCCATGAAAGTGGTGAATACAGCGCTCAAATATTCAGAGGATGTCATCGGAAAAGACATCAGCCCGGCAAAAGGGTGGAGGATACTGACAGACAAGGCCTTCGATTCCGTAACGGGCGAACTTGATCACAAGGGTGTGGATAAGCTTGATTTCAACAGCGCTGAAGTTAAGGATGC
>CAYULE010000294.1:0-3432 GCA_964445385.1 uncultured Smithella sp.
GGTCAATCTTCGGATCCATGTTTTCAAGCCATGGCCTGTCGGCATACGTCTTCATAAATGGTCTCCTCAAATTTGCTGCTACAGTTAATTCCGTCAGGGATAACCTCTTTTGTCTATCCTGACCCTCATACCAATCATTAAGTCCTAATCAGAAATGATGAAACGAACGTTCTGAAAAATCGACAAAAACCTGTGTTAGAAGGGAAACAGCCATGTTTAGAAATAAAGTATTTTCTCCCGGGTAATTCTGAACCTTTATAGCGTTCGTTATAGGTGATGTTATATTGGGAAACGACCAGGATTGTCAAGCTAAAAAACCGGATACGGGAGATGGTCTGGATGTGTATTCTCAGCCCCTGCCAGGGACATTCTCAAGGATATCAATGATGTTGTGACTTTGTCTCGAAATATTTACCGGATTCAAGCCAGGCGGCAAGGAGCTTGGGGATGCCCTCGGAGCGTTTGAAGTGTTTAAGCCGATGACAGGCAGCCTTAATCCGCGGCTGGTGCGATGGTTTCAACGATAAACCATCTCCCTATTTGCTGACAGGGCGGTCAAGTTCTTTCCGTATGGTTATGCCCAGGGTTTCCATGATATACGGCTTTCTTAGATAGGCGCCGGCGCCGAGAGTCTGGGCGGCGTGTACACGATCCGATTCTGAAAAACCGCTGACAATAATGGTTTTTTGTTTCGGATGAATTTCCAAAATGCGTTTATACGTATCCAGACCGTCTATGCCCGGGTCCATAATCATATCAAGAACAACAAGATCGACCTGATGCGATTTCAGGTATTCAATGCCTTCCTCACCGCTGTCGGCCGTTGTGACTCTGTAATTCAGGTTACCCAGGATAGAGGAAGCCAGTTCCCGCTGCTCCCGGATGTCATCGATTACCAGAATCGATTCATCTTTGCCGATGTAGTCGGATAAAGGTACGGCGGCAGTTGATTTGGATGGCGCTTCTCGAGTTACCGGAAAATACAGGATAACGGTGGTTCCTTTTCCCTTCTGACTTTGAACGTCAATATACCCTTGATGATCTTTGATTGTGCCCCAGACGACAGCCAGCCCTAATCCGGTTCCGCTGCGTCCCATAACCTTCTTTGTGTAAAAGGGTTCAAAAATATGTTTCAGGTCTTCATCGGCGATGCCTTCACCGGTATCCGACACGGAAAGCGTAACGTAATCACCTTCCCGGACTTCGTCATATCCACGAACCGGTGTATCCAGATTCCTGTTGCCCGTTGCCACCGTCAGGATACCTCCTTTGGGCATTGCTTCGACAGCATTGGTCAGAAGGTTCATGAATGTTTTGGAAACATGGGAGGCGGAGCCTTTGATATTCAAGAGGTCCCGGGCCGTTTTTATCTTTATTTGGATTCGGGGATTGGAAGCATGCAGGTTCTCAAATTCCGGCGTCTTCTGAAAATCGGCAATGATGGAATTAAGATTGACGATGCTTTCGGCATGAACGCCTCTTCTGGCAAGGGTCAGGAGATCCTGAACAATTGCCGCCGCCCTGACGCCACCCTGCATTATTTTTTCGATGTGATTCCGGAAAGGACTGCTTGCGGGGATATTGCCCAACAGCAGCTCTGAATAGCCGACGAGGATACCGAGAACGTTGTTGAGATCGTGGGCGACCCCACCGGCCAGCGTTCCGAGGGCTTCCATTTTTTCCGACTGCTGCAATCGTTGTTGCAGCCGGTTCCGGTCTTCTTCGGCCTGCCTGCTCTCTGTAATGTCCAGTTCGATTCCGTCCCATATAATGCTTCCGTCCGAATGAGTGCGGGGTGAAGAGATGAAGCGGTGCCAGCGAATGCTTCCTGAGGGAAGCCGAATCGGAAGATCAATTTCCAGTTTTGACATGGTTGCATAGGCCCTGGATTCGGCTTCCACGATTAACGGGCGGTAAGCCTCGTCAATCTGATCATAAATGAGAGAGGGATCGAGCTTAACGTCTTCCGCTTTCAAACCATGGAGATCTTCTATGGCGGGACTCAGATAAGAAAACAATCGCTGTTGCCCGTCTTTGCCGCTGTTGATCTGATAAACCATTCCGTCGGCAATGTTCTCGCTCAAGACACGCAGTTGCTCTTCGCTGTTGCGTAACGCCCCTTCCGCCTGCTTGCGCCGGGTGATGTCTTCCAGATAGGCAATAAGCATATCCGGCGGAGCAAAGGACCATGTGGCAATCATGATTCGTGGATGGTGGAAACTTTCAGATCGCAATTCTCTCTGTACGACACCTTTTTCCTCATAACAGCGATTCATATCAGCAAGAATATCCGGTCGGTTTTTATACATTTCCAGCGCCGTCATATTCAGATATTTTACAATATCTCCCTTTGTCAGGATACTGGCGGCGGCGTTGTAATCTTCGAGAATGAACGTGTCTCCTGCCTTTCGCCAAGTGAATGCAGGTGTGGGGTTGTTTTGATATTGAGCCCTGAAGCGGGCTTCGCTTTCGCTTAGTTTATCCTGCATAAGCATACGTTCCGTGATGTCGCGGTCGGAACCTTGAAACCCTATCAAAGCACCCGTGTTGTCAAACATCGGCACAGCATTGCTTTCCAGATATCGATAGGTTTCATTCTTGTGTTTCCATCGGACAACGAAATTCGGCCATCCGGTTTTTTGTTCAACTGACTGCGCTAAAAGCGCTTTTACCTTCGGAAAGTCTTCTTTGTGGAGGAGATGAAATGCGTTATGTCCGACAATTTCATCGGGATGATACCCCAGGATATTCAAGACGGCAGGATTGCTGAATGTGTGGAAGCCTTCAATGTCTATGGACCAAATCCACTCCTGGCTCGTAGAAACAATGGATTTAAATCGTTCCTCACTGACCCTCAGCGCTTCCTGCATGAGGTTGTGCCGGGCATCCGTTTCTTCCAGTTCCTGGTTTCTTTGTTTTAAGGAGGATATTTCTTCGATCCATTCGCGATTTGTCTTGTCCTGTTTGTTCATTCGACCTGCCTTTGAATACGGAAGTACGTTAATGAATCAGTGACGGGATACGCAATGATTTCAAGTTAGCAAATGAGTATTAATAATTCAATACTTTAGTTGTTGATAGTGCAAAGCGTTCATTGTTGATGCCGATGCGGATCCATGGCCTGACGGAAGTGAATCAGGAGAAAAAACGATGTTTGAACTGTTTGACACGGAGGCGGAATAAGTATAGCTGTTTTGGTATTGCAAATTAATTATCCGGGGAAGAATGGCATGATAAAACAAATTGAATTTACCGACATTGAAGGCATTGAAGTTGGCAATGCGCAGAATCTGGATGCTGCAACCGGCTGCACGGTTGTTCTCTGTAAAGACGGCGCAACAGCCGGCGTGGATGTTCGCGGCGGGGCGCCAGGCACCCGGGAAACGGATTTGCTCAACCCGGTCAACATGGTGCAGAAAATCCATGCGGTCA
>CAYULE010000295.1:0-3430 GCA_964445385.1 uncultured Smithella sp.
GCCTGGACCGGCGCCACCAGCAGCATATAGGGTGACGGACGATCCAGATCAAAGTATTCGGCGATGTCTTCCTCCAGAACCGATGGCGCAAAAGGGCGGAAGCCTTCCCGATACTTTATTTTCAGGTTGAGTTTTTTCTGTGTATCCGGCAGACAGGGATTCCCCAAAATGCTGCGGTTTCCGAGCGCGCGCGGACCGTATTCCATTCGTCCCTGAAACCAGCCGATGACCATACCCTGCTCTAGGAGGCCGCTCACGATATTGCAGAGTCCTTCAAAATCATCATAGTATACATAAGGCGCTTTATATTTTTTGGCCATTCGCTTGATATCATCGGACCCGAATTCCGGGCCAAGATAGGCTCCCTGCATCGCATCCCGGCCTTGCACAATTTGCCTGGGTTTGTCCTGTCCAATATGCCATGCCGCGTAGGCGGCGCCCAGCGCACCGCCGGCATCTCCTGCCGCCGGTTGTATCCAGATATCTTCGAAGATGCCCTGGCGCAAAAGCTTACCGTTGGCCACACAATTGAGCGCCACACCGCCCGCCATGACCAGATATTTGCTGCCCGTTAGTTCTTTTGCCGTTTGAGCCAGCAGACAAACGATTTCTTCCGTAACCTGTTGTATCGCCAGCGCCAGATTCATATAAGCCTGGTCCAGTTCACTTTCCTGTTCTCTTTTGGAAATGCCGAATAGTTGCAACCATTTTTTATCATTGCACATGGTCAGGCCGGTCGCGTAATTGAAATAGTCCATGTTCAGGAGCAATGAACCATCCTCACGGATATCCACCAGGTGATCAACAATCTTCTTTTTGAAGGCATGGGTTTGTTCAGCATCCGGGTGACCGTAAGGCGCAAGCCCCATGAGTTTGTATTCACCGCTGTTGACCTTAAAGCCGCAATAATAAGTGAAGGCTGAATACAGCAACCCCAGTGAATGCGGAAAATCCAGTTCCCGCATGATTTTTATGGAATGACCTTTGCCCGAGCCAATGGCGGCGGTTGCCCACTCGCCGACGCCGTCGATGGTCAGAATGGCCGCTTCTTCAAAAGGTGAAGGATAAAACGCGCTTGCGGCATGAGAAAGATGATGCTCGGGAAAGAGTAATTTTACTTTACCCTGCCCAAGTTTGGCGATGCCGTCATTAAGCATTTTTCGCATAAAAAGCTTTTCTTTAATCCAGACGGGAATCGCCGATGTAAAGCTTCTCAGCCCCCGGGGAGTGAAGGCGTGATAGGTTTCCAGAAGCCTTTCAAATTTGAGATAGGGTTTGTCGTAAAAGGCTATGCAATCCAGATCACCGATTTGCAGACCGCCCTCTTCCAGGCAATACTTTGCCGCGTGGTGCGGAAATTCACTGGTGTGTTTTTCACGGGTAAAACGTTCTTCGTGCGCTGCCGCGACTATTTTGCCGTCAATAAGAAGCGCGGCGGCACTATCGTGATAATAAGCCGATATACCCAAAATGGCCCCTGACATATTTTACCTCTAAAATAATGTATAAATGAGAGGAGCGATTGCCGATCCACCGGCGAAGACGATTAATGCGCCAAATAAAAGTAACGTCAATATCAGCGGCAGCAGCCAGAATTTCTTTCTAACCTTTAAGAAACCCCACAAATCATTAAAAAAATCCATGCGTCTCTCCTCACTTAATATGGATGTTTAATATCTTCGGATGTAAATTCATGATCCCGTGTCTTGAAAACTGAGGCATGATCTTTTTTCCACTTTTTTAACTGCAGGGAATCCTTGCCGATTACTCTTCTGGCCAGACCAACAGGCAGCACCAATACGACAAAAATGATACTTAAAATGACCCTGGACATGACAAAGCCCATTACATGTGAAAGGCCAAACCATATCTTCGCCACCGGCTTATATAAGTTCGGCCATATCATATTCACGAAAAGCAGCCCGATGGCCGGGACATAAAAAAAATGGATGTCCGCAAAAAAAGCAATTAACAGGCAAATAAGAACCATAGCCATGCCTGTATCTTTGGCTTGATCGGTCGTTATGGATTCGGGAATAAATCCCAGCATTTTTTTGTATGTATCGCTCATGCAATTAAATCTCATTTGTTCCGGATATCGTTTATAGTAGATTGACAAGAGGTATCTTATTGCAGGCAAAAACACTTCATCTGCAATCGCAAATCAGGACTGGTTCTGATTACTTTTATTTATCGCCTGATATTGTTTTTTGAAACCTTGTCTTCGATGAATCGCGCGATAGCCCTTCCTGTCCATTCATGATTCTTTTCATTTGGGCAAAGTACCTCCGCAACGACTGTTTTTTGCATTACATTTTGCATGATCTGCTGTCAAGGGATATGAACAGGGAGAGCTTTGCACAACTGCAAAAAAACAACAACATTGTCATTCCCGCGCAGGCGGGAATCCAGTCTTATCGGGAGCTTATAGATTCCCGCACTTGTGCCCTATAGGGTATACGCGGGAATGACAGAAAAGTGGTATTTTTCAAAGGTCTCACAGGATGTCGCATCAATTGTTAACGCTTCGGGAGGACAATATAAATGTTAACATTTTATATATATTATGTTTTTTATCATTCAACAATTTAAAGATGGATAAAGGTACAACCAAGGAAAAACTATTTTTCCAGCTCCCCGGACTGGACATTGCCGGTTCGAGCCCGGTCGCCCGCTCCAATAGGATAAGCCGGAAATAGTGATTGACATGTTGCCTTGATTACTATAAAAAATGTGCAATATGCCTAAATTTATTTACCGTAAAAAAGAGCATATGTAGCACTTGGTGGATTAGTCACATAAAGTTTGAATTCAGTTGATACGATGAAACGAAAACCTGCATTATTTATTATCATTATCTTAGTCATCACTGCCATCAGTGTGGCTTTGTATATGTTTGTAAAGCCCTCGTTTCAGTCAAAAAAGCCGGAAAACAAAACACAAAATGAATCAGCCGCTAAACAGAAGCCCGTTCAAGAGGATTTTCCAGATGCCAATTACGAAGCAAATGGAAAATGGTTCGGGCTTTGTCAAAAGGACTCCATTCATTCTATCGACGATTTTCGCAAGACAGTAGACAGCGATCCGGTGCTGAAAGCGCATTTTGCAAATTTTAATTGGGGCAATGCTCAAATTGGCAAATTAGAGAAATCCACGCGGGTGTACGTGGATTATAGAAAAGATGGTAAAATTTTTCGTAAAAAATCATCAATTCTTTTGCCGGCCGGTGACGGATATATTACTGACGGCAGTTTCAATGTGAGAACCTATTGCTGTAACAGCTACACTCCCATGCGAGAATTGGATGCTGAGCCTGCCGCCGGCGAGGAGGTTGAACCTGCAGCGGGGCCACAGGCGCCTCGTACTCAGAATCCTGCGCCATCACATAACCCTTCACCGCCGAGGGTTGTCCCCCCGGGTGATAATCCAC
>CAYULE010000296.1:0-3427 GCA_964445385.1 uncultured Smithella sp.
TTTCAATCGCCCGGCGGATGAGTTCCTGATCGCGCTGATGATCCTCGGGCCATGGCGATAAAGCAAGAATGGACTCAATTTGCGGCCGGAATTCTTTGGGATCAAGATGGAATATTCGAAATACTTCATCGGACCATTCGACATTTCCTGTCTTGATGTTCCAGCTCCAGAAACCCAGATGGGCCATTTCCTGAGCTTCTCTTAATCTTCGCTCATTTTCCCGCAGGGCATCTTCCGCCAGCCTGCGTTCGGTGATGTCGTTGACGAGGGCGTAAAAAACACTTCTTTCCCCCTGCCGGTAAAGTTGCAGATTGATTTGAACCGGGTAGTGTGTGCCGTCTTTTCTCTTAAAAACCGTCTCTAAAACAAGATACTGTTTTTCCTGTGTGATCAGCGGCTGGATCATTTTTCGGGCGATCTCGTCCGGGAATTCACTATTAAGATCAAAGGGCGTTAAGTTTTTTATTTCTTCCGCCGTGTAACCAATGTTTTTTAACGCGCTCTGATTCGCGTATTCGAACCGGAGCGTTGCCGCATTCATGACATAAATTTCATTAAAACTGCTGTCGATGATATTCGTGAGCTGCAAACGCTCAATTTCCGCCTGTTTGAGCTCGGTCACATCATCAAAGATGGCGACAACATGCCCCGACGGCAGTTTGTAAACGTAGTTTTCCGCCCAGAAGGAAAGATGCTGATCCTCATACATGGAAGTGGGGTGGGATACGGCGACACCCGTGCGCCACACCTGCCCAAAAACCTGAAACAGACCAAATTTCTGAACGCTCGGAAACACTTCGCGAACGCTTTTGCCGGCAAAACCCTCTTGAACGCGGGTAATCCTCTGCCCGGCCGCGTTCAGATCCGTGATGATAAAATCTTCACCGTCATTCACGGCGGAATAGATGGCCACTCCGCTGCTCATATGGTCGAAAAGCTCACGAAAACGTGTTTCGGCAACCAGCAGGTCTTTTCGAACCACCCTTGTGCTTTCGGCTATTTGAACCGTCGCGCGCTTTTTGAAATATAGAAGCAGCATGGTGAGCGTCAGAAACAAAAGAACATACAGCGCTGCCGTCTGGACAAAATAAGCCGTCGAGGTGGACAAAATATCGCTTCGATCCCGGCCTACGGAAACGCGCCAGCCGATACCCGCAACTGCCGCAAACGAGATATAACGTTTTGTACCGTCTGCCGGCGGATCCATAACGAAAATGGTTTGAGCCCCGCCTTTTTTGATGTCTTTCAAAAAATCATGAAACGGATATTTCGTCAGCGCCTTTGTATAAGCATAACGGCTGCTGTAAATGATGACGCCGTTACGGTCGGTGACGGTGACAGACGATCCTGCCGAAAGTGGCGCGCGCCGGATGGTTTTCGCCAGGGTGACAGCCCGCTGCGTATTGAGTAAAATACCGATTACCTTTCCGTCGTCTTCAAAAATCGGGACGGCAAGATAGATCGCCGTGTCCTTTTCCGCCGTAAGCCTCAACGCCGCGTTCGATATATAGGGTTTCCATTCCCGGCTGACGCCCTGATACCAGTCACGATGAGCAAAGTTCATCCCGATCACATCCGGCCGGACGGGTTGAGCGATCAGGTACGTGCCGTCTCTGTCCGTAACGACAACACTGTCGATCCCGGAATTGTTCCGGCACAAATCGTTTAAATGCGCTTTGATCTTTGCGGTATCTTTGCTCCGGATGGCGCGGATCAGTAAAGGGCGATGGGCGTATGATTCCATGGTTTTGACAATCCGCTGAAAGTGTTCTTCAAGAATCAGCGCAAACATGTCGGCGGCAATGCGGTCATCCTGGAGCGCTTGTTGCGCATGGTTTTGATAATACTTGTAACACAACGTGTAAGCGATTGCGGCAAAGAGAAGGAAAAGGACCAGGATCAGCAAGGTCAGATTCCTGGTTTTGACAAACCAGGGATAGGGGCTTTCCGTCGGCTTGATACTTTTGGTCGGCATCATATGCTTTCCATCCGTTAAGTGGCCGGAATCGTGGCCGCTATTGATACTTCCAGACAAGGCAAACCGTTATACATCTTGGTGATCACAATAATTTGATTATGGAAACATAACCCCATAAAGTCAAGGAAGAAAAAAGCAGGCGGGCACTTTCATCCTTGTGGCAAATTTGGCAAAGTTCTGTTATGAGTTAGCGATACAAGTTTAAAAATCTGATCCTAGAGAGAAGATCATGCCGCAAGAAGATTTAAGTAAGCTGAAAATCGATCAGTCGGCCAAAAAAAGCGTCACGGCCGGCCGCAAAAAGAAACCCTTCATTATTGCAGCGCTGGTTGCCCTGTTGATCATCGGCGCCGGCCTTTACCGGCTGGGTGTGATCGCTCCGACGGTCACTGTCGACGTGACAACCGTTTCGCTGGTTTATCCCGCGCAGTCTTTATCCGTTTTAAATGCCAGCGGTTATATCGTCGCCCAGCGCAAAGCTTCGGTGGCCTCCAAGATGACCGGCCGTTTGACGGCGCTCATGGTTGAAGAAGGCAACATCGTCAAGCAGGGACAGATTCTCGCGCGGATGGAAAGCGCCGATGTTACCGCTATCAAGGGTCAGGTCACGGGCAATCTGGCCAACGCCCGGGCGATGCTGAAACAGACCATGGTGGAGCGCGATAATCTTCAAAAAGATCATGACCGCTATAAAAAACTGATCGCCAGCGGCACGGTTTCTCAAACGGAATATGACGCCATCCGCACCCGCTACCTGCGTTCACAGGAGGCCGTGAGAGGAGCGGCCGCCGCTGTGGAATCGGCCGTTGCCGCTCTTTCGGGCGCCGAGGCAAATCTTGATTACACCCTGATCCGCGCGCCGTTTGACGGTGTGGTCCTGACGAAGAACGCCGATGTGGGCGACATCGTTACCCCGCTGGGCGCGTCAACCACGTCCAAGGCCGCCGTGGTCACCCTGGCCGATATGGATTCGCTGCAAGTCGAAGTCGATGTTTCCGAAACCAGCATTACCTTGATTAAAGTCGGTCAGCCCTGCAATGTTCAGCTTGACGCCCTGGCAGACCTTCGCTTCCGCGGCGTGGTGCACGCCATTGTGCCGACCGTGGACCGCGCCAAAGCAACCGTCATGGTTAAAGTGCGCTTTATCGACAAAGACAAGCGGATGCTTCCGGACATGAGCGCGAAGGTGTCATTTCTTTCCCGCGAACTTGCAGGCGAAGAACTCAAACCCAGACTGGCCGTCAATCAGACCGCACTGGCCAGCCGGGGGAAGAAAAGCGTGGTTTATTTGATCGAAGGCGACAAAGTGCGCGAAAGAGCCGTCACCACCGGCGTCAAGTTGGGGGATATGCAGGAAGTGATCTCCGGCCTGAAACCGGGCGAACGTGTGGCACTCAAACCCAAAGACCTGAAAGACGGGACAAAGATCAAGGTGGCGGAGAGGTAAAA
>CAYULE010000297.1:0-3408 GCA_964445385.1 uncultured Smithella sp.
TTTCTGGGCTGGCGGGAATCCATCGTGGTGGCCGTCGCTGTTCCGGTCACGCTCGCGTTGACGCTTTTGATCAACTATCTCTATGGATATACCTTGAACCGCGTGACGCTGTTCGCGCTCATCTTTTCCATCGGCATCCTGGTCGACGACGCGATTGTGGTTGTGGAAAATATCAACCGCCACTTCCGGATGCACAAGATTCAGCCGCTCACAGCCGTGTATGCCGTGGACGAGGTGGGCAACCCGACCATCCTGGCGACGTTTACGGTGATTGCGGCCCTGATGCCCATGGCCTTTGTCTCGGGGCTGATGGGACCCTACATGCAGCCCATTCCCGTGGGCGCATCGGCGGCCATGGTTTTTTCCCTTCTGGTCGCTTTCATCGTCAGCCCCTGGCTGGCCTATATCGTCTTGAAAAACGTTCGCCATGGCCTGGGTCATGAAGAAGAAAAACAAGGTCTGGCCCGCTTCTATGAGAAACTGCTGGGGCCCCTGATTGATGTTCGGAAAAAGCGTCTGATTGCCTTTGCGGCTATCGGCGTCCTGCTTCTTCTGGCCTTTGTCCTCGTACCGCTGAAAAAAGTTACCATGAAGATGCTGCCTTTCGACAACAAGAGTGAGTTGCAGGTGATCATCGACATGCCCGAAGGAAGGACGCTGGAAGAAACAGCCGCTCTCACCCGGGATCTGTCCGAGTATTTGAAAACAGTGCCGGAAGTGACGGATTACCAGGCTTACGTGGGCACGGCATCGCCATACAATTTCAATGGTCTGGTTCGCCATTATTTCTTGCGGCAGGGAAGCAATGTCGCCGACATCCAGGTTAATTTTGTCTCTAAAGGTGACCGCAAGGACCAAAGTCACGATATTGCCAAACGGATGCGGCCCGAATTGAAGCACATTGCGGATCGTTATGGCGCCCGGATCAAAGTGGCGGAACTTCCGCCGGGGCCCCCGGTTTTGAGCACCCTTGTCGCGGAAATCTACGGTCCGGAAACATCGCGTCAGATTGAAATTGCCAAAAAGGTGCGGGGCATCTTTGAAAAGACTTCCGGGGTTGTTGATATCGACTGGCTCGTTGAGGCCGATCAGCGCAAGATCCTGTTTGAGGTTGACCAGGAAAAGGCAGCCGATAGCGGGATCAGCACAGAGGCGATCGCCAGGAGTCTCAGGATTGCCTTGTCGGGAGCCACGGGCGGCCTTGTTCACATGGATAGAGAGAAGGAACCTGTCGATATTTTTCTGCGCCTGCCGCAGGAGCAGCGTGCAAATCTGGCTTCTCTTCAATCCGTGGCCATTCCCTCCCCGTCGGGTAAACTCATCCCTCTGGCGGAGTTGGTCAAGACCAGGGAGGGGATTGAGGAAAAAACGATCTACCATAAGAATTTGAAAAAAGTAACCTACGTGACAGGTGACGTGGCAGGAACCGAAGAGAGCCCCGTTTACGCCATCCTGAAAATGAAGTCGGACATCGAAAAAATGAAACTTGCCGAAGGGTATGAGCTGGAGCAGTTTTACACAACGCAACCCTGGCTGGAAGGACGTTATTCCATGAAATGGGATGGGGAATGGCACATCACCTACGAGGTCTTTCGGGATTTGGGTGTAGCCTTTGCCGCGGTGCTCATCATCATCTATATTCTGGTTGTAGCCTGGTTCAGGAGTTTTGTGACACCGCTGGTTATCATGGCTCCCATTCCCCTGACGCTCGTGGGAATTTTGCCCGGCCACTGGGTATTCGGAGCTTTTTTCACGGCAACATCCATGATCGGCTTCATTGCCCTGGCGGGGATCGTTGTGCGAAATTCGATTTTGCTTGTGGATTTTATCCAGATGGAATGGCACGACAAGGGAGACCTGCGTCAGGCACTGATCCAGGCCGGTGCAGTCCGTTTCCGGCCCATCGTGCTGACGGCTGCCGCCGTCGTTGTCGGGTCCTTCGTGATGCTCTTCGATCCCATCTTCCAGGGGCTGGCCATCGCCATGATGTTCGGGGCTGTGGCCTCAACCATGCTCACATTGATTGTCATTCCCTTGCTGTACTTTGAGTTCTTTAAGAACAAGATGTGTCCTTTGGAAAAAGAAAAAGAGGTTGTGGATGAAGACCCTTTAACGCAAACGTAAAAGAGCAACAGAGTCGATTATTGATAAAAAGGGAACCAGTTTGGGGCATTCGGCAGTTGTGAAATAAGCAGGTGATAGTTATTTTAACTCAAAAGGAGGCAGCATATGAAGATTCAGGAAATGTTAAGGGCCATGGGATTCAAAAGTCATGCGTTAATCACGGTCGGGCCGGATGAATTTGTTTCGGCGGCGATTCAGAAGCTGGTTGAGAACAATAAGGGAGCACTTCCGGTCTGCAATGACAAGGATGAATTGGTTGGAATTATCACTGAAAGGGACATCGTGAGAAAGTGCTTCGTGCTCGGCGCAGACTTTATAAACAAAAAAATCGCGGATATCATGACCAAACAAGTTGTCATCGCAGCGATGGATGACGATTTGGATTACGCCATCAACACAATGAAGAAGGAAAAAATTAGACATATCCCGATAGCGGATGGCAAAAGGGTGGTAGGCATTATTTCAATGCGGGACATACTGGGTTTCCGATATGA
This sequence comes from uncultured Smithella sp., assembly GCA_964445385.1. Taxonomy (GTDB): domain Bacteria; phylum Desulfobacterota; class Syntrophia; order Syntrophales; family Smithellaceae; genus UBA8904. The sequence continues at coordinate 2,619 of CAYULE010000297.1, forward strand.
AGAGACTCAGTCCGAGATCAAGTATATGCAACTGTTGCCCAAAAGACCGACATTTAAGTAAAATTAACCCGGAAAGAACGCATATTCCCGGTATATTTGTTAAGGTTGATAAGGGGCAGAAGTGTTCATGTGCGATTCTTAAGCGGGAGTTCTCTTTCTGAAGCAACTTCCGTGAACAGACCAGTATCATTTATCTGCCTGGCGATATTTTTGTATAAATAAATTCTCCTCACGTTGATTTAGATCAATGAAACTTCAGCGATCAGGGTGTATTTTTTTAACCAAAAGGTAGTAGTTGTTTACTACAAACATAAGAGAAAAAAATACCCTTAATAAGGAGAAACCAAAATGAGTAATGCAGAATTTGTGAAACACGCGGATGACAGTAATTTCAGTACGGTCGTACTAAAAGAAGAAAAGCCGACGCTGGTTGATTTCTGGGCTCCCTGGTGCGGACCCTGCAGGGCCATCGGCCCGGTTCTGGAGGAACTTGCCGTCCAGTATGGTGAAAGGGTCAACATTGTCAAGGTGAATGTGGATGATAATCCGGCAACCGCATCGCAATATGGGGTTCGGAGCATCCCGACATTGCTGTTGGTTAAAAACGGTAAAGTGCAGGAGACGCAGATTGGTTTGTTATCCAAAAATCAACTGTCGGCTATGTTTGACAGGTACCTGAATTAATAACTAAAGGGAAGGCGGGTTTGCCGCCTTCCCGCATCTGAAAAAGGAAGGTAAAAATGAACGATTTTTTGATTTTACTTTTGATCCTGGCCGGATGGGTTTTTGT
>CAYULE010000298.1:0-1793 GCA_964445385.1 uncultured Smithella sp.
GTCAAAAACCGTGGAGATGCAATCTTTCCATACCGACAGGGCAATTTTCATTTTTCCATCCCTTTTCGGCTTGAGGAGGTATTGTCATTTTCTTTCATGCTTATGTAAACTAGCAAGTAAAGTGCCAAGCGGACTAATATTCAATTGAATCAGTGATAATGGTAACTTGCTGAAAGCGAGGACTTCTCATTGGTGAAATATAGTCGCATTTCTGCAACTTTTGTCGCGACCAGGTAGCGGAAATGCAACTTATCATTAGAACTTCATTTTTATGTGGGGAAGAATAGAAAATACCGTTTTGTATGTCATTGAATTCTTGAAAAGCTTTGCGGTCGGGCTTTAAATGGATTCACATTTCTTTCAGCAGTTGATTGGCGGCTGTAAGCATGGGGTCCCACACTGGGCTGAAAGGTGGGGCATATGCCAGATCGCATTGACTGAATTCTTCAACCGTCATTTTTCGATGCAAAGCCACGGCGGGAGCATTTATTCTGTGAGCCACGCCTTCCTTGCCCACCATCTGGACACCCAAAAGCCGGCCGGTAATCCGATCACCAATCATCTGAACGCCGATAGGGGTATTCCCCGGATGCGAGTGGGCGCGGCTTCTGCTGGTGATTATAACCTCCGCGGGATCGAACCCCGCTTCTTTCGATTCAGACAGGGTGAGACCTGTGCGAGCTACCTGTATGTCAAACACCTTAAAAACCGCGGTTCCGGAGATGCCTTCAAGCTCTACCTTTCTACCGGTTACGTTGTCGGCGGCGGCCCAGCCCGCGCGGTTTGCCCTTAGAGCCAAAGGAATCCATGTCTTTTTTCCGGTAACGACGTGATAGGCATCGGCGCAATCTCCGGCGGCGTATATATGCTCATCGGAGGTAAGGAGGGTTTTATCCACGGCAATGGACTGGTCCGCATTTATCGCAAGGCCCGCGGACTTGGCGGTTTTACTGTTCGGCCTAACCCCGACGGCCACGATCACCATGGGGGCTTCCAGTTCCATGTCGGCACATACAACCTTCAGGCCATTGTCCGTTTGTTGAATGCGCTCAATCGCGTGACCATCATGTATTCCTATTTGATTGTCTTCCAACTCTTGCCTGATCGTGTTGGAAAGCCTTTCGTTCATCCAGGGCAGAAGAACCGGACGCGATTTAATCATAGCGACATCAATATCTCTTGACCGAAGGCTCTCGCACATTTCCAGTGCAATATATCCCATTCCAATAATAACAGCGTTTTTTACATGATTGGTCGCAATGAAATTTTTGATCTTTCTTCCGTCATCCAAGTTTTTCAAAGCCAATACACCCGGAAGATCAAAACCCGGTAGTTGAGGAATAATGGGGGAAGCTCCAGTTGCAATCAGCAGTTTGTCATAAGATAATTGAAATTCATCTCCTTTAATTGTTTTCCCGGAAACTATTTTTAAAGAAGGCTCAATTTTCTCGACGCAATGCCCCGTGCTCAGATCAATGCCCTGTTTTTCGCGAAATTCATGTGCGTGTCTGACAACAAGATCGTCCAGACCCCGGTCGGGATTGGCAATGTTGTAAGGCATTCCGCACGCGCTGTACGAAACGTCTTGAGTCTGTTCCAGCACCGTTACATCAATCTCAGGTTCATTTCTTTTCGCGCGGCTGGCAGCGCTCATACCGGCCGCATCTCCGCCTATTATTACGAATTTCATAATCAATCTCCGTCAGATCAAAAGCCTTGTTTTCCTGAAGGTCTTTCAGGATGACAATGAGTATAGGCGTAAACGGATCAATGGTCAATCCGGATGTCTTTAC
>CAYULE010000298.1:1893-3399 GCA_964445385.1 uncultured Smithella sp.
CGGATGTCTTTACCTCCGGCAGCATCCCCCGATGTTCTTCACGTTTTCACAATCTTTCCCCGTAATGAATGCAAATATCCGCGTGTGATTTCCACATTAACCTTTCCGCCGATTAATTCCAGTCCGCCTTTAAAATTGACAATTTTCCAGGAACGCGTCCGTCCCATTATGTCGTGTTCAGAGTTCCTGCTTCGACTTTCCACCATCACTTCCTGAACACTTCCTTCCAACGCCGAATTTTTCTCCTGTGTGTGCTGATCCTGCAAAGCTTGTAATTCTTTCAGTCTCTCCGTTTTTTCAGTCTCCGGCACTTTTCCTGTCAATTTCTCGGCGGCAGTTCCTTTACGTTCAGAATATTTGAACGAAAAAAGCAAGTCAAACCTGATTTTATCCATTAGATTAATGGTTTCCTGGTAATCTTTTTGTGTCTCTCCGGGAAAGCCGACAATGATGTCGGACGTAATGCTGATGTGCGGACAGACACGTCGCAATTTTTCAACTTTTTCCAGATAGTCTTCGGCGGCATACCCCCGATTCATCAGCTTTAAAATGCGATTGGATCCGGACTGAACCGCCATATGAATATGCTCGCATAACTTCGGCACGTCGGCAAAGCAGGCAACTAACTCATCGGATAAATCCTTGGGATGCGACGTTGTGAAGCGGATTCTGTTAATGCCCTCTATTTCATTAATTTTTTTAATCAAAGAAACAAAATTGCAGCCGTGATCCATTTTTTTTCCATAAGAATTCACATTCTGCCCCAAAAGCGTCACTTCTTTTACACCATGCTTCGTCAGCTTTTGAATTTCGTCGATAATGTCCTCCGGCGGCCGGCTCATTTCCGGCCCACGAAGATAGGGCACCACGCAGTAAGTACAATAATTGTCGCAGCCCTGCATGATAGATACAAAAGCGGAAAGCGATCCCGGGGGAGGCGGCGCGAAAATATTAAGAGACATGATCCTTGTGGAAAAATCGGTTTGCGTGATTTTCTTGCGATCCTTTTGAACAGCGGCAACCATTTCCGGCAGACGATGAATATTATGGGTGCCGAAAACCAGATCAACCGCCCGCGCCCTGCTATAGACTTTCTTGCCCAGATGCTGCGCCAGGCAGCCGCCAAAACCGACAATCAGTTCCGGATTTTGAGCCTTGAACTGAATTAAACGCCCCAGTTCACTGAAAGCCTTCTGTTCTGCTTTTTCCCGAATCGAGCAGGCGTTGATCAGAATCAAATCCGCTTTTTGTGAATCGTCGGTCAGCGTATAACCCATGCCGGCAAGCAAAACAGCCATTTGCTCGGAGTCGTGCACGTTCATCTGGCAACCGAATGTTTCAATGTATAGATACTTGTCCTTCATCTCTATCCAATCCATTAAGATCCGGAGGTCATTATTATGTCGCCAGGGGTTAGTCAAACAATTTCTCCGATTAAATTTGCTGTTTGGCTGTTTTATCTGGCATGACATGCAGTGGTTATTCAAGGATGACCAGCACCTGGCC
>CAYULE010000299.1:0-3378 GCA_964445385.1 uncultured Smithella sp.
CCCGATCTGCCCAAGGGCTATCAGATTTCACAATACGCCTATCCGCTGGCGGAACATGGCCATATATTGATTGAGGCCAATGGAGAACAAAAAAAGATCGGCATCACCCGCATTCACATGGAAGAAGACGCGGGCAAGTTGATTCATGATGAAAATAATCCTTCCAGTTATGTTGACCTAAACCGCACCGGTGTGCCGCTTATTGAAATTGTCGGCGAGCCGGATATCCGCTCGGCGGAAGAGGCGGCGGAATACCTCAAACGCCTGCATGAAATTCTGGTGTATCTGGAAATCTGCGACGGCAATATGGAAGAAGGTTCTTTCCGCTGCGACGCCAACGTGTCCATCCGGCCTGTGGGGCAGAAGGAATTCGGTACCCGCACGGAACTCAAGAATATGAATTCCTTCCGCAATGTGCAGCGCGCGCTGGAGTATGAAATCAAGCGTCAGCAGTATCTGGTGGAGAACGGCCAGAAAATTATTCAGGAAACGCGCCTTTGGGACGACGCGCAGGGTGTAACCAATTCCATGCGCAGCAAGGAAGAAGCGCATGACTATCGTTACTTTCCCGATCCCGATCTGGTACCGGTGATAGTGGACGAAGCCTGGGTGGCTGGAATCCGCGCCCAGATGCCGGAACTTCCGTTGGCCAAACGTGAACGATTTGTGAAAGATTATCAGATTCCCGCATATGACGCGGGTGTGCTCACGGCCGATAAAGCACTGGCCCTGTATTATGAAGACGTGGTCAAACTTTGCGGCAAACCGAAACAGGCCAGTAACTGGGTGATGGGGGATGTACTGCGTTTTCTCAATGATGAAAAACGGGATATCCGCCAATGCCCCATTACCGCCAGGTCGCTTGCCGACATGATTATCCTGATTGAAGAAGGGACGATCAGCGGTAAAATGGCCAAAGAAGTGATCAGCGGCATGTACGCGACCGGCAAGCCGCCGCAGGATATCATCAAAGAAAAAGGTTTAGTTCAGATTACTGATGAAGGCGCACTGCTTAAAACCATCACGGCGATCATCGAGGCCAATCCCAATCAACTCAAGGATTACCGGAGCGGCAAGGAAAAGCTCTTCGGTTTCTTTGTCGGTCAGGTGATGAAGGCGACCCAGGGTAAGGCCAATCCTCAACTCGTCAACGACTTGCTCAAAAAGATGCTTGCCTGATGATGATTAAAACGGTTTTCTGGAACAACAACACCGTGGTCATGATCGATCAGAATACTCTGCCACTTTGCGAGCGGCAGGTGGTCTGTTCGGATTACCGGCAGGTTATTTCCGCCATTAAAGATTTAACCGTCCGCGGCGCGCCGGCTATTGGTGTGGCTGCCGCGCTGGGTGCGGCACTGGGCGCGCAGACCATTGCTTCGGAGCCAACCGGTAAATTCCAAAAAAAATTTAACACCATTTGCGATGAAATCGCGAAAGCCCGGCCGACCGCGCGCAATCTTTTCTGGGCGCTGGAACGGATGAAAAAATATCTTAATGAGGCCATCCTTTCGGGAAAGCAAAATCTGGCCGGTGAATTAATAAGGGAAGCCAAGCGCATTTGCACCGAAGATATCGAAATCAACAAACAGATGGGGCAACTTGGCAGCATACTGCTTGCAGATGGAGACAACATCCTGACGCATTGCAATGCCGGGGCATTGGGTACGGCCGGTTATGGAACGGCGCTGGGTGTCATCCGTGCAGCCTGCGGGCAGGGCAAGAAGCTGCATGTTTATATCGATGAAACCAGGCCGGTATTGCAGGGGGCAAGGCTTACCGCCTGGGAAATGAGAAAAGAAAGAATACCTGCCACGCTGATCTGTGACAACATGGCGGGCTTCCTGATGCAGCAGGGTAAAGTTGATAAGATCATTGTCGGCGCGGACGGTATTGCCGCAAATGGAGACGCGGCCAATAAAATCGGCACCTATTCTCTCGCCGTTCTGGCCCGGGCGCACCGGATTCCTTTTTATATCGTAGCGCCTTTTTCCACATTTGATTTTTCTCTCCAGACGGGTTCGGAGATTCCCATTGAGGAAAGACAGGCCGATGAAGTGACGCACTTTCGCGGCGTCCGGACGGCGCCCCGGAACATGAAGGTTTACAATCCGGCATTTGATGTTACGCCTGCCCGATTGATTTCGGCAATCGTTACGGAAAAAGGAATTATGACCAGGCCTTACTCCAAAGCAATTGCCCGTTTGCGAACAGAAAACAGGTGATCATGAATTTACTACTTTTTGATTTTGACGGTGTGTTGGTGGATTCGCTTGATGTCTATGAAAAGACGGTGACCGATTGTCTAAAACAAATCGGGCAGCCGCTGACGCGCGGCAGGGCTGAATTTCTCGAACTATTTGATGGCAATTTTTATGAATCCCTTGTGCAGCAGGGCATTAACATGGATAAATTTATTTCCGCTTCCGCTGATATTCTTGCGGGGGTGGATTACGCCGCCATGAAGCCTTTTGACGCGATCCGGCCGGTTTTAAGAGAATTGAAGAAAAATCATCCCATGATTGTTATTTCATCCAACGATACCCCGACCATTACCGAAGCGCTGCGCCTTTATGATTTTAACGGAATTTTCTCGGATGTTCTGGGTTCGGATTTCATGTTCAGTAAAAAAGACAAGATTCTTCATGTTATCAAAAAATATGATGTCACGCTTCAGGATATTTATTACATTGGCGACACGACCGGCGATATTAAAGAAGGAAAACAGGCCGGCGTTAAAACCGTTGGTGTTACCTGGGGTTGGCACAGCAAAGAAAAAATGGCGGCATCCCAACCCGATTATCTTTTTGATAAACCGGAAGAATTACTCAAACTAAACTGATATTTAAGTTTCTTCAGTCTGTTTCCGATTACATACAAGGACACAAGGAGGAAACATGATGTCATCAGCATTTGGAATAGCACTTTCGGCCCTCAAAGCTTTCGATATAAAGTTGGATGTAAACGCCAATAATATTGCCAATGTCAATACGGATAAATTCAAAAAAAGCCGGGTAAATTTACAGGAAGCCCCTTCCGGCGGTGTGCAGGTAACGATTGAACAGATCAAAACACCGGGTATCCCGCTGGGAACCAACGAAAAAACCGGTGAAGAACGGGAATCCTCCAATGTGTCGCTGGAAGAAGAGTTTGTTGATCAGATGGTCACACAATATGCTTATGAATCCAACATGATCACCGTTAGAACCGCCGAAGAAATGCAAAAATCTTTGCTGGATATCATCTCGTAATTTTTTCACTAAAATCATTTGCAAGTTGACAGCCGGACCCTTTTAAAGTTAAAAGGGTCCGTACGAATTTTCCAAGGAAGTGCCAAGGTCACTGGTGGGCCTCCTGGACTTCAAATCCAGTGTGGGG
>CAYULE010000300.1:0-3366 GCA_964445385.1 uncultured Smithella sp.
TGTCGGGGATATACTGGATGTTTATTTTGGCGAAATCCGGCTGGCCGGTCATCGGGCAGACACAGGTGAATTCTTCGGTAGACAGGGTGACGGTGTAGTTACGTTTGGAATGATTGGGAAATGTTTCCAGTTTCCGGACAGGCTTTACGGTTTTGCCGGATCCTAAAAGTGAGAGTCCGGCCAGATCATTTGTTTTTGCTTTTTTTACCATGAAATTCCCCTGAGTCGTAAGAGTGTACTTGTTTACCGAAAGTTGCCATTTATTTCAAGTTTATTCGATTGCCAAAATATATTCGCATATATTATTGATTTCGTGTTAGATTTACTGAAAAAAATCAGGAGGAAATGATAATGGCTGAAAATAAAGTAACCCTTCCCGAAAATACATGGAAGTGCAGCAATTGCGGCAATACCATTGTGGAAATTCAACCGCCTGAAATCTGTCCGGTCTGTAAACAGAAATGCGAGTTTCTGAATGTCACCTGCTATCAGCCCGAATGCGGTTTCACGGGGATGGATAATCGCCTAAAACCGTCGAAATAGAAAATTCACTATCGATTATCTGTTATAAATATGGCGTCATTCCCTCGTGAAGGAATGACGCCATGTAGACTGATCCTTACTTGTCCGTTGCAGGCACCTGAAGAAAAGTGTTCATCAACGAGGCAACTTCTTCAGGTTTCTCTTCCTGAAGAAAGTGTTCCGCCTTAATCTGTTCTACCTTAATAGAATCAAAGCAATCTTCAAGATGGGTAATGTTTGCCGGAATAATCACCGTGTCCTCATTTCCGTAGATGTAGAGCGACGGCATGGTAAACCTTTTTCCGGCAAGCGTTGCCCAATGCTTAGCGTCAAGGGACATGGAACGATAGAAAGAGGCTGCGGTGGCCGGTGTATTTTCAATGCTGTAGCAACGGACATATTCGTCGATGGCTTCTTTTGGAATGATACCTTGCTGGCCTTTCTTGCCGAAGAAAAAGCTGACCCAGGTGCGTTCGTTGCCCTTGATCATGACCTCGGGCAGGATCGGCATCATCTGGAAATACTGATACCAGTAGGGGAGATATTTCATGGCGATCATGGCTTTTGCAACTTCTTCAGCTCCTTTGAAATTCGTAAGGATGGGAATATTCAGGATGACAAATTTTTTCACCCGGTCGGGAATGAGTAAAGCCAGTTCCTGGGCGACAATGCCGCCCCAGTCGTGACCAACCAGGAAGAATTCATTGATTCCGAGGGCGTCGATCACATCAATCATATCCCTTGCCAGTTCGACTTTCTGATAGGCTTTAACATCCAGGGTCCGTTCGCTGTCACCCAAGCCTCGCAAATCCGGAGCAATAACGCGTAGATTTGGATTCAGAAAGGCAGTAACGCCCTCCCAGCAATAAGAACTTTCCGGCCATCCATGCAGCATGACGACGGGGAATCCGTCCTTGTTCCCCCGATCCCGGACATTGAATTCTCCTCGCGAAACAGTGATTTTACTTGTCTTCATGGTGATAATAGTTCCTTTCGATTAACACATTAATAATATACAACGATCGTTGTTGTTGGTAGTCATATACAATAATTTTGTCAAGCAGTATTTGAATTTGCCCTGAAAAACCATAAAAATAGTACTTGACAAAGGTACACCGGTTCAATTAAGTTCGTACAACGCCCGTTGTATGAGTAAGATTACTTAAGACGCGCGAAAATGAAATAAAGGAGATGTTACATGATTAAATCAAGACTTTGTGAGATGATCGGGACCAAGTATCCCATTATCCAGGCGGGCATGGGTCCATTCAGCAACAATAACCTTTGTGTCGCGGCAGCCAATGCGGGCGTTCTGGGTCTTCTTTCCACCAGCGGACTTTTCAATAAGGATGATCAACCCTGGATTTACAAGGCTTTTGTGGAAAGTGGCGAGGCTGATTGGGATGACGATATGGCGACGGTTATGGAAAAGGTATTAAAGCGGACCTATCGCCTCGTTAAGGATAAGGGTGGTGTATTTGGCATCAATGTCATGGTTTCAGCGGAAGTAAAGCCCTATTCGACCATTATGATCGACACGGCCATTCGTGTGCGGGAAGAAAATCCCGATATGAAGAATCACTTCAAGGTCATTTTTACCTCCGCCGGTGACCCGGTTGGATGGAAAGATAAGATCAAGGGCGCAGGGTTTACCTGGATGCATGTGGTGCCCTCCGTTAAAGGCGCCCAGCGCTGCAAAAAGGCCGGTGTCGACGTCATCGTGGCTTCCGGCCATGAAGGCGGATTCCATACCTCCTGGGAACCGGTCCACTCCATGATCCTTCTGCCTGCTGTAGTGGAGGCCGTGTCCGACGAAAAAACACTGGTCGTTGGCGCTGGTGGATACTGCGACGGTAAGACCCTGGCGGCAGCGCTGGTTCTGGGTGCCGATGGCGCTCAAATGGGCACTCGCTTCCTCGCAACCCAGGAAAGTGATTTCCACCAGATATGGAAAGAGGGCGTTGTCGCCGCTCAGGATCGCGGCACACTCGTGGCCCGCGGCTTTGTAGGACCGGCCCGCTGGTTAAAGACACCCCGCAGTGATGAACATGCTAAAAATACCTTACAGAAGTCCCCCGGTGTTTTTTTGGGAACCCCCGATGATTTCACTACAATGGATATGTCTCTGATCCAGTTTGAAGTTGAATCCATTAAGGCTGTATATGACGGCGATAAGGAAAAGGCCCTGATGGCTGCCGGTGAAGCGGCGCAGAGGATCAATGACATGCCTAAAGTCAATGATATGGTGCAGGGCATCGTTAAAGAAGCAGAAGATATTCTTCGCAGCATTCCCCAGAAATATCTTGCCTGATGCAACCCCTTACACAACAAAAAAGCCGGGAGGTGACTCCCGGCTTTTTTTATCTCTGAATAGGGCAGAAAAGAATTAAATCATGACCGATTTCAAAATCTGTTTTTCGAGCAGCTCAATCAGCTTTACTTTGGGACATTTTTTCATATTCCAATGACGCAGGGGATAGAGCGACAATTGGTAAACAATCATGTTGGCCGTGAAAGAGGCGTCTTCAAAATAAAATACTTTTCTCGCCATGCCCTTATGCAGGATTTCTTCGACATAGGAGACAACTCTGCTTTCCCTCGCCAAAATTACTTTAAGCAAGCGTTTCGAAAGAGCCTTGGATTCCCGGTATAAAAGCAGGATTTCATCGCCATAATCATAGCCGAAATCGATCATTTCGTGAATGAATGTTCTCAACTGCTCGACAGGATCATCCATGCTCATTAACCCCTCCTGTTCAAACAGTTCGGTTTCCCGCTTGTGAATCATTTCAAAAACAAGGAAAAGAATATCTTCCTTGCTTTTAATAAAATAATATAAATTCC
>CAYULE010000301.1:0-3361 GCA_964445385.1 uncultured Smithella sp.
GCGGCACAGGCTGTTACAGAACAGTTGATGGGACCTTTAGCGCCAAAACGCATGGAGACATGACCGGAACCCAAATTGGCCAGGATGGCCGGAACGCCGAAAGGTGAAACTTTACGTGGACCGAAATCAGCAAGCGTTCTAACACCGTCTTCCAGCGACTGGGCGCCGCCGATGGCGGAACCAATGATGACACCGACCCTTTCCGCAATCTCCGGTCCAATGGTCAGCGCCGCGTCGTCCATTGCCATCTGGGCTGCCGCCATCGCATAAATCGCAAAGTTGTCGTAACGCCGGACTTCTTTTTTATCGACATATTTCAACGGATCAAAGTTTTTAATCTCGCCTGCAATTCTGGAGGCGAACGCTGAGGCGTCAAACCGGGTGATGGGACCGATCCCGGACTTTCCCGCAATGACGTTTGCCCATGATTCCCGAACGGTGTTACCAAGGGGAGTCAGGGCGCCGACACCTGTTACTACGACACGCCTTTTCATGGGCAATGATCCTGATTAATATGAATTAAAGGGTAATATTTTTTTTCTGAAGAAAATCGACGACGTCTTTAATCGTTTTGATTTTCTCCAGCTCTTCGTCAGCGATCTCCACACCGAATTTTTCTTCCATCTCCATGATCAGTTCAACCAGATCCAGAGAATCAGCGCCAAGATCATCAATAAATGACGCTTCCAGCTTGCATTGCTCCCTGGTCACATCCAGCTGCTCCATGACAAGTGTAATGACTTTTTCTTCTAATGACATGAATTCCCTCCTCCAGTACCAAATTAGACTAAAAATAAATTATGACAAGTGCCGCCCTTATTACCTGTTTTTGAAAAAAATTTCCTTATTTTTTTCAATTCAGAAAGTAGCTGATTTTTTTGGCCTTTGCCGCCTCAGCATGCGCGCCGGTCGAACCTGTAGGGTTCTTTTCTGTTTGCATCGCACCTTCTATTGGCAGAGCTCGCCACAAGTTGACTCATCCGGTTTCTTAAGAACCCTTCTATTAAGGAAACAATCAACGGGCGCAAAAAAAGCCGGTATTTACCTCAAAACGGTTCTGCCGCTTCAGGAAATCTTTTCCGCCGAAATCACTTCTCTGCCTTTATATGTGCCGCAGTTCGGGCAAACACGGTGGGGCATTTTCGGTTCATTGCATTGCGGGCAGACTGACATGGAAGGCTGTTGCAGGAAGTCGTGCGCCCTTCGGGTATTACGTCTTGTTTTGGAATGTCTTTTTACTGGATTTGGCATGGTAAATTATCCTTCTTTTATTATGTTTTTTTTACTCTAAATTTTTGCAGCACTGCCAGACGATCATCTACAACATCCGAACGGCAGCTACAGGAACCGTTATTCAAATTCACGCCGCAACGCGGGCATAAGCCCTTGCAATCTTCCGCACAAAGAATCTTCATCGGCGCCTGCAAGACAATCTGCTCGCAGATCATCGGGGCCAGATCGATAAAATCACCACGATAAGAACTTATTTCGAGCTCCTCAGCGGTGAGTTCCAGATCTTCTGCAACCTCCGACTTTGCCGGAACCAGCGTATAAGCAAAATCTCCATCAATAGGAATCGTTGCCGGTTCCAAACAGCGTCCGCATTCCTGTGTGATCTGCGCCTTCAGTTCCCCCCGGACATAAACCGTCTCGCCTGATTTGGTAATCAGACAACTCACATCCGTCTTAACCAGCGAGAAATCAGGCATTTCATCGTCGGAAAAACAATTTTTAAACCAGGCGGCCCCTTCGGAAAAACTCAACCGCAACCCATCCTCGGGAAGAATCGTCAGATTAATTTTCAAAGAATCGGACATGACCCCATACTGCCTTGTTAAAAATTCAACCAACCGCGTTTAAGCCGCCGAGTAAATGATAAAATGATTGTGTTGTCAAGAACAATTTGCTTTGGGGAAGGCAAAAGTCGCTTGACAAATGACAAGCCGCAACCCTATAACAGCGCAAAAATTAAGGGAAACAATATGACCAACAAAATACGCACCCGTTTTGCACCGTCCCCGACCGGCTATTTACACGTCGGAGGGGCGCGAACTGCTCTTTTTAACTGGCTTTTCGCCCGTCATAACGGCGGCGAATTTGTTTTAAGAATTGAAGACACCGATCAGCAACGCTCAACTGACGAATCCACCAAGGCGATTCTGGATGCCATGACCTGGATGGGCTTGAATTGGGATGAAGGGCCGCATTTTCAGGCCCAACGCGTCGATCTGCACCGCGACATGGTGCAGAAACTGATTAATGAAGGCAAAGCCTACGTTTGCACCTGCTCCCCCGAAGATCTGGAAAGCAAAAGAAAAGTTGCACTGGCCACGGGAAAGAAGCCCAAGTACGACGGCACCTGCCGTGACAAAAACTTAAAAAAATCGCCGGGAAGCGTTGTCCGTTTTCGCGGCGCGCAAACCGGCGTCACGATTGTGGAAGACCTGATTAAAGGAAACATAAACTTTAATAACGATGAGTTGGACGATTTGATCATCGAACGCGGCGACGGATATCCCACTTATAACTTTGCTGTCGTCATTGACGACGCTATGATGAATATTACGCACGTCATCCGTGGCGACGACCATGTCAACAATACCCCGCGCCAGATTCTGATGTATGAGGCTCTCGGATTTGAAGTACCTAAATTCGCTCATGTTCCCATGATTCTGGGATCGGATAAAGCCCGTTTAAGCAAGCGGCACGGGGCCACCTCTGTTATGGCCTACAAAGAGATGGGGTACCTGCCGGAGGCCCTCGTTAATTACCTGGTGCGTTTGGGATGGTCGCATGGAGACCAGGAAATATTTTCGCAAAAAGAACTGATTGAGTATTTTGCTCTCGATGCCGTTGGCAAATCACCCGCCGTTTTCAATCCCGAGAAATTGCAGTGGCTCAATCAACACTATATAAAGGAAGCAAATACGGAACGCTTAGCGGAAGAAATGAAGCCCCTTTGGCCTGCCGGGGCGGATGTCCATGATGCCATTTTTACGCAGAAAGTCATCGCCGATTTGCAGCCGCGTGTTAAGACACTGGTCGAACTGGCCGGAATGGCGGATTTTTATTTTACTGACCAGGTGCAATATGACGAGCAAGCCGCTCAGAAATTTTTAACAAGCGATGTCGCCGCCCATCTGAAGGCCGTAGACGCCGCGATTCCATCGGTAGACAACTTCAGTAAAGAAGGCATCGAGGAATTCCTCAAAGCTTTTATTGAGAAAAACGGAATTAAGTTCAAAGTGATTGCACAACCTCTGAGGGTGGCGCTGACCGGAAAAACCGTCAGCCCCGGCATTGACGAAGTCATGGTGACGCTGGGCAGGGAACGTGTAGCGCAAAGAATCAAATCCGCAGT
>CAYULE010000302.1:0-3342 GCA_964445385.1 uncultured Smithella sp.
TTGAACAAACCGAACAACCTGATCAATTCTCTCTGGAAGCATGAAGCCGGATCGTGTAGAATGATAACGTAAAGAGTTGGAGGGCAGCTATGAGATCGCGAGTAACAAACAGAGAGACGGCCGGGACGTGCTTGGCAAAAACCGGAAAGGGTGGTGATTTGCAGGACGCCCGCCCTGATGATTCCATCGAAGATCTGCTGGACGGTCCTTTGCCGGCGGGCTGAAGCGCCTCCGTCGACGGGGGAACGGTCCGTTTCTCAGACAAACTTTTCAAACTCATCAAACGACTTTTTCATGTCAAAGAGGATTACAAATAAATTTTTCCCTTTTTTTCTTTCATGCTCTCTTCGCTGATTTTTTCCATCGACAGTTTGAATGACCAGCTTTCCGACATATCATTGATCCGTAAAGCATTTTCCGGACAATTGGCCACACAGGCCAGACAGGCAATGCATTTAAACGAGTCGGCCTCCCCGGCTTCGGCACTCATCGCGCCGGATGGGCATAATTCCTCACAAACCAGACACATGCAGCACTCTTTTCCATCCCGGGTGGGAAGCTGGGTTACGACCTTAAATCTGAAGGGTTCTATGGAATCGAGTTCGGCTTCCGTATGCCGGGTTTTTTCCAGCTCGCCTAATATGCCGGGGTCTTCACCGGTGAACCGTTGATACGTCAATCTGGAATATTCTTCGGCTAGTTCGAAATCGGACGCATCGGGACGGCCTGCCATCGCCTTCCAGCCGCCAAGATTGAACGTATGAAAACCCAGAAACTCCGCGGAGGAAACAACAATGAAGTTTTGATTCTCCAAAATCTGCCGTGTGGAATAATGTGTCGGATGAACGCCGAACCCTCCATAGGTGAAGAACATGGAACATTTTTTGCCCCGGCCGTCGAGCGTTTTCATCCATTCTCTCACGACACGCGGCGCCCGCCAGGAATGAATCGGTGCGCCAAATATCACGGCATCGTAAGGTTTTAAATCGATCGTTTTCTGACGGTCCTTGTGGGCGGTAATGTCCACCTGGGTGACTTCTGCCCCCATCGTGGTGAAGGTGTCGCCGATAACTTTGGATAATTTCCTGGTGTTTCCCGTAGCTGAAAAATACAACATCAAAACCTTCATTTAATAAACCTCAATTTTCCCACGCAGGCCGGCAAAATGAAAAACAGGTATGCGATTAAAATAATCTTGGTTAGTCGCATAGGTTCCTCCTGACAATGGGTTGAATGCAACCGGCGGGGGGATGAACGCTCCACCCGCCGGCTGTCTGTTGTCGAAAGTTAATCGTCAAAAGCCATACTTGTTTTCCAGACTTCCCAAACCTTGCCAACCAGATCGGGGCCGGGCTTGAGCGTGGGCTTGCCGGGTTTCCAACCGGATGGTGTGGCCTCGGCACCTTTGGTGTTGCGCACATGCTGGAAGGCCTGAATCTGCCGGATGCTTTCCATTACGTTTCGTCCCACCGGCGGGGTGAGTACTTCAAAGCCCTGAATGATGCCGTCGGGATCGATGATAAACCGGCCGCGGGCTTCCACACCAGCATCTTCGAGATAGACGCCGAAGATGCTGCCCACCTTGCCGCCTCCGTCGGAGAGCATGGGGAAGGGGATGCCGCCTTTGACCATTTTGGAGAGTTCATGGTCGTCCCACATTTTGTGGACAAAAACGCTGTCCACGCTCATGGAAAGAACTTCGACACCCAGTTTTTTAAATTCGGGATATTTCTCTGCGACCGCAGAGATTTCGGTGGCTCAAACAAACGTAAAATCTCCGGGATAGAAGCACAACACCACCCACTTACCGAGAAACTCGGATAGCTGAACATTGACAAATTTGCCTTTATGATACGCGGGCGCCGTGAAGTCCGGCGCCTTTTTGCCGACGGTAACCATGCTTTTCACCTCCTTGATCAGTGGTTCCTGCTGGGTTTCCTGTTTCGCCTTCGGTTTCTCTCCGACTGGTCCGCCCGTGGGACGGGCGCAGCCTGCCTTGATTTCTTCAGCCATACATTTTTACCTCCTTTCCGCAATATAAAACGGCTACTTTTTCTTCCATGTGGCGAGTTCGTTCGAGGTCCAATCCTGCAAAACCTTGTGAGATCCACCGGGGCCGCATCGCATGATCTGGACGGCATCGGTTCCCTGCCTTTGATTTTTATTCCATGTTATGGGAGCGCCAATGCCTTTCCAATTTTTAAATTTGTTCAGTTCATTAATGACGGCGTCGGTGCTCAAGTCTTTTCCGGCGAGTTTTATGGCTGCCACAAGTGGCTCGGCAAAAGATATACCCGCTATAAAAAGCACGCCCCAGCGCTCTTGCGGCGCCAGTCTTTTTGCCGCATTTCGATATTTCAGCATCAACGGATCGTTGGAGTCAGGCGTAGGAATGAATGCCGATGTTATAACACCTTCAAAAAGACCGTTCGTAAGTTTGTACATGAGAGGATAATCCGAAAGACCATTAAAAGCAATCCATTGCGGTTTAAATCCGAGGGTTGCGCTTGTTTTGAGAGTGATAATTGCCAATGATGGACTTACCCACATCAGTACAGTCTCCGCCCCGGTGTTCTTAAGCCGCAGAATCTGAGAAGAAAGATCAGACGCCGTTGGTTCCGCCGGAAGTTCAGCAACCAGTTGAATGCCATAAGTAGCCAGACGCTGTTTACACCCAGCTAAGCCCGCCTTGCCGAAAACATCGTTCTGGTACAAAAAACCCACTTTCTTGTGTCCCAGTTTTTCCACAGCATACTTTGTTACAATACTTGCCTCATCTTCAAACAGCGGGTATGAGTGAAATCGATAAATACTGGGAGGACTTTGAACAGGATTTAACGCAGCGGTACCCGGGACAACCCAAAGAATCTTATTCTGCTCCAGATAATTTTTCACAGCGTGACAGCCGGAACCGGATACCCCTCCTGTAAAAGCGAATATGCCCTGCCGTTCAACCAGCTCCCGTACTTGCGCAACCGCCTGTGTGGGATTATATTGGTCATCCCGCGTGAAATAATGGATTTTTCTTCCGTGAATTCCGCCTTCCTCGTTAACAAGGTCAAAAAGAAGCTTGGCTCCTCTGGCGACAGCACCCCATGTCGCAGCCGGTCCTGTTTGAGGACCAAATTGAGCAATTCGAATTTCGCGATCGTCAAAACCTCGTTCGCCGGAGAAACAAGTGCCCGCCGTTAAGAAAAATCCCACCACGAGCGCTATTGCCGCAATACAGGAAACTTTTTTTAGATCCATGTGCTTTCCTCCCCTGGGGTTATGTTAATTTAATGAACCGATTTCATCTTTCACATTTTGCGTAAATTATTCTTCCTCCTTTCTTTTTCGAAC
>CAYULE010000303.1:0-3323 GCA_964445385.1 uncultured Smithella sp.
GTTTATTACGAATTGTACAACGCCACCAACGACGAGCTCAATTTAATTACTTCAAAAATATCCCGGTTTCTGGAACAAAACAGCATCCCCTGCGTCCAGATCAAATCCACCGTGCAGGAAGCCGACATCCCGGAGGGGTTCGCCCAAAACTTACGTATGAATTTCTCCCACAAAATGGCGGCGACCCGTGCAGGGTTGGGCTGGA
Organism: uncultured Smithella sp.; assembly: GCA_964445385.1. Classification (GTDB taxonomy): domain Bacteria; phylum Desulfobacterota; class Syntrophia; order Syntrophales; family Smithellaceae; genus UBA8904. The sequence continues at coordinate 206 of CAYULE010000303.1, forward strand.
TCGGCAAGACCGACTTGCTGGTGTCGGAAAAATTCGGTCCCCGCATCCGCCTGGCGACGGTTCTTACCAATCACCGCTTTGAGAAGCTGGGGATTCCGGTCACCGAAAGCCAATGCGGAAACTGCGAGATCTGTGTGGAAAACTGTCCGGGCGAGGCGGCGAGCGGCAAGCTCTGGAATGATTCCCTGGACCGCGATGAATTTTACAACGCTTTCAAATGCCGCGATGCCTGCCGGAAACTTTCTAAGGAGAGGCTCGACAAAAAAGTCAGTCTCTGCGGCATCTGCGTTTCCGTCTGCCCCTTCGGCAAAATAGTCCATTCAAGAAAGAAAAAATAAAGCATGCAGCCAAACTGGTTTGACGAAATTCCTGTCGGTATTACCGTCTGCGACACAAAAGGTGTCATCATCTCCATGAATGACCGCGCCGCTCTCATTTTCAAAAAGTTTGGCGGACGCGAGTTGATCGGCAAAGATATGCTGGGATGCCACCCCGAAGACGCTCAAAAGAAAATTCTTGAACTTCTGGAAACGAAAAAGTCCCATGCCTACACCGTTGAAATAAACGGCATCAAAACGCTTCTCTATCAGTCCCCCTGGTATGAAGACGGGAAATATTTGGGCTTTATCGAATTCATCCTCACACTGCCTGATCAAATGGCGCAATTGAATGAAATACGTTGGGTAAAGTAGTCTTTGAAAAACAGCTTGACAAAAAAAGAATAAGCGTTATCATACCCCCCAGGGGTATAAAAAATGGAAAACGAGAAGAAAAGAATCATCGCCCGTCTAAAACGAATCGAAGGGCAGGTGCGGGGACTCCAGCGACTGATTGAAAGCGGAGCGCCCTGTGTTGATGTTTTGACCCAGGTTTCGGCCGTCACATCCGCCATGAAAAAGACAGGCGCGACGATCATTTCCACACACATGGAAAAGTGTTTGAAGGATTCGGGGGGAAATAGCGCAAAGGAACGGGTTGATTTTCAAACCGCATTATCCCGTTTTATTGATCTGTCGTAACCAGCATCAGGGAGATGAATTATGAGTAAAGAAAAAGATTTTAATCTCAGCCGCCGGTCTTTTTTAAAGATCAGCGCCGGTGTCGCCGCTTTGGCCGGCGCGAGCCTGCCCAAAACAACTGAGGCTGCAACGGATCAGCAATTAGCGACGCTCATCGACTTGAGCTTATGCGACGGCTGTGCAGACCTGCAAATTCCCGCATGCGTCAGCTCCTGCAGGGCTATTAACAAAGACAAAATTCCGCAGGTTGTTGAAAACATCCCCGAACCCTGGCCGCGCAAAACCATTGAAGACTGGTCGAAAAAGAAAGAGGTTTTCAATCGTTTGACTCCTTATAATTTTATCTATGTTCATCAGGCACAGATAAACGGGAAGAACGTATTCGTCCCGCGCCGCTGCATGCATTGCGACAATCCGGCCTGCGCGACGATCTGTCCCTTTTCGGCCAATCATAAGGAGAAAAACGGCGCAGTCGTCATTGAACAAAATCAATGCTTCGGTGGCGCGAAATGCAAGGATGTCTGCCCGTGGGAAATCCCGCAGCGCCAGTCCGGCGTCGGCATCTACCTTCATGTATTACCCGGTTATATGGGCAACGGTGTGATGTATAAGTGCGATCTGTGTAATGAACGATTGAAGGAAGGTAAATTGCCCGGATGCGTCGAGGCCTGCCCGCGCAAGGCCATGCTGATCGGCCCGCGCAGTGAAATCGAAAAATTTGCCTCCGAGCGGGCCAGGGCCATGAATGGTTTTATTTACGGCAAAACGGAGAACGGCGGCACCTCCACCCTTTATGTTTCGCCCGTATCCTTCGCACAGATCAATCAAACCATGCAGAAAAAACCGGGGCAACCGGATATGAAGCCGGATGTGAAACGGCGAATGGCGGCCACCGATCCTCTGGGCAAAGCGGTTCTGGCCGCGCCGGTGCTGGGCATCGTTACCGCAGGCGCTCTCAATTGGATCTCGCGCCGTAAAGAACAGTTGAAAAGGGAGGAGAAAGACAATGGCTGAAAAAATCCTCGTTCATAAAAATCTCGTTGTCCGACACAGCACGCTGGAGTTGGTTGAACACTGGGCGATCGCCCTTTCGGGTCTCATCCTGCTCTTCACCGGAATTTTTGAACTGCCCATCGCCAAACGCTATTACATCATTACCGTTCCGGGACTCGGCTGGTCGGCGGACTTCATCACCTCCCTGTATCTTCATTACGCGGCAGCGCTTGTTTTTACACTGGCGGGTTTCTTTCATCTGTTCTATCACGGTCTCGCCGGCGAAAAAGGCCTGATGCCGCGAAGCGGCGATCTGACACAATCCATTACCGTCATTAAAAGCTTCATCGGGTTCGGCAAAGAACCACCCATGCCCAAATACCTGCCGGAGCAACGTCTGGCTTATGTGGGCATGGCTTTTATCATATTGATGCTGATTCTTTCGGGTCTCGTCAAAACATTCAAAAACATCTACGCGCCGGATATGTCGCATACGGTTTTACTATGGGCCACCTGGATCCATAATATCTTTTTCGTCCTGTTTTTCCTGGCCTTTCTGGCGCACATGGCGGCGATTGCGCTCAAACCCAACTGGCCGATGGTACGCGGCATCTTCACAGGAAAGGTTCGTCTGGATTACGCCCGGCACCGACACTCCCTTTGGATGAACGAATTGGAGCCGGCCGAACCGGCCGTGTCTGTCTTAACGGATACATCAACAGCGCCTTCAGCACCAGATTCCCTCCCTGAAGCACCACCTGACTCCGCGGGAGAGGCGTTGCCTGCAGATCAAATAAAGCCGGAAAGCTCTGAAGACTTGCCGGCACAGAAAACAGATTCGTCCAATGGCCGATAACAAAAAAATGTTGACATCCATTATTCATATTGCTATAAAGTCGCCAAATTTAGTTGAGTGAGAAGCAATAAATGAAAAACATCGCAATAAAATTGAATCTTAATAACTGGTGGTGGTGGAACCTCACAGGGAGGAATTTCCGCCGCTGATCTTTTATGATTAAAGTCAAAGCCGTGGAGACCCTCTCAGGACTCCACGGCTTTTTTGTTTGTATCAACCGAAAGGCCGTGACGAAACTCACGGCCTTTTT
>CAYULE010000304.1:0-3321 GCA_964445385.1 uncultured Smithella sp.
GCAAAATGGAAGTTCATGAAAATTGTCCCCTGCGGACTCTTTCCGGTAATATGCGCTTTAACTTCCACGGTACCGCGTCTTGATGTTACTTTAACCATCTGACCTTCATCTATACTGAATTTAGCGGCATCAACCGGATGTATTTCAACAAGGCTTTCCGGACAACGCTCACTGGGTCCCTGAGCGCGACGCGTCATTGTACCTGTGTGATAGTGATAAAGCACACGGCCGGTAGAAAGAATTAATGGGTATTCTTTATCGGGAAGCTCCGCCGGAGGTATATATTCAATGGCGTGGAACAGACCGAGGCCGCGCGAAAATTTATCTTTATGTAAAAATTTAGTTCCCTGATGTTCTGGTGTTGGGCAAGGCCATTGGATTCCCTCTTTTTCAATGCGTTCATAACTGATTCCCGCGTAGCTGGGAGTAACCTTCGCAATTTCTTCGAAAATTTCCTTTGCTGAAGAATAGTTCATTGGATAACCCATTTTCGTTGCGATTCCAGCGATGATTTCCCAATCCGGCTTGGCTTCACCCGGCGCATTGACAACTTTCCTGATTCGCTGCACACGCCTTTCCGTATTACTGAAAGTTCCGTCCTTTTCAGCGAAACTGGCTGAAGGCAGCACAACATCCGCAAGCGCTGCTGTTTCTGTCAGGAAGATATCCTGGACGACCAGTAAATCCAATTTTTTGAGCTCTTCTTTCACATGGTGAAGATCGGGATCGGAAAGAAGCGGATTTTCACCCATAATGTAGATGGCTTTAATATCTCCGCGGCCGGCGGCGTTCATCATCTCGACGATAGTCAATCCGGGCTTGCCTGATAATTTCGCACCCCAGGATGCTTCAAATTTCTTGCGGGCCTCTTCGTTGGCCACCTGCTGATAAGCGGGGAAGACATTGGGCAGACCGCCCATATCACAGGCACCCTGCACATTATTCTGACCGCGTAACGGATTTACTCCTCCGCCTTCAATGCCAACGTTGCCGCAGAGCATCGCCAGGTTGGCGGTGCTTTTCACGTTATCCGTGCCACTGATATGCTGGGTAATGCCCATCGCGTAAATAATGCTGGCTTTAGCTGCCTTCGCATACAGACGCGCGGCTTTCTTTAAGTCTTCCGCGGGTACGCCGGAGATCTTTTCCACATAGTCCGGTGTGTACTTGGCCACGGCTGCTTTAAGCGCGTCGAAACCTTCGGTTCGCTCAGCCACATATTCTTTGGCATAAAGGCCTTCTGCGATGATCACGTTCATCAAACCGTTGAAAACCACGACATCGGTTCCCGGTTTTTGCCGAAGCCAGATGTCGGCGTATTTAACCAGATCAATTTCCCGCGGATCGATAACGATCAGTTGAGTGCCGTGCTGACGGACAGCGCGCTTGATCTTCATGCCGATAACGGGATGGTTTTCTGTCGTATTGGTTCCCGTTGCTAAAATTAAATCGGTGTATTCCAACTCGTCAATAGAGTTGGTCATTGCTCCACTGCCGAATGCTGCGGCCAGACCGGCCACGGTTACGGAGTGTCAGAGACGGGCGCAGTGATCGACATTATTGGTGCCGATGACCGCGCGCATAAATTTCTGGAATAGATAGTTTTCTTCGTTGGAGCAGCGGGCGGAAGACAATCCGGCAATGCTGTCTGAACCATTTTCTTTCTTAATAGAAGACAGCTTATCGGCAATAAAGGTGTAGGCTTCCTCCCAGGTTGCTTCTCTCAACTCTTCATTTTTCTTATAACGGATAAGCGGTTTTTTCAGGCGATCGGGATGGGTTAAGAAGTCCATACCAAAGCGTCCTTTCACACAGAGGCTCCCCCCGTTGGGTTGACTGTATTCGCGGTTACCCATGACCTTGACGATTTTATTATCCTTGACGAAAAGATCCATCTGACAACCGACACCGCAATAGGCGCAGGTGGTGCGGACTTTATTCAATTCCCAGGGGCGTCCGGCGAATTTCGCCTGTTTGAAGGTGATGGCTCCGGTGGGGCAGACTTGTGCGCATTCACCGCAGAAAACGCAGGCGGAATCAATGTAGTCAGCATCAAAAGCCGGGCCAACTTTTGCTTTAGAACTGCGCATTGCAAAATCCAGCACTTCATTAACCTGAATTTCATTGCAGGCCCGCACACAGCGGCCGCAAAGAATACACTTGCCCAAATCTCTGGAAATCATGGTGTTGCTTTCATCCAGCAGGTAATCAGGAGGTTCAATGGGGAAGCGGGGTTTATCAATTTTCAACCAGTAAACTAAATTCTGAAGCTCGCACTGGCCGTTTTGTTCGCAGGTCAGACAATTGTGGTCACCGGATGACCATAATAGTTCTACGATCATTTTCTGGGCGGCACGTACCGCCGGTGTATCGGTCCGGACGACCATGCCTGGACTAACCGGCATGCAGCAGGAGGCGACAAGGCTTCGTGCGTTTTCCACCTCCACAACACAAACACGGCATGCGCCTACATTAGTTGTGTTCTGATAGTGGCAAAGGGTTGGTATAAAAGCACCGATTTCTCTGGCGCATGCCAGAATGGTTTGTCCCGGACTTGCCGATACTTCTTTTCCATCAATGGTAATCGTAATCTTTTTTTCCATTTTCGTCTCCAATCTGCAATAATCAATACTCTTTCTCAGAACGACTAAGAGTCATTTTTTTTAACGCAGTACTTATAAGAGCAACCGATATTCTTGTCAATTCTGTCAATAATGGCTTATGTCAATATTGATATATGCTGAATTTAATTGACATTTTAAAATTTTTCCTATTAATTAAAAAGACTGCATTTTAGGGGGCTTCTGATGGAAATCAAGCATAAAGTCTGGATTGAGGAAAACGGCAAATTATTTTTCGGTAAGGGGCGAGGCGATATACTAAAAGCCATAAATGAACAGCACGGACTTTATGCGGCAGCAAAAAAGCTGGAAATGTCCTATCGGGGGGCATGGGGAAGAATCAAGGCATCCGAGGAACGCATGGGAATAAAACTTGTTGAAACCGGCGTCAAAACCCATTCTTTGCATTTGACACAACAAGCAGAAAACATCATCGACCGTTTTGAGAAGCTGGAAAAAGATCTGGAAAAACTGCTAAACAAGGCGGATCAGGACTTCAAGAAATTGATTCCAAACAACGACAAATAAAACTGCATTACAACAGCAATTCAAAATAAAGATATCACCTGATTTCAGTATGAGGCTCATAAAAAAGGCCCGGAAGCTTTTATCCTCCGGGCCTTTTGTTGTTGGTTGATATTACGGATTACGCGTGATGTCCGTGGGCATCGTCTTTCTTCTCTTCGCCCCAGGCCACCAG
>CAYULE010000305.1:0-3321 GCA_964445385.1 uncultured Smithella sp.
ACCCGGATCGGTTTTTTCCCGGATGTCGGTTCAACCGGTTGGATGTTTGAACGCTGTCCCAGGGGTTATCCTGAATATTTAGGACTTACCGGCTACGATATGACCGGTACTGAATGTGCGCGCCTGGGATTTGCCACACATTACATGAAATCGGATCATAAACCTCAGTTGATTGATATGCTGGAAAATGATGTTATGGAAGGTGGGCAGGACAAGCAAAAGATGCAGAGAATCCTGCTGGAAAAGATATCCGGCTTTTTGGATGTTGATATTCCTGTTAATCATGCCATGGATCTGTGGGTGGAAAAATACTTTGCAGGGAAATCAAATATCGAGGAGATTCTCGCGTCTTTGTCGCAATGCCATGAGCAGGAGGATCATTGCACAGAGGTTTTTGCCTCGATTGCCGAAAGATCACCCACTGCTTTGGTTCTGACATTAAAATTATTGCGTTTCAACGAAGGCCGGCCGATTACGGATGTATTTTCCACTGAACTGAAAGCTGCCAAATTTATTACCCGGCATCCCGACTACATCGAGGGTGTTCGGGCAAGACTTGTTGACCGGGACGATAAACCAAAGTGGAACCCTGACAGGATCCATTTCGTGGATCTGTCAGGGTTTAAACTCTGAATTGCATTGCGTCACTGTAAAAGGGAGTCTTTCATCAGGATGCATGAATTACCCCCAGGCAAAGCCATTCCTATTTCTTGTGTTTGCTGAAAAAACCCATCAGGAATTCAGTATCCTTGGGAGACAGATCAAATTTAAAGACCGCCTTTTCAATCAGCATATGCATCGGCTGAGCGGCGTTGTCCTCCAGATTGGCAGAAATCCATTTAATTGCTTTCTGAATATTTTCACCTTCCGGCATTACAGTTGCCATAACGTTGATTCCTCCTCATCATGAATAAAATTGCTTAAAAAAATATATTATCAATACTGTTGGTTATTCATACTACAATATGATTTAAAAATTAACTAAATTTTGTAAAAAATTGACATTAATAATTTAATCATTACTTTTGCAAAATCAGATTAATTTGATGTTTATTCAATTCATCACAAATTGAGGAAGGGTTATGAAAAAATCTTTTGGTGCTTTAACGCTGGTTTATCCGACACCTGTCTGGGTCATCGGAACATATGATCAGGAAGGAAGACCGGACGCCGCGACGGTGGCCTGGGGCGGAGTATGCAGTTCACAGCCTCCCGCATTGGCAATTTCTCTCAGAAAATCAAGATATACTTATGGTAACATTTTGGAACGGCAAGCTTTTACAGTCAATGTGCCAGGAGCAGCCCATGTGGTGATCGCCGATTACTGCGGCATTGTGTCCGGCAAAAATGTCGATAAATTTGCGGCTGCAGGGATAACCGCCGTAAAAAGTGACAAGGTTGATGCTCCTTACATCAAGGAATTTCCCATGGTTATTGAATGTAAACTGATCGGGCAAAGCGAGATCGGTATCCATACACACTTCATCGGGGAAATACAGGATGTCAGGGTTGAGGAATCCATGCTGGACAAGGACGGTCTGCCGGATATTTTAAAAATTGATCCAATTATTTATGCGCCGGAGAATCGCGACTATCATGGTGTTGGCAGAATATTGGGAAAAGCTTTTGCCGTGGGTAAAAATTTAAAATAATCGTTGATCAGTATTTATATAACAGAGAATCGCTAATAAACAACAAGGAAAGGAGAAAAATGATGGCTAAATCAATTAAGGGAACCAAAACGGAGAAAAATCTGTTGGCATCGTTTGCCGGTGAAGCCCAAGCTAGAAACCGCTATACGTTTTTCGCGAGTGCGGCAAAAAAAGAAGGTTATGAACAGATTTCAAGATTTTTTCTGGAAACGGCGGAAAATGAAAAGGAGCATGCCAAAGTGTTCTTTAAATATCTCGAAGGTGGCGAAGTCGAAATTACAGCCGCTTATCCCGCCGGTGTCATCGGCGATACGAAAAGCAACCTGGAAGCCGCAGCTGCCGGTGAAAATATGGAATGGACGATCCTGTATTCGGAAGCAGCCAAAGTAGCTAAAGAGGAGGGTTTTCCAGAAGTAGCGCGTTCATTTGAACAGATTGCTAAAGTTGAGAAGTTTCATGAAAACCGATATCGCAGGCTTGCCGCCAACATCGCCGGAAAGGAAGTCTTTATGAAAAAAGAGGCAACGAAATGGCATTGCATTAATTGTGGTTATGTACATGAGGGAACGGAAGCACCTCAGGAATGCCCCGCATGTAAGCATCCGCAGTCCTATTACGAAGTATTGGCTGAAAATTATTAAACCATTTTGTCAGTCAAGAAGACTGATTTAAAGACAGCCCGATCACGTTCCGCGGGCTGTCTTTTTGCGTCATAATGGGGAAATATTTTCATGCATCAGGGAAAGTGAACGTTCTGATACAGGCATAGCTTGTTGTGCTTGACAGTGAATGAAAAATACCCTAGATTGGCGCAGTTTTTCCAAGAGGAGTTTTTATTTATGTCCACAAAAAAGCAGCGCCGGTCTGATAATTTTCAGGATCGGCAGAAAAAGAAATCAACCAGAGTTGCATACCTGGTCGCCATCATCGGCGGTGTCGTTTTGTTGCTGGTGCTTTTCTTTGTTATCCTGTTTAATGCCTTGTTTCCCCCTGTTGATATGGAGGCATTGAAAAAGAAGGAACGAAAATCATTTGATATTTACTTTTCGGATTCTCAGGAACGTTTTCTGGTGTCAGAAAAACGTTTCATTTATAAAGAGGAAGATCCTGTTTTGCAGGCAAAAGAAATCGTTAAAGCGCTTCTGGACGGTTCCAAAACAGGTCATGTCAATACGTTTCCCGCCAAAGTCACACTGCGCGACATAAAACTGGATAAAGATGGAATCGCCCATGTCAGCTTGAGCGACAATCTGACAAAACTCCATCCGGGGGGATCCACTTCCGAAATGGCCACCATTTATTCGTTGACCAACACCCTGACTTCTAATGTTCCTGCTGTCAAGAGCGTGAAGATTCTTGTGGATGGCAAAGAGTTGCCGTCGATTAAAGGCCACATTTCCACGGTTAATGCTTTTAAGCCGGACCCCGATCTCTTTGCGCCGGTCAAAAGCGAGAAGAACAACTGAAACCTTATGGCGCCAAAATCCAAAATATCACGAACACGTAATATCGGCATTGTCGCCCACATTGATGCGGGTAAAACAACGGTCAGTGAACGAATCCTTTTTTATACCGGCAAATCCTATAAAATGGGCGAGGTCCACGACGGCGAAGCGGTCATGGACTGGATGCCTCAAGAACAGGAAAGAGGCATCACCATTACATCCGC
>CAYULE010000306.1:0-3299 GCA_964445385.1 uncultured Smithella sp.
TTTTAAAAGTTGTCAACAAGTTGTATGCAATTATGGAATCGATTATTTGAAATTTTTCAGAGGTGCGGCAGTTGAAGCAGCATGCCATCGCTCAGAATGCCCTGCAACTGTGGCTCTAGGGCTCATTACGCGACAGCCGAAAACTCGCCTTCGGCTCAAACAGTTCGGCTGTCTAATGCTTCATTTCGCCAAGAGCCACGACGTTTCGGGCATATTCGCTCACGGCATCCCGCTTCAACTGCCGTGTTTCTATTTTTTAACCACAGCTCAACAGTCAAAGGCAGACACACCCCACTGGATTAAGTGCGTTTTTGAGCTTCTTATCTTTTTTGATTGAAGTCCGTCTTGACCCCAAGTTCTTGAGCGCGTTGGCTCGCCAACCTTTTCAGTCGTCGCGCAATGCGGCCATTTGGCTGCTTTCTTTGTTGGTAAATGCTATTTAGTCAGTCCCAGGTAATCTCAAAATCCTTGCACTTAAGTCTCCGACATACACTGGATATAGTGTCGTTAGCCTCGTCAAGATCATATGCACCAATCTCAATCGCAACGGTACCATCATTTACAAGAGATGTACCGGAACCTAGTACGCGACCACATTTAGTCGTTTTAAGCGCTTTATTAATAGCTTCTGAAATGGCTGCCTTATCTAAATTGCATGGTAGCACAAAAAGGTACAACAACCCTTCAATCATTCGACGACGTTTGCAGTCCATGAGTAGCGTATCTCCTTTCGTTCGACCTTTGTAAACCGTATTGCACAATCCGCCGGATTATTGATCACTGTGTGGAATGGTTCTTCCATAAAATTGCGGACAAGTACCAGATAATATTTCTCGCGAAGCGCATCCGCCATATCGTGTTCAAGATCCGTCAACTGAATTTGTCCGCACTTCGTGCGTAAACCTTTAACCTCAACAGCAAAGAATGACTCACCATCCGTTTTAGCGAGCTTAAAGTCAAAACCACATCCCCAATCGGTGGTATTGGTTAGTGTCATTCCAGAAAACTCAGCCATGACGGAATAGTTAGTTACAAAATACTGTTCTGCGGCCTTTCCTGTAATCAGCCTCTTGGCAAACGAGGAAGATGAGTCCGCATCATGAATATTCAAAACCCGTTTGACTTCGGGCATGGAATCCACTTCCTTGATTGGTATTAAGAAACTTTTGATTAGTTCGCCCAATTGCCGAAGGTTATCATCTTTGTAATCGTTCAGAACTCTTTTACAATGATCTCTTAGGGGACGATTATGCCAACCTTTTCTTGCGTTTGGGAAGTAAGGGTCAAGTTCATCGCGGTAGTTCTTTATAGATGCGGGCCGTGCCTGTAAACTGTATCCAAGGGCATTGAACGCTTCGGTAAATCCGTCGAATCCAAGGTATGATAGACCTTGCTGGTCAAACTTGGAAAGGAACAATCCACACAGTATCTGGCGATCACGATGGTTCATGTCATGAGCATCCTTCTTCTTTTTTAGCAATGGTTGTCAGTTTCTGTTTCTTCATCATAATCAACTCGGCCGAGATGGAAGCCTTCGGTCATGCCGGGATTCAGTTGCCTAAAGCAGGGTGTGCTCAATTGACTTGATGTCAGGCCGCTTTATTTTTCTGCTTATGCTTAGACTAAAGGTCCATTATTGTTTTTTGAAACATATCTTCCTATTTTTTAAATATCTCCATATTCAGCAGGCGAGTGCCATGAATGACGCGCAGAATAATAACTCTTGGGGCTTCCACCCTGAAAATGGTTCTGTAATGGCCGTAAAGGATATGCCGGTATTCGACCCCCAATTCGTAAGATTCGGGAGTGATGGGACACCTCAACGGAAATTGTTCCAATGAATGGATTTGTTTTTCAATTTCCAAAACAAGATTGTTGGCCGCCGTTTGATTGTCGGAAGCGATATATTGATATATTTCCTGAATGTCGGATTGTGCCGTTGCGGTAATTTCAACTTGAAATTTTTGCACTTTTCTTAAGCTCCTTTAAGAAAATTCGTGCATCTTTTGTACGACCTTCTTTTACATCTTTTTCAGCGGGCGCCAGCAACAAGCCAAGGTTCAGCGCTTTTAACTTTTTTTCAAAAACATCGACATCCATTAAGATTGCGTCCGGCTTCCCATTCACCGTAACAACAATAGGACGTCCCGAGTCGTGCATATGTTTAAATATTTCATTCGTATTTTTTTTCAAATCTGAAACGGTTTTGATGTCTTCCGAGATACTCAGCGGCATGATGATTCACATCCTTTCTGATATTTAATTTAGTATGCTTTTTAATATCACAAAAAGGCGATATTGGAAACATCATTTTGCTGCCAGTTCCTGTTTTTTCATCATGATCAGGACGGCGGAGATGGCGCCTTCGGTCATGCCGGGGATGCGCTCCATCTGGCCGATGGTGGATGGTGCGACACGGGTGAGTTTGGTCTGCAGTTCGTTGGAGAGGCCGGGAACGGACGAATAATCAAAGTCCGGCGGAATTTTCTTTTTTTCCTGATCTTTTAATTTCTTCGTCGCCTCAAACTGGCGCTTGATATAGCCTTCGTACTTAATTTCTATCTCAATCTGTTTTTTAATGAATGGGTCGCTTTGTGGTTCCCAGCCGGGGACGCCGGCTAAATCATCATAAGCAATTTCATGTCTTTTTAAAAGGGCATGAAGATTGGTTGCCTGAGTAATCGGCGGCGATGATCGCGCGGTCAGCTTTTCGTTCACGTCCGGCGATGGTTTAATGGAAACGGATTTGAGTTGTTGAATGCCCTGTTCAATGCGGTTTATTTTATCCTGAAGATCCAGGTAATGCGAGCGATCAATCAGTCCCAGCTCGCAGCCCTTGCCCATCAGTCGGATGACGGCATTGTCTTCCCGCAGAATCAGTCGGTATTCGGCGCGTGACGTAAACATGCGGTAAGGTTCGTCCACGCCGCGTGTGACCAGATCGTCGATCATCACCGCCATATAGGCTTCGGAACGGTCCAGAATAAATGGCGTAGCACCCTGCATCGCGCGGGTGGCGTTAATTCCCGCCCAAAGACCCTGCGCCGCCGCCTCCTCATAACCGGAGGTGCCGTTAATCTGACCGGCCAGATACAAACCGGCAATTAATTTTGTTTCCAGCGTAAGCTTGAGTTGGCTGGGTTGAACAAAGTCGTATTCGATGGCGTAGGCCGGGCGCATAATTTCGGCTTGCTCTAATCCTTTAACGCTATGGACAATCTGATACTGCAACTCCAGCGGCAGGGAGTTGCCCAGTCCCTTGGCGTATACTTCCTGTGTGTCGAGGCCTTCGTGTTCCA
>CAYULE010000307.1:0-3294 GCA_964445385.1 uncultured Smithella sp.
CCGGGGCCGTCGAAAATAATACAGTTGTATCCATGCTGCTGCACCGCAAGACCGCTCGGGATGCTCTCTTCCTTGGAACCGTCGAAGCCCTGGTGGATGATGATGGTTGGCCTTCGTTCTCCGGCTCCGCCTGCGCGGTAGAAATACGCCGGAATGGTGGTGTTTTCATAGGGAATCTGCAAATATTCGATCTGCGGAGAAAACAGACCGGCCGCTTTGCGGAAAATGCTGACGCTTTTTTGCCAGGTATCCCGGAGGCGCGGATCCAGCGGTTTTTCTGAAAGAAAAAAACCGGCGTTGCGATAATAGTTGCTGGCCCGCGCATACGCATTCCGCGCGCAGGAGATGTTTCCGGTGGATTCACACCACTCCCCGTTTTTTTCCACCTGTCTGGCCAGCGCGTACCATTCTCTGTACCAGCTTTCAATGTTGCCATTGGCGATCTTTCTGGCCGTTAGCAGGCACTCAAGCAGATCGGCGGCGTCAGGAGCCGCTCCGGCGGTCCGGATCAGCTGGAACGTGAAATCATTATCGGAAAAGACCGTTCGCATCTCCGCAATCGTCGGACCGGAATAGGGATCGGAGGAGGAAGAACAGCCCTGAATCTGCAACAAGGCGGCAAAAAAAACACACAAACCGGCCATCCGTAAGATTGTCAGATTTCTTTTGAACATTTTCGGGGATATTCCTTTCTGGATGTATAAGGATAGAGCGCCTGCCTAAGATTTTCCCTCCGACAGAGTGCGCACACGGACGGAATTGGCATGCGCGTCCAGGCCTTCCATTCGGGCAAAATGCTGTGTTGGCCCGGACAGCTTTTCAAAAGCCGCCGCAGAGAAAGATAAAACACTCATGCGTTTGTAGAAATCATAGACACCCAGCGGCGAGGAAAACCGCGCCGTGCCTTCCGTTGGCAGAATGTGATTGGTTCCGGCAATGTAATCACCCAGCGCTTCCGGTGTGTACGAACCCAGAAATACGGAGCCGGCGTTGCGAACCTGCTCCAAAAGATCTGACGGATTTTCCACCATCAGCTCCAGGTGTTCCGGCGCGAAAAGATTGGCCAGCTCCACGGCCTGGGCGATATCGGACGTAATCACAATCGCGCCGTATTGAGACAATGATTTTTCAATAATCCCTTTTTTAGGCAGGGTTTGTAATTGCTTTTGCAGTTCCCCGGCGACTCGGTCAGCTAAGTCCGGGAACGGTGTAAACAAAACAGCAGCTGCCATTTCATCATGTTCGGCCTGTGCCAGCATATCCGCTGCCGCGAAAGCGGGATTGGCTGTTTGATCGGCAATGACCACCACTTCGCTGGGGCCGGCGATCATATCAATGGCAACCTGTCCGAAAACCAGTTTTTTAGCCGCCGCGACGTAAGCGTTGCCCGGCCCGACGATCTTATCCACGCGCGGGACGGTTTGTGTCCCGTAAGCCAGCGCGGCAATGGCCTGCGCGCCGCCGATCTTGAAGATACGGTCAACCTGCGCGATGTCGGCCGCCGCGGCAATGAGCGGATGGAGTTGACCGTCTTTTACGGGGCTTGCCAGAATAATTTCCTTGACGCCCGCAATGCGGGCCGGAATGGCCGCCATTAGAAGCGTGGACGGATAAAAAGCTTTGCCGCCGGGCGCGTAAATCCCTGCCCGCTGCAAAGGCAATATCCGCTGGCCTAATTCCGTGCCGTCTTCATCCTTCATCGACCACCCCTTGGCGATCTGGTGGCGGTGATATTTTTCAATGCGTTCGGCGGATAATTTGATCACATCCCGATCCGCTGATTTTACTTTATCCAGCGCCTCTTTTCGTTCTGCCGCGGTGACTTCGAGGGTCGCCGTGGTCAGATCATGGCCGTCAAACTTTTTGGTATAATCAAATAAGGCTTCGTCGCCGCGCACGGATACATCATGGATGATCTGGGCCACGCTGGCCAGCAGGTCCGGCGTGAATGCACTGCCCCGTCTGCGCAGGGCTTGAAAAAAATCCCGGAATTCAGTCGCGTCGGCTCGAATAATTTTCATCTTATTGTTTCATCCTTTGTATGTCCGCGCCCAGCGCGGAGAATTTCTGTTCAATATTTTCATAACCGCGGTCAATATGATAGACCCTCGATATTTCCGTTGTACCCTGGGCGACCAACGCGGCTAAAATCAACGAGGCGGAAGCCCGTAGATCCGTGGCCATGGTTTGCGCGCCGTAAAGGGTGGGGACACCGCGCACTATGGCGCTGCCACCCTGAATCGTGATGTCCGCGCCCATGCGCATCAGTTCGCTTACATGCATGAAACGGTTTTCAAAAACGGTTTCCGTAATGACGCTGAGACCACTGCCAACGGACATGTAAGCCATGATCTGTGCCTGCAAATCGGTGGGAAAGCCGGGGTGGGGTTGAGTTTTTATGTCGACACTATGGATTTTCCGTCCGGCGGCGACATGCAGTCCTCCCTCAATGGGTGTGATTTTCATGCCGGTATCCCGCAATTTGTTGATCAGCGCTTCCAGATGCTGAGGATTACAGCCCAGTACATTAATTTCACCCTGGGTCATACCGGCGGCAATCATAAACGTGCCGGCTTCGATGCGATCCGGAATGATCGACGCGTCAGCTCCTTTCAACGATGTTACGCCGGTGATCGTGATAACATCCGTTCCCGCGCCGCTGATTCTGGCGCCCATGTCTTTGAGAACATCCGCGAGGTTAATAATCTCCGGCTCCCGCGCGGCGTTGTTGAGCACGGTGGTTCCTTCCGCAAGGGTGGCTGCCATCATAATATTTTCGGTGCCGGTGACCGTAGGCAAATCGAAGTAAATATCCGCGCCCTTTAACCGGTTTGCCGTCGCTTCGATATAGCCGCCGTGCAATTCCACGGAAGCGCCCATGTCCTGGAGCGCTTTAATGTGAAGATTGACCGGTCGTGCACCGATGGCGCAACCACCGGGAAGCGACACGCGGGCCTTGCCCATGCGCGCTACCAGCGGCCCCAGAACCAATATGGAAGCGCGCATGGTTTTTACGAGATCGTAAGGGGCGACGCTGTTGACAATTTTTTCAGCGTTGATTTGCACAGTGCTTTCGCCCTCTATTTCCACACCCATATTTCTTAAAAGCTTGTAGGTGGTTTTGATATCGACCAGATTGGGAATGTTGGAAAATGTACAAGTCTCTTCGGTCAAAAGCGCCGCGGTCAGTACCGGCAGTGCGGCGTTTTTCGCGCCGCTGATCTGAACATTTCCATTTAACGGCTTGCCGCCGTGAACAACTATTTTATCCACTTATTTTCTCCTTCCTTTGAT
>CAYULE010000308.1:0-3291 GCA_964445385.1 uncultured Smithella sp.
CCGCCTCGTTCCAGCACCGTCGCGTCCGCCAGACCTTCCGCGCACACAACATCCGCCAGCAGTTGTTTCAAATCCAGCCGGTTTTTGTTTAAGGCTCCACGCGCCGTGCAGATCACGCCGACATTGGCCTGTCCGGCATCCTTGGGGAAAACCCAGGCGTAGGCAGGCTGAAATTCGGCAGGCAGGTTGGGCAGAAAGGCAAACTTGATGCGTGGACCGAGCGCGCTGAAATCTCCCGCCAGCACAACCTGATGCGCCAGAAGATACTCACGGAAATATTCGTCGGAGAACTGATAAAGCCGGGACGTGATCGACGGAGCGCCGCTGGCGTCTATCATCCAGTCATACGCTTTTTGCATCTGCCGCAGACGCGCGGGCGTAATCTTTGCGTTTTCGTGAATCACAACCCCCCGGTCCGCCGCCTGTTTTGCCAGATCCCGCTGCCATGTTTTTCGATCCAGCATCCACAACTTTCGATGCCGGCTCAACGGGAAAATATAGGGGGTACTGCCCTGTAGAACAATCTCATTGACCGGGTGCAACAGACCTCTGCCCGGGATAGTCATGATCCCCAGTGAATCAAAAATACACTCGCCGCAGACGATGCCCTCACCGACCTTTCTTTTTTCAAAAAGATCCACCTGGATGTTTTGTCTGGCCGCGGCCAGCGCCGCGTAGAGTCCACCGGGGCCGGCTCCGATAATGGCTATTTTCATGGTGGGACCGCCTTTGGCTTTTTAAAAGTTTTGAAAATATGGCGCATCGCCAGCAAGGGATGGGAACGTATCATGCGGGGACCGGCATAGCGCATGACCTGCTGAATTTGCTGACGCCGGGCCGGTTTGTAGCAGTGCACCGGACATTTTGCGCATGTCGGTTTATCTTCGGCGTAGGGACACTTGTCCAATCGCGCTTTCGCGTAAGCCAGCAGCTCTTCGCAGGATTGGCACAATTCTTTCGTCCCGGTTGGATGGCATTCGCGGCAGTAAAGTTGAATCATGGCCGCGATGGTCTTATATTCCCTTTGCATGGATGGGAGCTGTGTCAACAGGGCCTCCTTGAATCAACCGGTCGGCGCGGCGGGTTTCCTCAACAAACCGCCGGACTTTTTTCATATCTTTTTTAAAGCGGACGGGTTGGCCGTTTTTATTGACCGCGTTGGTCAAGGTACAGCTGTCCACGCCCGCGGGTTTCACCGAGATGACGGCATCGTAAACATTCTGGTCGGAAAGACCGCCCGCCAGAATAACCGGGATCGGACTTTTTCCGATAACCATTTTGGCCATCTGCCAGTCACAGACAACGCCGGTGATCCCCACATAACCCGTTACCGGTTGCGAAGAGAGATCCCCCGGCTGACCGAGAAGTGTATCGATGAGAAAATAATCCGAAAGCGGCGCAAAGAGTTCGACAAAACGCAGGAGGTTTTTTTGAATATCGTCCATCGGAGGAATACCTGCCTGAGGTACAGACAGCGAGCGCATAATGTCGACCTGAGGAAACCGGTCTTTCACATCCAGTTGCAATGAAAGCAGTGCGTCATATTCGCGCACGAGAGTGGCCTGCTCTCCCGGAAAGGGAGAAAGGGCATCACAAAAATGGACAAAGTCCGGCTGATAATAATCGAGTGCCTGAAATATTTTAACCGGGTCCTTAAACAGCGGAATGAGACCGCTTCTGGCCCCCGCCTGCTGTATCACCTGGACCGTTTTGCGAATGGCAGCATTTTTCCGTTCGGCCGGATCTAAAAGCACGCTTCCGATATGATCTACGCCCAGTTCAACTAAAGCTTCGGCCTCCTTCGGCTTTTGCACTTCATAAATTTGAATAATCGTTTTTCCCATAAGCAAAACATATCATTTCGGACGGTTCTGATCAAGGTATTGCCCATAGTTTTTCTTCCGGAAAGAATTCCCCAAAAAGCAACTTGCTTTTATTGATAATAAACTCAATAATTGACGGCAGTAGACAAGGAAATATGGGGGGAACTATCGTTATGACGGTCATGAAACAAATCGAAGAACTTTACAATGAAAGAGGCGGGCGCGCGAAGCAACTGCATGAGGCGGGAAAAAAGGTCATCGGCTATTTCTGCTGCTTTGTCCCGGATGAAATCATCACCGCTCTGGAC
Organism: uncultured Smithella sp.; assembly: GCA_964445385.1. Taxonomy (GTDB): domain Bacteria; phylum Desulfobacterota; class Syntrophia; order Syntrophales; family Smithellaceae; genus UBA8904. The sequence continues at coordinate 2,132 of CAYULE010000308.1, forward strand.
ATGATACCCTACCGCATCCAGGGGTCGCCAAGCGATCCGATCGACGAGGCGGACGCGCTTCTGGAGCCGATGGCCTGTCCCTTCGCCCGCAGTTGCTTTAACATGGCGCTCAAGGGCGAATATGAATTTCTGGACGGCTTTGTCGCCCCGCACAGTTGCGATACGATTGAACGCATGTATCATATCTGGAGCAGCAACAAACCCTCTCCCTTCAATCATTTCATCAACGTGCCGCACATGATGGGACCGTCGTCCGATGCGTTTTACAAGAAAGAACTGCAATATTTTATCGCCCGCCTGGAGGAATTTTCAGGCCGGAAACTGGATGACGGCAAGCTGCGCGACGCGATCTCGCTCTATAACCGCCGCCGCGCGTCGCTTCGAAAACTCTACGATCTGAGAAAAACCAACCCGCCTCTGGTTTCGGGAACGGAAATCACAAAGGTTCTGGTGGCCGGCATGGGCATCCCCGCCGTGGAACACATTGATCTGGTGGAGGCGTTTATCGACGAGGTAAAAAGACGTCCCGCGCCCAAAGCGGATGGTCTGCCGCGCGTCTTTTTGTGGGGAAATGAAATTGATGACATCGCCTTTATCAAGCTGGTCGAAGAATGCGGCGCGCATGTTGTTATGGACGATCTTTGCACCGGAACGCGATTTTTCTGGGATGATGTTCCCGAAACTAAAGATCCGCTGGACGGGCTCACCACCCGTTATGTCTGCACGCATTGTCCGCGGAGCCTCTCCCCGCAGGTCGGCCTGCGCGAAGAAGATCTGGAAAACCGCTTCGGCTACATGAAAAATTTTATCAGCCAGTGGCAGGCCAACGGTGTGATCTTTTATATCGTCCGTTATTGCGACACCTGTGAGCTGGAAGGACCGGACCTGCGGGAATACCTTAATAAACTGAATCTGCCGGTACTGATGATCGAAGATGATTATTCAACATCGACCATCGGGCAATTGAGAACAAGAATACAGGCATTTTTAGAGATGATCGCATAGGGGATGATTATGGAAGCAACTCAGCAGGTTAAAACGACAGCCGTGAAGGGAACGGATACGGCGCGCGAAGTGCGCGCGCTGGTGAAAAACATTTACAAAAGCGCCCATGAAGCAAAGGACCAGGGGAAGAAAGTCGCCTACATCATGGTGGCCTC
>CAYULE010000309.1:0-3288 GCA_964445385.1 uncultured Smithella sp.
TTGATGAGGGAGATAAGCCGGTAGAAATGTACTTCGACCCGGTGACCGACGCCGGTTATAAGATAGCCACCCGCGCGCTGATCACCAGTTTAACCGTGGAAGTGGTTATGGGGATTGACAATATGGAAGCCGTGATTGCTGGATTGCTTGTCGAGAAAACAAAACCCAATAAAGAATTTCCCACCCCGCTTCAGCAAAATGTTCCGGCTTACGCAATCTTTGCGATGTTTTTTATTGCGATTCCCATGTCCGTTGGTTTTTTAAGAGAGAAAAAAGACGGCACGCTGCAGCGTCTTTTTACGTATCCGGTCAATACGAATTTAGTCATTCTGGGGAAAATTATTCCTTACTATTTAATCAATATTTGCCAGTTTATTTTAATGATGCTGGTTGGCGTTTATGTGATGTCTCATATCATCAGCTTTTCTTTTCATATAGGAGAACGTCCTTTGTATATGCTGCCGGTCACCCTGGTGGTTGCCGCCGCCACAACCGGTTTTGGCGTGCTGGTTGCCGCGTTTGCGCGAACGCCTGAGCAGTCTTCAACGCTGGCGGCAACAGGAGCTATCCTGATGGGCGTTTTCGGCGGGATTATGATGCCGCATGTGCTCATGCCGCTGATGATGAAGAAAGTGGCCATGATTTCACCGATGTATTGGGCGCATCAGGCGTATCTGGATATTTTTCTCAGAGACGCCTCATTCGGTATTATTCTGCCCAAATTAATTATATTGACACTATTTGCAGGAATCTGCTTTTATATTGCGGGAAGGAGAGTTCAATGGATTTAGAGAAGGCGTATCAGGAACTAAATGTGACATCACGGGAGGATCTGCTTTTCAAGCTCAAGGCTCTGGTGATTAAGGCGTGCGACGTCCAAAACGTCAGGCCGGAGGATGTCCCCACGGATGTGCCCTTTATCGGGGGCCCGGGGCCGCTCAAACTTGATTCACTCGACGCGATGGAAATCGCGATGGAACTTCGTTTTCAGTTTGGTGTAGAGTTAAAAAACGCGTCAACCGCGGCGAAGGCGATGCAGTCCTTCGATTCACTGGCTGATTTTGTCATCAGCGCGCCGAAGGCTAAAAAGTGAGTAGCGATGATATCCATATCCGCGGTTGGGGCGCCGTCACCACGTTGGGGTGGAATGCGTCGGAGTCCGCGCGTCAGCTGATTGCGGGCAAAGTCCACCCGGCGGATGTTTGCTCATCATCTCATTTGACCAATCGCGACTTCAAGGCGTTTGAAGTCGCTTACAACGGCAATCCACTGGATAAATCTCTGGCGATGCTGGATGCCTCGATCACGGAAGCCTTTCAGCGGGCGGGGCTTGGCGCCTCTGAAATCGCGGAGTCGGCATTGCTTGTCGGCACAACCGGCGGAATTTTCATCCGCAATGAATTTGAGTTTACCGAATCGGTGCGGCAGAATCCGGGCAAAGAATCACCGCCCATTGTCTGCCGCAACCGGGGACCCGGCGAAGTGGCCGACACGATCGCGCAGAAATACGGCATTAACGGTCAGACGCTGACGTTCAGTATGGCCTGTGTGTCCAGTTCGCACGCGCTGGTTGTCGCGGCGCAGCTTTTACGGCAAAAGAAAATCAAACGGGCGATTGTCGTCGGTTTTGAGCCGCTTTTAAATCTGACCCTGCAGGGATTTGCCAGTTTGCTTCTTTATGATTCCGACCAATGCCGGCCGTTTTGCAACCTGCGTTCAGGCATGCAGATTGGCGAAGGCGCGTCCTGCGTGATTCTGGAGGAGGGCGCAAGCGGCGTCAAAGGTAAAAACAAATTTCTGTTTTCGGGTGGATATCTGTTCAACGACAACAACAGCCTGACCTCCGCCGGCACCGATGGTGAACTGGTGAGAAGCGTGGTTTCCCGGACGCTGTCCAAATCCGGAATAGCCCCTGAGGGGATTGTTGCCGTTAAAGCCCATGGTACGGGCACTAGAGACAATGATCTTTCCGAAGGACGGGGGCTTGCAAAAGTATTTGGAGAAAAACTGCCTCCGGTGATTTCCATCAAAGGCGCCATCGGACATTGCCTCGGCGCTGCGGGCACGGTCGAGACGGCGTTGTGGCTATCATGCCTGGAGGAAGGAACAATTCCGCAGAGCTTCGGTTTTACAGAACTGGATCCGGAAATCGGTTTCGCGCCGTCGCAGGTCAATCTGCCTGCAAAAGACGGAGCTTATTTGTTTACGTACTTCGGCTTCGGTGGAACCTGCACCAGTTATGTGATTACTAAAAATCCGTAGGGAACACTCGGGATACAAAAATATGATTTCAACATCAAACGATCAACGCAACCTGAATAAACCCATGCCGGTGATCGCGGCCAGTTACCTGGGGCCGGCGCTTGTTCCTAACGGGGATGTCGCCTGGGATGAAGCAAAGCTGCCGCTGAGTCCTGACGATCTTGTGCAAAAAATGATGGGACAACCCATGCGGCGGGCGGGGAGATTTATTAAACTGGTCTGCTGCGGCGCTCTGGCCTGCTTTCGCAGCGTGCCCCCGGAGGAGTTGCAGGAGAAAAAAATCGGGATATTCCTGGCGACCGGTTTGGGGAACATCGATGAGATTTTACCCTTTATCACGCAGGTGTTCAAGCATGACGGCGGATTTCCCAGCCCCAATCAGTTTGCCAATTCCGTCAGCAACGCCGCCGCTTTTTTTCTGGCGAAGGTTTGCGACGTCAAAGGTGTTGTGCTCACAATCTCGCAGGAAGAGTTCTCTTTTGAATCCGCGCTGTGGCTGGCGCAGAGTTATCTGGAATCGGGAGAACTCGATCTGGCGCTGGTCGGCGGCTGCGATGTTTTCACGCCGACGATTGAAGACTATCGCCAGCGTTTGAATCTGAGTCCCGGTCATTATCGCACCGCTCCGATGGGCGAGGGAAGCTCCTGGCTTTTACTGGGCGGTAACGGCGAAAAGAAAATCGGTGATATTCTGGCCATCGAACTTGCAGGCGATCTGGATAAGACAGGAAAGACCGCTTCTGAGTACCTGTTGAAGCAATGTGAAGGATTAACTGACGGATTGTTGTCAGGGAGCGAAGATCCCAAAATCAATCGCCTGCTCCTGCCCGGTTTCCGTCTTTCCGATATTGACGAAACGTCATGGGAAAATCATGGCTGGGATATCGACAACTATCTGCCGCATTGTGGCATTTCTTCAACGGCGTCCGCCTATGGTCTGGCGCGGGCGCTCTCTGTGCGAAAATCCACGTTGATGGTCCATTGCAATTATCACGCGACCGGTAGACAGACGCTGGTCGCGGCGAT
>CAYULE010000310.1:0-1905 GCA_964445385.1 uncultured Smithella sp.
TATATTCTGTGTTCATTTCCCCACCGCCTCCAATGCTTCCACCTTGCACGGGATATAGCGCAAAAATGGATTGCCTGTAATTGGATCAAGATCAATGGCTCTTGCCAAAGTACTTACGCCCTCGCCGATTGTCTTGCCATTAAATTCAAATCCGAAATAATGCGGTACAAAGAAATATCCTCTTGCTATCTGATACGAGATTTCAACCGGCGCAACAAGCGTTCCACCCTTTGTTGTTACCCGCACTTCCTGTCCTTCCTTGAAACCGCATTCCTCGGCATCTTCGGGATTCATGGCCAACACATAAGGCTTGCGATGAACATACGTTGCCGGATTACGCATAATGCTGTTGACACCGCCATCGGAATGTCGCCCTGAACTGATTACATAGGGATACTCAACCTCACCGTCCAGTTCCGCTTTTTCCTTTTCCGGCGTTATATTCTGAATATAGTCGGATATTACGTTATTATATAAATGAAACTTCTTGTCTTTATGGACGAGATGTCTCAGATTATCCTTGTCATTATCAGAAAGTGCAATGACGACGCCTTCCGGGTGATCGTCAACTGCCTGAAACACATTATCCATTGTGATGATATTCCTAAACTTAGGAATCAGTTGCAGCAGGCGGTGTCTTTTCCCAGCTGTAAATCCGGCTCGTTTGACCATATCTGATCCTGCTAGGGGAGAAGTGATCAGAACTGCCCACATCATTGCTCGGGTGGCGGAGCCCATCGCTTTTCCCAGCGTCTCTGCGATAATCAGTGGCAGGATGTCAAAATATTTTTTGTGTTTTATGACAAACATCAGCAGTTTGGTAAAATAAGTAACACGGTCACCCTCCGCCGCTTGATACAGCGAATCAGGTATTGGCGGAAGCAGTCCCATTGCTTTAGCAATACCGAGCCATATTTCCCCGTCTTCTTTCCTTTCGCCGATCTGTCCGATAAACGGATGCTTCATCTGACAGATGGTTTCCGGAAAAGTCATCTGAAAAAGATTGAAGTCGTAGGCCTCATAGGCCGTTTTTCCCGGCAAGACATAATCTGCATGTCTGGCTGTTTCAGTCATAACGATGTCAATGACCACCAGGAGATCGAGCCTGTCAAGACCCTCTTCAATTGCTTTTGAATCGGGAAATGAACGCGCCGGGTTTGTCATTGAAGTAAACATTACCCGCAAATGATCCGGATTGTCGCTCAACATTTCCGTAGAAAGAACCCCATCCGGATAAACTCCGAGAACAGGGGCTCTGTCCGTTTCTACCGTGTGCCATACTGTGGGATCATCTTCGTTGGTATGAGCACCCATGTTGCCAAAGACGTTAGGAACAACATTGCCGCCCTTAACAAGCGCCTTCCCGGTAAGAACCATCAACATTAACACCAAATAGCTATTCAGCGTATTATGCCGACCCATAAACAACCCCAGATCCTGATGTACACCCCAATTTCTGGTCGCCAGTATTTTACTGAAGTCTCTTGCCTGCACAAAAGGAACGCCACAAACTTCCAGTGCTCCTTCGATATCAAAGCCATCAAACCAGGACTTAACTTTATCAAAATCAAGAACTCTTTCATCTATAAATTTTTGATCCTGCCAGCCCTCGCGAATGATAAGTGCAATCAATGTGCGTAAAAACAGCGCATCCGTTCCCGCCCGCAATGCAACGTGCATATCTGACATCCTCGCCGTTTCCGACAAACGCGGATCAACAGTAATAACCATACGTCCGGGGTCTTCAGAAAACTCACGGATCACTTGTCTTGATCGGTTGAAATTGTGCGCGACATATGAGTTGCTGCCCCAGAAAATGAGCACATCGTTAACGCTTTCATCGGGTTCCGGGACACTTAACTGACTGCCAAATATCTTGCCACAGCTCCACCAAAACCCCATAAA
>CAYULE010000310.1:2005-3285 GCA_964445385.1 uncultured Smithella sp.
CGGCAGCAGTAATTTTTTGATTTAGGGCTGTCTTTGTCAGGGCGTACACTGATGATTTTGTTGTTTTCCACTTCCAACTCCAGACCGCAGCTTACTGCACACATATTACATTGTGTCTTTTTCCATTCTCCCAATTTAACTGCCTCCTTTTTATTTGTAATCTGATTTATTCACTAAAAACCGTTGCACTTTTCTCGAATCAGCATTCCCGTCAATGAAAATATCCAAATAATCACTTGGTGATTAATCACAATCACAGTTTTTTTTTACTTTACCACTTATTGTCTATTTAGACAAGTATTTTCTTGGAAAATCAAAGTTTTCTTTTTTTAACATTTGTTAAACAAAATACAATTTAATGCTATACTATCAATAATTTTCACTTGTCCCTTTGCGATAATTTTAATCGGTGGTATAATAGCGGATAAAGTCAATCGGAAAGGAGTTTTGAAAAATGAAATTTGAGCCGTTGTGCGTACCCAACGCTTTAGATGTTTTTGAACAGCAGATTGAATCAATGATCATTTCGGGTGATCTCAAAATCGGGGATCGACTGCCGACCGAGAGTGAGCTCGCTGAAAGCATACAGATCAGTAAAAGCATTGTCCATACGGGGATAACAAACCTCTCCCGTAAGGGTTTTCTCCGCATCGTTCCACGACATGGCGTTTACGTCGCAAACTATGTGGAATACGGCACTGCTGATACGCTGATGGCCATTGTCCGCTATCACGACGGCCGGATGGATAAACAGATGATAACGTCCATTCTCCATACCCGCCTGGCGCTCGAATCCCTAGTACTGCGCAATTTGGCAGTAAATCACACCGAGGAACAATTGGAAAAGCCACTGCGGATACTGGCAGAAATCCGGGCGTCTCTCAATGAGCCTAACCCGCCGGACAATACGTGGGTTGGCGAAATGCTTCACCAGGAATATCATGCGTTGAACATCGTGTCCGGTAACCTGTTATTGCCAATTCTTCTCAATTCATTTGCTATGTTTATTGTCGAATATTCCCGGATTTGGGCAGATCAGATTGGTCCGCTTAATGCTGTGGAACTGCGTGAAAAAGTGTATGACTACATCCGCAACGGTGATGGTGACGGGGCGGTAAGACATCTAGAACGCTATTTTGATGATTTCATTAACATCCTCAAATAAAAAAATGGACGGTGGGTTTTTACTCCCATCCGTCCACAGTTCCATATTCAGCCGTTTTAATCAGTGCTCTGACAAGGCAGCCACATAAAAAAGCCAGACATTCAAATTCCAAAAA
>CAYULE010000311.1:0-3282 GCA_964445385.1 uncultured Smithella sp.
ACAATGAGCCCGCTTATGTCAAACCGGCGCTGGAAGATATTTTTGTGCCGCTGGTTATTGATGAAGATTCAGTGGAAATGCCTCAGATGCCCATGCCGGAAATGCATCACGCGACGCGCAAGATGAGTTTTGCGGAAGTGGAATTGGGCTTCAGCCGTGAAGACGCCATGAAGGAAGCCTGCCGTTGTCTGCGTTGCGATGCGGCTGTATAGTTAGTGATTTCAAAAGTATGCTGTGTTACACACGGCAAAGACATAAAAAGAGGCGCTGAAATGCCTCATAGAAAAGATGAATAAAATTTCTTTCTTGAGTTGAGTTACATATAAAGAGGTTTGTCCTTGTTGAAAGGACAAACCTCTTTATGGTTCATGAAACTGCAATTCTGGAAGCAAATCACATAACCTATTAACATCATTGGCTTAAAAAAATGAAAGCGGAGAAAATATTAAATATATTGGCTGATGTCAATGAATCTATATGTCTTTTATGGCATATATGCCCTGTAAGGAGGAATATTTTATGTCTGCAACTGTTAAATTGACTATCGATAATCGTCCGGTAGAAGCGCCGGCAGGCGCCACCATTCTGGAAGCAGCCCGCAGCGCCGGTATTAAAATTCCCACCCTGTGCGCCTGGACAGAAATGAATCACACCCCCGGCGCGTGCCGCGTATGTATGACCGAAGTGGAGGGCCAGCGCAGCCTGATTGCCGCCTGTGTTTTCCCGGTATTTGATGGAATGGTCGTCCACACCAACACAGAGAAAGTGCGCAAATCCAGAAAAATGGTGGTTGAACTTTTACTGGCCAATCATCCACAGGAGTGCAACTTTTGCGTGAGAAACGGCAGCTGCGAATTACAGAAGGTGGCCGAATTTGCAGGCCTCAAAGAAGTCCGTTTCGACTATACCCAATTTCCGAAGGAAGGAATGATCGACCATTCCAGCCCCTCGATTGTACGTGACAGCCGCAAGTGTATTGAATGCCACCGCTGCGTGACGGTTTGTGAACAGATTCAGACGGTCAGCGTTTTGACTCCCGCCCATCGCGGCAGCGATGTCCGGGTCGTACCGGCTTTTGATCTGCCACTCATTGAATCCAACTGTATTACCTGCGGCCAGTGCATCCTTGTCTGTCCGGTCGGCGCTCTTTACGAAAAGGATGATGTTGATTTAGTCTGGAAAGCTCTTCAGGACCCGACCAAGCATGTTATCGTGCAGGAAGCCCCGGCTATTCGCGCGGCTCTGGGCGAAGAATTCGGCATGCCTCCGGGAAGTCTTGTTACCGGGAAAATGATCACCGCCCTGCGCAGACTGGGCTTTGATAAAGTATTCGACACGAACTTCACGGCTGATCTGACCATCATCGAGGAAGGCAACGAATTACTCAAACGAGTTAAAGAAGGCGGCACACTGCCGATGATCACGTCTTGCAGCCCCGGCTGGATAAAATTCTGCGAGCACTTTTATCCCGACCTGCTTCCCCATCTTTCCACCTGTAAATCGCCGCAGCAGATGTTCGGCGCGCTGGCCAAAACCTATTACGCTCAAATGGCAGGCATCGACCCGAAAGATATCGTTTCAGTTTCCATTATGCCCTGCACGGCCAAAAAATTTGAAGCCCAGCGGCCGGAAATGAACAGCAGCGGCTATCGCGATGTGGATTATGTTCTCACCACCCGTGAATTAGGCCGGATGATAAAAGAAGGCGGCATTGATTTTGTCAACCTGCCGGACGAAGATTACGATGCTCCCATGGGCGAATACACTGGCGCCGGCACCATTTTCGGCGCAACAGGTGGTGTCATGGAAGCGGCATTGCGGACGGTTTACGCAGTGGTTACCGGTGAAAACCTGCCCAGCCTCGATATCACTCCGGTTCGTGGCTTAGAAGGAGTAAAAGAGGCCACCGTTAAGGTCGGCGCTCTGGGAGACGTCAGTATTGCTGTTGCTCATGGTCTGGGCAACGCCCGCAAACTCATGGACCGTATCCGCGAAGGCAAGGCTAATTACGCCTTCATCGAAGTGATGTGTTGCCCCGGCGGCTGCATTTCCGGCGGCGGTGAGCCCATCCCGACCAACAACGAAATTCGCGTTTTACGTTCATCGGCCCTTTATAAGGATGACGGAAACGTCCAGAAGAAACGGCAGTCTCATGAAAATGAGTCGGTGAAGAAACTCTACGACAACTTCCTCAAAGAACCCCTGGGGCATAAGTCGCATGAACTGTTGCACACGAAATACACCAGCAGGGGCACGGAAATGCCTCACAAAAAAGATGAATAAAGCTTTTTGTTAAGTTGAGTAAAACGTAAAGAGGTTTGCCTGTTATGGACAAACCTCTTTTTTTGTTTATTCTTTTATTGTAAGATGCAAGAATGATTGATCAAAGAATTGAAACAGATCTATTAGGCGAACTGGCAGTTCCACAGGATGTTTACTGGGGCATTCACACGCAACGTGCAATAAACAATTTTCGCATCAGTGGCAGGAGTGCCCACCCATCGCTCATCCGGGCGCTGGCCCAGGTGAAAATGGCGTGCTGCTTAGCCAATACTGAAACAGGTTACGTTTCACCGGAAAAATCCCAGATGATTCAGACAGCCGGTCTGGAGATCTCGAAAGGATTGCTTGCCAATCAGTTCCCTGTCGACGCCCTGCAGGGAGGCGCCGGAACCTCGACCAACATGAATCTCAATGAAGTGATCGCCAACCGGGCCATTGAACTTCTTGGCGGCAGAAAAGGCGATTACAGCCTTGTTCATCCGCTGGAAGACGTTAATCTGCATCAATCGACCAACGATGTTTATCCCACAGCCCTGAAAGTTGCCGCAATTTATCGCCTCCGCGACCTCGCACAAGCCATAGCCCGCCTGCAGGGCGCGTTTCAGGAAAAAGAAAAAGAATTTGGCTCGATTGTGAAACTGGGACGAACAGAAATGCAGGAAGCCGTGCCGATCACCCTCGGCGCGGAATTTTCCGCTTTTGCCGAAGCATTTTCCCGCGACCGCTGGCGGACCTTCAAATGTGAGGAACGTCTGCGTGTGGTGAATTTAGGCGGAACCGCAGTAGGTACAGGGCTTGCCGCGCCGCGCAATTACATTTTTTTAGTCATTGAAAAATTACGGGAAGTAACAGGCCTGGGATTGTCGCGGGGCGAAAACATATTGGGTGAAACCGCCCATGCCGATTCTTTTGTCGAAGTTTCCGCCATCCTCAAAGCCCACGCAGTCAATCTGATTAAAATCGCTAATGATCTGCGCCTCATGAATTTTCTTGGAGAAA
>CAYULE010000312.1:0-3278 GCA_964445385.1 uncultured Smithella sp.
TGTATCGTTGCCCAAACCACTCAGGATACGGATCATTACCACCATATTGTTGAAAAAATTAAAGAAAAAAGCCCGCAGGCTGTTGTTTTTAATACCATTTGTTCTTCAACGGAAAGAAGGCAGGAGGAAATCATTACCCTGGCTACCGACATGGATGCTTTGTTTGTTGTCGGTGGAAAAAACAGCGCCAATACCTGCCGCCTGGCTGATCTGGCCAGAAAGCAAAACACGCCGACTTTCCATATCGAAACTGCCGAAGAAATTAAAAACATGGACCTGACACCTTATAGAAATATCGGTGTTTCCGCCGGCGCCTCCACCCCGAACTGGATTATTGACCAGGTTATGGACAGCATTGCGGAAACGCACAGCACTCCACACCCGAAGTTGGGTTTTATTCTTAAACTCTGGCTCTTTGGCGTCAAAACGGATTTTTATTCCGCCCTGGGCGCGGGATGTCTTGCGCTGGCGTGCATGTTCCTGCAAAATAACCCCGTCCATATTTCGTCAATTGCCATCGCTTCATTTTTTGTTTATGCCATGCACGTTCTTAACCGATTGATGAGCAGCAAGCAATCGGGACTGATTGGATCCTTTCGCGAAAAATCCTATTTGCGGCATAAAAAAAATTATCGTCTGGCGGCCACAGTTTCATTGATCATTGCGCTGGTTTTATCGCTCATGGACAGTGTGCTTTCTTTCTTATTTTTATTTTTTATTTCACTGGCCGGTGTCTTGTATAACATGAAAATTCTGCCCGGAGACCGTCGTTTTCAGAGATTAAAAGACATCCCCGGCTCAAAAAACATTTTTATCGCGTCCGCATGGGGAGCGGTGACCGCCGTTTTACCGGCACTGGACAACAGCCAGAATTTCAACGCCGGGATGGCGGTTGCGTTTATTTTTACATTCGCCCTGGTTTTTATTCGATCGGCCATGTCGGATATTATGGATATTCAAAGCGACAAACTTATGGGGCGGGAAACCATCCCTGTCATTTTCGGTAAGGAAAAAACGCAAATCCTGCTAAAAATTATTGTATTGATATTATTAGTAATTTTGTTAATTTCTTATCCCGTCGGATGGAGCTCAACTTTGAGCTTCTCCCTGGTTTTGTGTCTATTATATATATGGATTTGTTTCCGACTTTGTGATAGAAGGGCGGGTCTTTCGGGAGCGGTTGTGGAAGGGCTCCTGGAAACAAGCTATATCATTGCCGGTTTTGCTGTTTTCTGCTGGTTTATTCTACGTTGAGTCTCGGATGCAAGGCAAATGAAAGGAGTAAAGATAATGATGGAGAAATTCTTCACTCGATTTATCCTGGTCATTGCTGTTTTGAGCGCTATCGCTTGTGGAGGATTGCAATTTTCTCAACTGGACCCGGCGGCAAAGAATTATCATCCCAAAAGGATTGCCGTATTTCCGGCCGATGCCGGAGCGTATGAAGAAGCACGCAATCCTGTTGAACAAGTCGTGTCCGACGTGCTCAGAGATAAGGAATGGTTTACAAATGTTACCAATGCCGCCAATCTGAAACTCCAGATTCAGTCCGATGAAGTATTAAGTAAAACGATGACGGATTATATGTCCAAGCTTCAGACCCTGAACTACTCTGATTCCGCGTTAAGTCAGAAAATCGGTGAACGGACCCAGACGGATGCTTTTTTGTTAGTCACGGTTGATTACTGGAATTATGCCGTGGAAAAGGATAAGAAACTGGCTAAAGTCAGTCTTGGTTTAAAATTGATTGATGCGGAAACCGGAAAAATCATGTGGAAGGCACGCCATAACCTGTCGGAAAGCTATATGTTGCTTAAACCGGAACTGTCCAAAGTCGCCCGCTCGGTCATCAACGATATGCTAAAAGAAATGCCGCATTGAGTCCACAGGCGATAGGTGAAAACTCAATATTAAAATGGAGATCATTACATGAAAGAAGAAGTACAAAAAGCGATAGAAAAGGTCCGGCCCGGTTTGCAGGCCGACGGTGGCGATGTGGAACTGGTTGATGTTTCCGCAGACGGAGTGGTTAAAGTCAAGCTGACCGGCGCCTGTCATGGTTGTCCGATGGCGCAGATGACATTGAAAATGGGCATCGAAAAAATTATTAAACAGCAAGTACCTTCCGTTAAGGAAGTCGTGTCTGTTTAGCCACCGGCTTGAGTCGGAGAGATGCTAATATTTATTAATTAAAGGAGATTTTTAAGAAAATGGCATATGTAATTACTGATGAATGCATAGCTTGCGGTTCATGTGAAGATGAATGTCCTGTGGAAGCGATTTCCGAAGGCGAGGACAAATATGTGATTGACCCCAAATTATGCACGGACTGCGGCGCCTGCTGTGATCAATGTCCGGTGGAAGCAATTGTTCCCGGAGAGGAAAAATAAGAATTCCTGTAAGACTTTAGCATTGGGGGAATATCCGCCCTGTCCGGCGGATCTTTCCCCTGCTTTTTTTAAAGTAAGACACCTTTCGCGATGGACTCTTATTTTTCCATTTCCACATAACCCCCATGACGGCGGGAGAACGGCCTATGAATAAATTCATTACTTTTGAAGGAGTCGAAGGCTCCGGCAAATCCACACAGGTGAAACTTCTGGGCGAGTTCCTGACCCGCCAGAATGTGCCCATATTGCTCACGCAGGAACCTTCGGGAACCCCGATCGGCCGCAAAATCGGCGATATTCTCTTCAATCGCGGCCATCAGGCCATGTATCCGGAGACGGAGCTGTTCCTGTTTTGCGCGGCGCGAGCGCAGCACGTTAGAGAAGTTGTGTTGCCGGCGCTCAACGATGGGAAATATGTATTATGCGACAGGTTTTCCGATGCTACATTTGCCTATCAGGCGGCAGGGCGCGGGTTGGATCCCGATTTTATCCGAACCATAAACGACTATTGCGCCGAGCGGTTAAAGCCGGCGTTAACCCTGCTTTTTGATTTACCGGTGGAAACCGGCCTGCAAAGAGCCGGCAGGCGTGATGCCGCACTCAAAGATCCGTCGACCGCCGACCGCTTTGAGAAAGAAAAACTTGATTTTCATAATCGGGTGCGACAAGGTTATCAAAGCCTCTGTGCAGAGGATCCCGGACGTTTTAGAGTCATTGATGCGGCGCGGTCGGTGGACGTGATTGCTGAAGATGTCCGCGGGCATGTGATGGAATTTATCAACAAGAAGAGCTAATTTGCGGTTGGTTTCATTTCCCTATGTCTTTTGCAAACCTTTACGGCCATCAAAAGCAAATCAGTATGCTGCAGAAAGCGATGGCTCAGCAGCG
>CAYULE010000313.1:0-3271 GCA_964445385.1 uncultured Smithella sp.
ACCAATGCCAGCGGATCACTGGCGATAAACGGAGGACTTCCGGTTAGAAGTTCATAAAAGACAACACCCAAAGAATATTAGTCGCTTCTACTGTCTATAAAACGATTCATTCGCCCGGTTTGTTAGGGGACCACATACGTCAGGTTAAAATCCTTCAGGTCGGCAGGACAGGAAAGTTTAAGACCAGTATACCTATGAAGATATTGATATTGATAATGATAATTGTCTTTTCTTCATGGCCGCTGTCCGCCATTGAAGAATGCGTGGAATTGACCCGTGCCGACGTGGAACAGATGCACGGAAGAAACATTGTCCATATCTGGGAAGAAGCTGTTCCCCACATCCCGCTCAAAGATCGTTTTCAGATCCCGGGGGAATCTCCGACCATTGAGCAAATCAGCAGCAGCAGGAGGCGTCAGATACGCCAATCGATCTGTGGCGGTGATAACCTGCGTCTTCGGCCCTGCTTCGCTTAACTGGAAATCGACATGCATCTGATCTCTTAACCTTCCCCTCAGACAACGCCTTTGACTCTGATCATCCGGTCAGAGACAAAAGAACCGGATTAGACTGATCCCCCCTCAAATGATCCCTCAACCCGTTGAGGGTCCACCAAATACTGAGGCCAAACAGATTCTTCCTTATACCGATGGCATCTTCCCATGTTTATCCAACTATTTGTTATTACATGATGAATCAAAGCTTCTGATTTTATTTTGGCAGTTGGCTAGCTATTTGCAATTATTGCTCACAAGGAACAGGGCAATCCTGTTAGCGAAGAAAAAAGAAAGTCAAAATTACATTTATGGAGGAAATATATGGGTACAATACTTGTCGTTATTCTGGTGCTCGTTCTCGTCGGCGTACTGCCCACTTGGCCTCACAGCAAGAGTTGGGGATACTATCCCAGTGGTGGAATTGGATTGCTTCTTTTGATTTTGATCATCCTGCTGCTGCTGGGTCGAATCTGAGATGCGTTTCGTGGGCAGCGTTTCAAGATGTTCTGGAATGATAATAAACCCTTTCAAGGATTTCTTTGAAAGTCAACCTTCCCGGGTTGGTCCAATGATTGGCTTGCGAATCTGTTCTTGATTGCTGCTGGAAAATTAACATCTTCAGGCAAGGAGAACCAGGGAATTTTGTTCTCCGCAGGTGATTGGACTTAACTTCGCGGGAAGAAAACAAAAAAAGGAAAAGAGGAGCATTAAACATGGAAGAGGACGAAAATACAAAAGTTCATTTTTTTACGGGATTATTAATTGGAGGAGCGCTGGGCGCATTGAGCGCCCTGGCCGTTATTCTCCTCACACCAAAATCAGGAAAAGAGCTGAGGTATCAGATCAGGAAGAAAGGGAAAAAGATTTTAAAAGACGGGAAGGAAGTTTATACGGACGCCAGTTCAAAAACACAAGAGATTTATGAGGAAGTCACACATCAGGCGAAGGAGTTGAAGAAGGACGCCGAAGATGTCGGCGAAAAGATATCCGACGAAGTTCATGAAAAGTTCAATCAGGTCAAAAAAGTTTTCGGGAGGTAGGGAGAGCGTTGTGTATTACCCATCGGCGTGTCCTTTTTTTCACAGAGGAAGGATGCGTCCATGAAGAGGGCCGTCATCATGGCGCTTAAGCATACCGAAGGAATCCAAACGGATGTTTACAAGACTGATAACAAGTAATTCAACGGCAAAACGAAGAACGATAGAGTCAACGACGTGCAATAACGCACTCAGTTTTTTCAACACAGAGGAGAATCATCATGAGATATTCAATTTTAGTTGTAGCAGCACTGTTCGTGCTGTCATTAAGTGCATGTGAGCGACCAACGACGGTAGTTACGCCTGCGGCCCCTGATACGATTGTGGTCACACCTGCTCCCGGACCCGCAGGACCACAAGGATCACCAGGAATACAAGGATCTCAGGGGACACAGGGATCACAAGGAACGCAGGGAACACAAGGAGTGACGGGCGCACCTGCTGAAAAAGGTGAAACCGGTCAGACCGGAAGGACAGGCGATGAAGGTGCCAAGGGCGAACAGGGTGATAAGGGTAATACCGGTGGCGACACGGTAGTGGTGTTACCTGATCGCAGGTAGGGTGTAGGGTTGCATTGGTTGTTGAATGAGTAGGTCGGGTGATCACTGCTCTTCCACTATCTCATCGACTGCGAAACGAAGAAATATGGAGTCAACGATACTCCGGGCCGGGGAAGAATAATAGTCCCTGGCCCGGAGACTCAAGCATGCTTCAGGACGATTCCTCCCACGATGTTGGATACCGTTTCACAAACGTCAATCGCTTCTTCAAGCCGCTCAAAGATTTCTTTCCATTTGAGTAGTTCGATGGCATCTTGTTCTTTAATAAAAAGATCGGTGATAATGGTTCTTAAAATGACGTCGCCGGCATTTTCGAGGGTATGGATTTCCACGCAGCCGTCCAGAATCATTTGACTGTGCTTCATATTCCGCAAGCCATAGACCACGCTCTTGATTTTTTTAATCGCCTGAAAAAGAATTTCCGCCTGTTTGATGATTTCATCATCCGGCTTTTTAACATTATACATATGGATGCGGATGGCGACCCCTTCAATGTGGTCCAGAATGTCATCCATTTTATTGACCAGAGCGTAAATATCTTCACGGTCGATGGGAGTCAGGAAGGTTTTATGCATTCTTTCGTATGTTTTATGTGCAATACCATCCGCTTCATGCTCAATTTCCTTAAGCCGGGAAACCCGGGCTGCAGAATAATTATGGGTTCGGGCCATTTCAAGGAAGAAGCGACCGCCTTCTTCTATCTTGTCGGCCAACTCTTCAAAAAAATCAAAAAAATTTTCTTCTTTAGGAAAAAGACGCACGCGAAATTCCTCCTTTTTTATTCCCGAGGGTAAGCTTCATTGGAATGTTTGTAGCACATGTTTAGTAAACCGTCAGCATTTTTCGATTATTAACGATTGAAATGATGCATAGACGGGTAAAACACGAAAAACAACACCAGGGCCTGCCTGCGGTCTAAATGACAGAATGCTGACTTTTACAAGCAGCCGCCAGTATCCTGAACCCCTGACAAGATCTCCGGAAGGGAATCAGCAACGGCTGTCATTTTTTTTCGCATTGACAGCCGTTGCTACAACAAACTTCAAAGGGGGAAGTTATGGTTGTACTCAGGATTGCTTAAAGAAATCTTCAATCAGGGGATTGATCTTGTCCGCCTGCTCATGCTGAATCCAATGGCTGACACCGGGCATTTTAATCAGCCTGCCCTGTTTGCAGT
>CAYULE010000314.1:0-3262 GCA_964445385.1 uncultured Smithella sp.
GACGAAAAAAGCAAGTTTCTGAAAAGTATCGCTTCCGATCTGAGCAAGAAAAATATCGCTCATGACATCAACTCATACAAAGATGCTCCCGCCGGTTACCGTTTCTGGTGCGGCCCGACAATCGAAGAGGCTGATCTCAAGGTAGCCCTTGCGGAACTGGAAAATGTTTTCAACGAAAAGGTGAAAAGCCTTTAACTTAATAACATCTTGGAAAACGTTATGAAACGAGTACTGGTCAGCGATTCCATGGCGCCCGAAGTCGCGGAAATATTAGGCAACGCGCCGGGAATTAAAGTTGACGTTAAAACCGGCATGAAACCCGATGAGTTAAAAGCCGTCATTAAAGATTATGACGCCCTGGTCGTGCGTTCATCGACTAAAGTGACGGCGGAAATCATCGAAGCGGCCGTGAAGCTTTCCGCCATCGGTCGCGCCGGCGCCGGCGTGGACAATATCGACATTCCTGCCGCCAGTAAACGTGGCATCGTCGTCATGAACACGCCGGGCGGCAACACGATCACCACGGCTGAACACGCTATTGCCATGATGCTGTCTCTGGCGCGTAAAATCCCACAGGCCACCGCTTCGATGAAAGCAGGCCTTTGGGAAAAAAGTAAATTCATGGGCAACGAATACTGCAACAAAACCCTGGGCATTATCGGCCTGGGCAAAGTCGGCAGTGTGGTGGCGGACCGCGCCATCGGCCTGAAAATGAATGTCATCGCCCATGACCCGTTTATGTCTCCGGACGTTGCGGTAAAAATGGGCGTGACCATGGTCGGCATGGATGAACTCTACGCCAATTCGGATTTTATCACCGTGCATTCGCCGCTTTCCAGTGAAACGAAAAACCTGATTAACGAAAAATCCTTTGCCAAAATGAGAAAAGGTGTTTTTCTGATTCATTGCGCGCGCGGCGGTATCGTCAATGAAAAAGCGCTTTACAACGCACTGAAGTCCGGTAAAGTTGCCGGCGCGGCGATTGACGTTTTTGAAGAAGAACCAACCAGAAACATGAACCTGATCGGTCTGGAAAATGTCATCTGCACACCGCATCTTGGCGCATCCACCGATGAAGCGCAAACCAATGTGGCCATCGCCATCGCTCACCAGATTGCCGCCTACTTCGCTACCGGCGAAATCAAAGGCGCGGTCAATTTCCCATCCGTCAGCGGTGAAGTGATGGTGGTCATCCGTCCCTATCTGGATCTGGCGGAAAAGCTCGGCACGTTCCAGGCCCAGTTGCTGGCCGGTGCGCTTCAAGAAGTCACTATTGAATACAGCGGTGAACTGCTTAATCTTAATGTTGCCCCAATCACTATTTCTCTGATCAAGGGCCTTCTGGAACCGATTCTGACTGAAACCGTCAACTTCATTAACGCGCCGGTTATCGCCAGGGAAAGAGGCATCAGGATCATCGAAGTAAAAAGTTCTGAAACCAAAGATTACACCAATATGATTGCTCTCACCGTCAAGACATCGAAGGAAACCAGTCAGACCGCGGGCGCTGTTTTCGGCAAAAATGATCTGCGGATCGTCCGGGTCAATGATTTTTCCGTGGAAATTATGCCGGAAGGTTACATGCTGGCCGTTTCCAATGAAGACACGCCGGGTGTTATCGGCAATCTGGGAACCACGTTGGGCGACCATAAAGTCAATATCGCCCGTCTGAATCTGAGCCGCGATGCTCAGGCAAAAAAGGCGCTAGTCGTCCTGAACACCGATTCTCCCGTAGCATCGGACGTTCTGGATAAATTACGGAAATTACCGCATGTGGTTTCCGTCACACCGATAAAAATGTAGGAAAGAATATACTCATGGCCAATGTTGCGGTTGTAGGCACTCAGTGGGGTGACGAAGGAAAAGGGAAGATTGTTGATCTTTATACGGTACAAGCGGATGTTGTCGCCCGCTTTCAGGGCGGCAACAACGCCGGGCATACTCTGGTGGTGAAAGGCAGAAAAACGATTCTGCATTTAATCCCCTCGGGGATTTTACATGATCATAAAATCTGTATTATCGGCAACGGCGTTGTCTTTGATCCGAAGGTTTTTCTTCAGGAAGTCGATGAATTAAACGAAGGTGGCCTGTTTCCCGCTTCCACAAAGCTCTATATCAGTGAAAAAGCGCATGTCATCATGCCCTATCACCGCAGCATCGATCAGGCGCGTGAGGCCCGCAGTGCCGGGAAAAAAATCGGCACAACCGGCCGCGGCATCGGCCCGGCTTACGAAGACAAGGTCGCCCGCACGGGCATCCGCGTGGGCGACCTCTATGAAACAGAACTGTTCCGGGATAGATTGCATCAAAGCCTCGAAGAAAAGAATTTCCTCTTAAAAAATTATTTCGGCACTGAGCCCCTGAATGCCGAAGCCATTGCCGATGAATATCTGGCTTATGCCGAAAAGATTAAACCTTACGTCGCTGACACATCGCTTATTCTGGATCGTGAAATCAAAAAAGGAAACAAGGTTCTTTTTGAGGGTGCACAAGGCTGCCACCTGGATATCGATCACGGAACCTATCCTTATGTCACATCGTCAAATACGGTTTCCGGTAATGCGGCCTGCGGCAGCGGTATCGGCCCCGGCACCATTTCCACGGTGGTAGGCATCTGTAAAGCTTACACCACGCGCGTCGGAGAAGGACCTTTCCCGACAGAATTAAAAGACAGCGTGGGCGATCATTTGCAGAAAGTCGGCCAGGAATTCGGCGCGACTACCGGACGCAAGCGCCGTTGCGGCTGGCTCGATATGGTTTTAGTACGCCAGGCTGTCCGTGTTTCCGGCATTGCCACACTCGCCATCACAAAACTGGATGTTTTAACCGGTTTGGATAAACTTAAAATATGCGTCGGTTATAAAACAGCGCAAGGCGAATTTACGGAGGCGGTTCCCGCCAGCTTAAAAATGTTTTCAACCTGTGAACCGGTTTATGAAGAATTGGATGGCTGGAAAGAAAATATCGCAAGCGCACAAAAAATCAGCGAACTTCCCGTAAACGCGCAGAGATACATCAGCCGTTTAAAAGAATTATCCGGCGCCGGTATCGCCCTGGTCTCCGTGGGAGCAGGACGCGAAGAAACCATTCAGCTGGAAAATCCTTTTGAAAGTTGAAATATCTTAGTTTCTTCTTGACACAACCCTTTCAAGCTGTTAGAGAGCCTTGTTCTTAAGTAACGATCAAAGAGTGGGCCGTTAGCTCAGCGGTAGAGCAGCGGACTTTTAATCCGTTGGCCGCGGGTTCAATCCCCGCACGGCCC
>CAYULE010000315.1:0-3241 GCA_964445385.1 uncultured Smithella sp.
ATGATAGTAGCAGAACAGCGGGACGGCGCGCTTAGAAAAATCAGCCTGGAACTGGCCTCGACAGCCCGCAAGCTGGCCGACCAGACCGGCGATGAGGTGAGTGCCATTCTGCTTGGTACAGGTATAGAAGGTTTGGCAGCCGAGTTGGGCAAATACGGTGTGGATAAGGTTTTTGTGGGCGACAATGCCGCCATGGAACCCTATATCACCGAAGCGCATGCCGCCGTGGTTGCCAAAATTGTTAAAGAAAATGATCCGGCTATCCTGCTTTTGGGTGCGTCGGTTCAGGGTAAAGATCTGTCTTCCCGCGTAGCCGCAAAGTTGGCCACGGGCCTCGCCACAGATTGTACGGATGTTAAATTGGATGGTGGTAAGTTTGTTGCTATCCGACCCATGTATGCTGGAAAGTGCTTTGGCGAAATCGTCAGCAGTGCAACACCGGCGATGGCCTCTCTGCGCCCCAATGTGTTCCCGGCAGCTGAAAACGCCAAAGCCGGCGCAGTGGTAAAAGTGGATGCGGCTGTTGATGCAGCATCGATTAAAAGCAAAATTCTGGAAGTTCAGAAAGACACCAGTGGCAAAGTCGATTTGACGGAAGCCAATGTGATAGTCTCCGGCGGCCGCGGTATGAAAGGCCCCGAGGGCTATGCTATCCTCGAAGAACTGGCTGATGTGCTCAAGGGCACAGTCGGTGCGTCCCGTGCGGCAGTCGATGCCGGCTGGCGTCCGCAGAAAGATCAGGTCGGTCAGACGGGTAAGGTTGTTTCCCCGAATCTGTATATCGCCTGCGGTATTTCCGGCGCAATTCAGCATCTGGCCGGCATGAGCTCATCAAAATGCATCGTCGCGATCAACAAAGATGCGGAAGCCCCCATCTTTACGAAAGCGGATTATGGTGTGGTTGATGATCTGTTCAAGGTTGTTCCCGAGTTGACAGCAGTTTGCAAAAAACTGGTTGCATAAAAAACCATAGGGTCTTTGCACCGTACAGGTGCAAAGACCCTTTTTGGGTATTGGATATTTAGAAGAAGAGAATCAGCTCTTTAAGGTATGTTGGAGGATCAATGAAAGGACATGAATTTTCTGTAGGTAATGAAGGTCGCGAGGTTTTCTGGAACATCCCCCTGCCGACGTTTGAGATCATCCTTTTTGCTCTCACAGCCGTTGCCATGGCAATTATGGGTTACGGCATCTATCGTCGCTGGCTCATGTGGAAAGCCATGGGCAAGCCGGAAATGCGTCTGGATAATATGAACGAAAGAGTTAAGACGGTTCTCCGGGAGATCTTTTTGCAGGAAAAAGTCCTGAAAGATCGCTTCCCCGGCATTATGCATGCTCTAATCTTTTTTGGCTTCTTTGTTTTGATTTTTGGCGCCGCGTTCGACGCAGGGCAGCATCATGTTACGGAACCACTCTTCAGTTGGACGTTTCTGAAAGGTAACTTTTATTTAGGCTTTTCTTTCCTGATGGACTTGTTCGGATTAGCTGTTCTGGCCGGTGTCGTCATTGCTCTTGACCGCCGGTTTGTAAAAAAGCCCGACCGAATGGGTTATAAAGGTGAGATAGATAACACCCCGGATGATGTCATAGTTCTCCTGCTCATCGGTGCCATCATTATTACCGGTTTTATCGTTGAAGCGCTGCGTATTCACGTGACCAATCCTCCCTGGGAGTACTGGTCTTTTGCCGGCTGGCTGTTGTCCCGCACTTTTATGGGCGTCGATCATGACACCGCCAAAACATTGCATCAAGTGTTCTGGTGGACGCATGCGATCCTGGGATTGGGGTTTATTGCCTATATCCCTTACTCGCGCCTGATGCATATCATTACCACCCCGGCAAACCATTTCCTGAAATCCTACAAGCCGACCGGCTATATTGAACCGATTCGCGATTTCGAAAACGCGGAAGCCTTTGGCGTCGGCAAGCTGGAAGAATTCACCTGGAAACAGATATTTGATTCCGACGCCTGCACCCGCTGCGGACGTTGTCAGGACGGTTGCCCGGCTTATTTGACCGGCAAGCCTTTGTCCCCGAAGAAAATTGTCCAGGATATTAAAACACACTGGCTGGAAAAATGTCCGGATCCCGCGTTGGCGATGGTTGCGGCGAAACTGCCGGCTCCCTTACGGGACGCGATCAATACGAATATGCCGGTTGTTCCCGCTGAAGGCGAAGCTCCGGTGGAAGAAGCAACCGGAAAAGCTCTGGTTGGTGAAGTGATTGACCTGCATGAACTGTGGTCCTGCACCAACTGCATGTATTGTATGGAACACTGCTCGGCCTCGATCGAACATGTGCCAAAGATTATTGATATGCGACGCTACAAGGTTCTGACCGAAGCGGATTTTGCTCCTGAATTGCAATTAACCTGCCGTAACATGGAAAACAATTCCAACCCCTGGGGTATCGGCGCACACCTGCGCGGTGATTGGGCCAAAGAAATGGGCGTCAAGACTCTTGCTGAAGACCCCAGTGTTGAGTACCTTTTCTACGTAGGTTGCTCCGGTTCATTTGACGATCGCGGCAAGAAAATTTCTATCGCTTTTGCGAAGATCCTTCAGGAAGCTGGCGTCAGCTTCGGTATTCTGGGCAGCGAAGAAGGCTGCTGCGGTGATTCCGCGATGCGTGCCGGTAACGAGTATCTTTTCCAGACGCTGGCTCAAACTAATATCGACCTGATGAACGGCTATGGCGTGAAGAAAATTATCGCCATCTGCCCGCACGGCTATAACTGTCTGAAGAAAGATTACCCCAATTTCGGCGGCAATTTCGAAGTCTATCATCACACCGAGATTATTGCGAAGCTGATTTATGAAGGGAAAATTAAATTAACACAGTCGTTACCGGGAACATTTGTCTATCATGATTCCTGCTTCCTTGGTCGTTACAACGACATTTACGATCAGCCCCGCAAGATTTTGAAAGCCATTCCCGGTCTCGAACTGGTAGAAATGGAACGCAATCTGGACAAGAGCTTCTGCTGTGGCGCCGGCGGTGCGAGAATGTGGATGGAAGAAGATATCGGAGAGCGCATCAACAATGCGCGCACCAAGCAGGCAATAGCCGTTAAGGCTGACACGATTGCCGTGGGTTGTCCGTTCTGCCTCACCATGATGTCTGATGGTATCAAAGACAATCAGATGACGGAAACGATGGCGGCTTGGGATATTGCGGAACTGGTTGTTAAAGCGATGGGTAAGGAAGAAGTTAAACCGCCGGTTGATGCTTGCGCGGTATA
>CAYULE010000316.1:0-1692 GCA_964445385.1 uncultured Smithella sp.
ACTTACATATTCTTTGCTGCGTTCTCGATTGCTTTCTTAATTGTGTCGAGTCTTTCTGGGCTCATCTTTACGGAAATACCCATGACCAGTGTGCGGCCTAAAATGTCTTCCGCAAAAGGTATGCTCTTGCGGTCATACTTGACCTTACCCTTGTAGTATTTATTTTTAAACGGATATTTCCTGGAGTTAGCCGTAGAAAACGCCAGGAAATGTTCCCAGTTAGGAACATAGTGCCACTTGTTGTACTTGTAGCAGGTTGTATCAAGGCCTTCGGCGGCAAGCAGTTTCTGGAATTTGAGCGCCGTTTTTTCTTCCGGCAGGTTAAACGCCAGGAATGTTGCGGAATCGCCTTCCGGATCACGCTTGGCGCGGAACCCGACATCCGGGATGGCGGCGGCAAGTACGTCCATAATTATCTTTTTATTTTTCTTCTGTTCGCCGATGAGGTAATCCAGTTTCCTCAACTGAGCCAGACCTAACGCTCCTTGCAGTTCATTCATCCGGTAGTTGAAACCGAGAATGGTCCGGCCTTCGAGCCCGCGGCCGACTTTGGGATTATGATCGTGACCATGATCATGGTACCATTCCGACCGCAGATACAAATCCTTCTTGTTGGTTATCACCATCCCGCCTTCGCCGGTTGTTAATGTTTTAACATAATCAAAGCTGAAGGTGCCCGCGTCGCCAAAGGTGCCCAGCTTTTTGCCTTTGAAGCTCGCACCGCAACCCTGGGCGTTGTCTTCCAGCACCATCAATTTGTTTTTGCGGGCAATCTTAATGATCCTGTCAATGTTGGCCGCCACACCGCACATGTGGACGGGAATGACGGCCTTGGTGTACTTGGTCATCTTCTTTTCAATTTCATTGGGATCAAGGTTAAGCGTGTCGTCAATATCCACCATGATGGGAATCGCGCCGACTTCCAGCACCGCTTCGTAGGTGGCCAGAAATGTAAAAGCCGGCACCAGCACGTCGTCGCCGGGGCCGACATCCATCGCCTCCAGGGCTACTTTTAGCGCCGATGAGCCGGACGTCACGCCCAGCGCGAATTTCGCGCCGCAATATTTTGCAAACTCTTCTTCAAACTGGCGGACTTTGAAAACGAATTTTCTTTCCTTATCAAAATTATAACGCATCAGGATGCCGGTTTCGAGCACATCCATGACTTCTTTAATTTCTTCCTTACCGATCAGTTCAGCTCCTGCCATGGTTCTATCCTTCCTTTCTCAGACCAGGTTGCTTTCAAACAATAAAGTATGAATGATTGAAAGCTTACCTGGTATTATGCCAGTATAATTATCATTCTTTATGTGTGATCGCGAATTCGTATTAAAAAGCTTCCGCGTAAATCGCGATCATGTCTTCTTTTGTCATCTTGCGGGGGTTGTTCTCCAGCGGCCTGGCAACGGTTACCGCGACATCCGCCAGCGCCGGAAAATCCGTTTCTTTGACGCCGAAATCCCGAATCGAGGCTTCAATACCGCAATCTTCGATCAGGGCTTCAACCGCATCCACCGCCAGATAGGCGGCTTCACGGACGGGCAGTCCTTCCGTGCATTCTCCCATCGCGTCGGCAACATCGGCAAATTTTTCCAGAGCGCCGGGGAGATTAAACGCCATGACCGGCGCCAGCAGGATCGTGTTGGCCAGACCATGGCTGACACCGAATTTTCCACCCAGCGGATAGGACAG
>CAYULE010000316.1:1792-3211 GCA_964445385.1 uncultured Smithella sp.
AGCAGGGCCAGTTCGGGATACAGGTACGGGCTGTTCATGCCTTCTTTCTTTTTCAGGTTCTTGCGCACGAAAACAGCGGTAAACGTAACTTCGCTGCCGGTCCCGGCGGTGGTGGGAATCATGATTTTGGGAAGACCCGCTTTCGGGACTTTATTCAATCCCAGATAATCCACGGCGGCGCCTTTATTGGTGGCGATGACAGCAATGGCCTTGGCCACATCCATCGCGGAGCCGCCGCCGATGCCGATCACCATGTCACATTTATTTTTAACGGCCAGCGCTGCGCCTTCATCCGCGGTTTCGATACGGGGCTCCGGTTCCACCTTGTCAAACACGGTAAACTTGATGCCCTCGGATACCAGAATGCTCGCGATTCTTTCCTGCATTCCGGTTTTAGCCAGATTTTTATCGATAACAATCAACGGATTTTGCGCGTGATGTTCTTTGACGTGGCTGGCCAGCGTTAAAATTGATCCGTTGCCGAAAACAATTTTTTTAGCGCCGGTAAAAGAAAAAGTTTTTCTCATAATAAACGACCTCCATCGCTATGGGTTTAAGGTTTGGTTACTCTGTAAATTTCAAGGTTTTCCTTTCACGCCAAAACAGACCTAATGTCAAGTATTTTTGTTGGATGCATACCATTCCAGTTGCCGGCAGATACCGCGGATGATCTTCACTTCACGCGACAAAAGACCGGAGCGGGCAAAAAAACGCCGCAAATCCAACATCCAGTATTCCGGGTTTTCCGGATTTAAAAAACCGATTTTGCCCAGCAGATCTTTTATTTGCCGATACATGCCTTCCGTCTCGGAGGATAAAGCCAGTTTAGGCGTTACTTCCGCCGCAACCGATGAGGCGATAAAAATTTCATAACAGAGAATCATGACCGCCTGGGAAAGGTTAAGCGAGGTAAATTCACGTGACGTCGGAATCGTAACTACGCTATGGCAGAGACGCAACTGATCGTTGGCCAGACCCGTGTCTTCCGGACCGAACAAAAGCGCGATTTGATTTTTCTGCGAAAGATCGGCGATATTTTGCGCCGCCGCGCGCGGGGACACAAAAGGCCCGCGGGCTTTGCCGATGCGGGCGGTGGTTCCCACAATGTAATTGAAACCGCCCAGGGCTTCTTCGATGGAATTCGCATAAATAATCTGATCCAGCACATCCGCCGCCAGATGTGTAGAGCGCTGTTCCATCGCTTCACGATCAAAGTCCGCGGCTCCCGCAACAACGATCCTGGTGATGCCCATATTCTTGGCCGCACGGGCCACCGATCCAATATTGCCCGCATATTTGGGCTTATATAAAACAATACTGATGTTTTTTGTCCTGGCTTTAACAGACATGATCAAGCCACCTCCATATGAATAGAGGCAGTTATAGAACCGCTCATTCAGAAATGCACGCAGAATTTAG
>CAYULE010000317.1:0-1685 GCA_964445385.1 uncultured Smithella sp.
AAAGAAGAATATTTTCAAGGATTAAAGAAACTTAAACCAAACCTCTTTCTGGACGGCCAGAAGATTGACCGTGACCACAAAGTGCTGGATCAGCCTAAAGGCGTTATCGGCGCGACGTTTGATCTGGCCGCCGATCCGGAAACCAGAGACCTGGTCACCGCCAAAAGCCACATCACCGGCGAAACCATCAACCGCTTCACCCATATTCACCAGACGGTTGAAGATCTGCACAAAAAGCAGGATATGACCCGCATGCTGGTCCAGCGCGTCAGCCAGTGCATCGGCCGCTGCATGGGCGTCGATGCGATCAATGCCATCAATTCCGTATCGTTTGAAGCCGACAAGCAAAACGGCGGCAAGACGCAGTATTACAAGAACTTCCTGAAGTGGCTTGAATATTTCCAGAAAAACGATCTGGTCGGCTGCTGCGCCCAGACGGACGTCAAAGGCCTGCGCATGCTGCGTCCCGCCGAACAGCCGGACCCCGATCAGTACCTGCATGTTGTCGAAACACGGCCGGACGGCGTCGTCGTGCGCGGCGCCAAAGTGCACATCACGTTTGCCTCCATCGCGGATGAAATCCTGGTGGTTCCCACCCGCGCGCTGACCAAGGATGAGGGCGCCTATGCCATCTCTTTTGCCATCCCGGCGGACGCTGAAGGCATCAAACAGGTCCTGTCTCCGCACAATATGAAAGACCGTAAGCATTACAAACGTGGATTCGACTGGGGCTTCATTGATTCCTATGTGATCTTTGATGATGTCTTTGTCCCCAACGATCGCATTTTCTTAAACGGCGAATATCAGCAGGGCGGCATCTGCGCGCTCTTATTCGCGCTCTTCCATCGTCACAGCTATTCCGGCTGTAAACCGGCCGTAGGCGACATGCTGATCGGCTTTGCCTCGATGGCGGCGGAAATGAACGGCGTCGACAAGGCCCCGCATGTGCGCGAGAAAATCGCCGAGCTTATCACGATTACGGAACTGGGCTATGCTGCGGGCTTCACGGCCTCGGCCAAAGGGAAAGCGGAAGTCTATATGCCCGGCATGGGTTTCGTGCCTTACGGCCCCGGCTCCTGTATTCCGCATTCCATTTACGCCAACGTCGGGCGCTGCCTGACCGGCGAAGCGGTCTTCCATGAGCAGCAGATCCTTTGCGAGATCGCCGGCGGCATGCCCGCCACCTTCCCGCATGAAGACGACCTGCTCAACCCGGAAATCAAGGCCCTGCTGGAAAAATATGTTAAACGCAACCAGGAAATCCCCATCGAAGATCAGATCAAATTCTGGCTGCTCTTCGCTGATTACACCAACTCCGCAAGCTCCGGCGCCATTGCCTACGGCGCGATGCACGGCGGCGGATCTCCCATCATGGAACAGATCGCCATCTATGGCCAGTATGACATCGATGCCTGTAAGAACATTGTAAGAAAAATCGCGGGGATGCCTCCTGTGCAAAAAAAGAAGAAGAAATAATAAAGCTGTCTCTCAACAATCAATCTATCTATGAGGCATTCGAAAGAACGCCTCATAGATGCCTAGTGACGTATCGGCAATAAGATCCGCAGTTTTTCGTAACCATATTCCAAATATCAAGCAGGTTATATATTGTAATGGATTGCAGCCATGATTTTTTTATGGTTTCAGTCTGAAATAAAATCCTTTTTTGTTTCTTGAAGACCTTC
>CAYULE010000317.1:1785-3209 GCA_964445385.1 uncultured Smithella sp.
TTTTTTTATGGTTTCAGTCTGAAATAAAATCCTTTTTTGTTTCTTGAAGACCTTCGCTGTTTTGTGGTAAGGACAATTATCTTTCCGAAAGGATCAACTCATGCAAAATATCGATCTCATCATTCACGGCGGGAAAGCCCTGCTGATGAATAATATTTGTCTGGATAACGCCGCCATCGCGATCAACGCATCTTCCATTCTGGATATTGGCAAAGCAGAAGATATTCTCCCGAAATATACCGCAAAAAAAATAATCAATGCCGAAGGTGCTTTGATCATGCCGGGTTTTGTCAACTGTCATACGCACGCGGCCATGACCTGTTTTCGCGGAATAGCGGATGATCTGGAACTGATGGACTGGCTCAACAACCACATTTTTCCGGCGGAAGCTAAAAACGTTAATCCTCACCTTGCTTACTGGGGATCGCTGCTCGCTTGCGCGGAAATGATCAAATCCGGCACAACAACCTTTTGCGATATGTACATTTTCGAGGACGAAACCGCTCGTGCGGCAAAAGTTGCGGGCATGCGTTGTCTTATCGGCGAAGTCCTTTTTGATTTTCCCGCTCCCAATTGCAAAAGCCCGGCAGAAGGTCTTGCCTATACAAGGATGCTGGCCGACAAATGGCAGAATGATCCTCTTGTTAATATTATCGTTGAGCCGCATTCCCTCTACACCTGTTCACCGGACCTGCTTCGGGACGCTAAAAAGATTGCCGATGATTATCATTTATTGTTGGGAATCCACCTTTTGGAAAATCAATCGGAACTCCAGCAACTTCAGGAGAAATACGGAGAAGACGGCGTCTCCTTCCTGGGAAAAATCGGATACCTCAATGAAAGACTGCACGCTTTTCATTGTGTCTGCTTATCCGCGGAAGACATGAAACTATTTGCCAAATACGGCGTTAAGGTTTCTCACAACGCCGCCAGTAATATGAAACTGGCCAGTGGAATCGCCCCTGTGCCGGATATGCTCAAAGCCGGCATCACCGTGGGCCTCGGTACGGATGGATGCGCCAGTAACAACACGCTGGATATGATCAAAGAAATGTCCACGGTGGCCAAACTGCACAAAGTGGCCCGGCTTGATCCGACGGTTATGGATGCAAAGACGGTCGTGCGTATGGCAACCCTCGATGGCGCGAAGGCTTTAGGGATGGATCATCTCATCGGCTCGCTGGAAGTCGGTAAAAAAGCGGATATGATTATCATCGGCATGAACAAACCTCATCTGACACCGCTTTACAGTGAATATTCTCATCTGGTGTATGCGGCAAGCGGCGCGGATGTCGATACCGTTATTATTAACGGCAAAGTGGTTATGGAAGATCGCAAACTGTTAACGATCAATGAAAATGAGGTCATGAATGAAGTTCGAAAAATTGCCGTTACCATCAAAAAGAGCATGAATATGTGAAGGA
>CAYULE010000318.1:0-3204 GCA_964445385.1 uncultured Smithella sp.
CGGCCGCCGCATTGATCAATTCCACTATTTCCGGCAGGGTCAGAGACCGGTCGGCAAACTGGCACAGGCAAGCGCTGTTTTCGATGCCGCCGATGGCGGCAGCCAGCACCATGGTTTCCGCCTTCTTTACATGGGTGAGGGCTTCGAGATCGAACTCGAAGCCGATTTCGGGATAATTGCACGCGCCCGTTTCCATGAAATGCATCGCCGACTGAACGTGGCACGCGCCGCGGGGACTCACCGCGTAAGCTACGGCATGGCCATGGCCGCCGCGCGGGTCATGCATGGGCGCTTCCAACCCTTTGCTCTGCGCCGTATAGTCCAGGGAATGGCTTCCGACAAGACGCGCCGCGGCTGCGCTTCCCATGGACAGAAGCTCTCCCAGCTTGCCGCTCCGTGAAGCCATCATCGGCAGGATCCTGTTCACCACCGTTTCCATATCGCCCCAGGTCAGCGGTACGCCGCCGGTCTCGTCATCCGTGAGGTGGCCCTTCTCATAGGCTTCCATGGCCCAGGCAATCGTCGCGCCGGCGCTGATGGTGTCCATGCCGAGGTCATTGCAGATCCGTCCCGCTTTGCAGACGGCGGCGAGATCCGTCGAGCCCTGCAGGCTGCCGAAAGCCGCAACGGTTTCGTATTCCGGCCCGGGTCCGCAAGTCATGGCAAAGGGTCCTTCATCGATCTGCACGATCCTTTTGCAGGCGACCGCGCAGTAGGCGCAGGTGGCGGTTTTGACCAGGTATTTCTCCGATAGCGTACTTCCCGTGAGGGCGCTTGCCATCTCCTCGTCGAAGTTGGATGTCCAATTGCGCACGGGCACATCTCCTTCATACATATGGCCTTCCAGATTCCCGGACGTGCCATAGTCATGCAGGACCTGAGAGATGAGGTAATCTTTGATGCGCGGGGTAAGTTCCCTGATAAGCGATTTTATCCGTTCCGGATCGGCAAGCGAAAGATCTCCTCCTGACTTCACAACCAGAGCCTTGAGGTTTTTCGAGCCCATGACGGCGCCCATGCCGCATCGTCCGAAGGCATGATGAGATTCGTTGAGAATACAGGCGAAAGGAACCAGGTTTTCACCGGCCGGACCGATCACCAGAGCCGTTGACTTCTTCCCGTACGTTTTCTGCAGATCGGTTGTGCAATCCAGAATGCCCATACCCCAGAGGGATTCGGCGGCTTTGATGGTCACCGTTCCCTGATCGATGAGCAGGCAGGAGGGACTTTCGGCCCTTCCCGATATCACCAGGCCGTCAAAGCCCGCGAGCCTGAGGGCCGGCGGGAAATAACCACCGCAGGAGGATTCGGCAATGCCTCCCGTCAGAGGCGAACGCGCGGTCGCATTCATCCGGCTCGCGCCGGAGAGCTTGATGCCGGTCAGGGGCCCGTTCATAAAAATCAAGAGCGCCTCGGGAGCAAGGGCGTCCGCGGCAAAATCAGCCCGGTCCCAAAAGACCTTTGCCGCAAGTCCGCTGCCGCCGATGAAACGCCGGTAGGTTTCCTCAGGCAGTTCCAGCGTCTTCACAATTCCGGTGGTAAGATTAACATCAGCAATACGGCCGGTATTACCCTTCATGTCCGCATCCCTCCTTGTCCATCATGCAAGAGCGGCTGTTTCTCCGGATAAATTATTATTTTTTTAAAACAATCAGATGATCAAGGCCCATCTCCTTCAGGGCCACGGGAAAGAGCTGAAACGCCGGCTTGATAACCGGTAAAAGTTTCAGCATGGCGGTCACCTTTCCGCCCTGCTTGATGATACCCTTGGTGATGCCGGCAATCGGATTCTCGAGACCGTGCCAGAAACGGTGTGAATGATCAGCCGGCTGCCTGGACCACACATCCTCCTTGAGATCGCAGGGCCCCAGATAAAAGGTGCCGTGATAGCCGGGTTGGCTTGGCGGATTTTTCAAGTCAATGGTAATCTCCGCATCCGGATCGGTATACATGAATTTTATAATGATGCCGGCTTTCGCCATTTTCGTTCCGATTTTCTCGTCCTGTAGAACCCGGCCCAGGAAGTATCCGTATATCTTGTAGAGATCATCCGCATCCTTGTAATATTGGCTCATTTTCATTCTCCTTTGAAAGGTTGTTTTACCCTTTGCGCTGGTCAAAACGCCTGCCGAAGATCATGCCGGCAACGCCTACTTTCAGCATCTGAATAGTGCCGCCCGCCACGCCCCAGGCTTTCGCGTCGCGGTACATGCGTTCCATGGGAAATTCCGTGCTGTAGCCGTATCCGCCGAAGACCTGCATGGCGATGTTGGTCACATCCACGACCATCTCATTGGCGTAAGCCTTGGCCATGGATGCCTCATAGATCGACGGGAGCCCCTGCCCTGCTCCGCTCACGGCCCGATAAACCAGAAGACGCGCGGCATCGAGCTTTGCCGCCATATCCACCATCATAAACTGCACCGCTTGAAATTCGCAGATCGGCCGACCGAAGGCCTTACGCTCCAGGGCATAGGCTTTCGCCTCGGCGAAGGCGCCACCCGCTATGCCCAGACACATCGCCGAGTTGCCGCACCGCTCGATGTCAAAAGTCCACATGAGCTTATTGAATTCGCCGGGGGGAATAACGACATTTTTTTTCGGGACGCGCACGTTGTCGAAGATGAGATCGCAAGACGGCATGCCCCGAAGCCCCATGAATTTTTCCTGTTTACCGAAACTGAAACCCGGCATTCCCTTTTCCACAAGCAGGCCGCCGATTCCTTTGTATCCTTTAATACCGCCGAAGCGCGTGTAGACCATATAGTGGCTCGCGTGTCCCCCGCCGGTAATAAAGCATTTCCGGCCATTGAGCACGTAGCTGTCCCCATCCTCTTCGGCATGCGTCGTGAGCGCCGTCAGGTCCGAACCCGCTTCCGGTTCGGTCATACAGACGGAGACACTCAGATCGCCCCGGCACACCCCCGGCACAATGGTTTTTTTCTGTTCTTCCGTACCAAAAATGTCGATAACCCGGACGGGCCCCACGTTGGACTCGAACACCGGCGCCGCAATCATGGGGCTGAATTTGGCCAGCTCTTCGATACACAGGATGGCATTCATTGCGGGCTGGCCGCCTCCGCCATGTTCGGCCGAAATGGTCATCCCCAGCAATCCCAGATCGGCGTATTTTGTAAGCAGGTCATACGGGAATTCGCCCGTCTCATCGATATGTTTCGCCAACTCCTTGAATTTTTCGCGCTG
>CAYULE010000319.1:0-3200 GCA_964445385.1 uncultured Smithella sp.
TAAAACATAATGTGTTTGCCTCTGGGCAGAGCTTTTTCAAGATTTTCAATAATGGATAACTGTGGCTCCGCCGTAGCCACGGTCACTTTCGCGGGACTGTTGCTCAAAACAACAATTCGATTCTGCAAAGCGAATTTTTCGCCTATGACTTTTTGCAGGCGCAAGTTTACCTTATAATCTTTCAGCAAAACAATGGGCATGCTGAAGTGGGCGGAAAGCGCATGGATATAATGCTCTTCACTTATCGTCTTGTTATGAGTCAGCAAGGCGCCCAGGGGGGTGTACATCCCCCTCTTTTTAAGATGCGCCTGTTGCAGGAGACTATTACGTAACTGCGCTTCAGTGATGATATTCAGTTCGACAAGAACCTGCCCGAGCCGTTTTCTTTTATTACTGTAATGAATCCCTTTGATGATCCTGGACTGAGGAAGACCCATTTCACAGAGTATTTGCCCCAGATATTTTGTTGGTTCCCTTTTTTTCCTTTCCACGGCTTCGTTCAAATCGGATTTCGTGATGATATTTTTCGAAACCAGAATCCAACCAATTTTATCAGATGAAGATTCAGTCTGTTTTATTTTGGATTCGAGTGTTTTTACGACAGCCGTCAGACTACTTAACGCGATTTTGAGATTTGTTTGGAAATCCGACGGAAATGAACCCGTTCCACCGGGTATTTGTCCCGGTGACTTATCCGGTTCTCGTTTTTCCCGTTCAATGGCCTTCCCAAAACCGCATGCCGTGATAATTTTTTTTGAAGCCGGAACCTGACCCATATAATCAGACATAGTATCCCCGCATCTTATCAATGATTATTATCCGGTTAACGACTGATAGGGTGTTCCCGGATTCGGCAACGCCAGACTGACCTTCATATCTTCTTCGAAAAAACGCAGATTATTTTTTCCATTTTTCTTCACATGATACATGGATATGTCTGCTTTTCTCACCAGATCATTGATTTCCGATCCATCGTCCGGATACAGCGCCACACCAATGCTGAGGGTAACCATCAGCGCCTCTCCATTAATCATGAATGGCACCGTAAAAGCGTGAAGCAGCCGTTTGAGCGTAGAATCGGCAATCGCCCGGTTCTGAATATCACTCATTAAGATAATAAACTCATCCCCGCCAAACCGTGCCGCGGTATCTTCCTTGCGGGAAAACCGCAATATCCGTCGACCCACATGTACAAGCAATTTATCCCCAACAGCATGACCGAAAGCATCATTGATATCCTTGAAACAATCCAGATCAATCATGGCAACCGCCATTTTCTTATTGCAACGTGCTGCGTGAGCCATGGTCATCTCGTACCGATCATAAAGCAGCACGCGATTAGGTAATCCGGTTAATTGATCATGCGTTGCCATTTTACTCAGCCTTTTCTTAATTTGGCTCATTTCTGAAACATCGTTCAGACAGGACAATATACAGGCTTCCCCATAAAGGTTGATCACAGAGGCTGAGTACATCACCGTGATTACGGCATTGTCTTTCCGCCGTAACTCCAGTTCACTTGCATTGACTTCCTTACCAAGAATCAGTTGGTCGAGTATTAAATGGTGATCCGCAATGCTGATCCAAATATTCAGATCGTAGGCCGGTTTTCCAATTATTTCATTAGAGCTGTAGCCTGACAGTTTTTCCATTCTGCCATTGATATCAATAATTGTTTGATCTGCCAATCGGCTGAGAATCATGGCATAGGGAACACTGTTGAATAACTTGTGTGACTTGTACGTTTCCATCTGAACTTCCCGTCGCAGCCTCTTCGAGACCGACAAAACCATGCTGATGGTCATAGATATCGTGAGGATCAGCAACACCGTGACCGTAATCACTTCTACGATTCCGCTTTCAAAATATTCCTTCATCTGCAGCGGTAGTTGTAAAACGGCACGCACAATACCGTTTACAATAAACAATACGCAAATAGCAGCAGTCAGCCTGCCAATATTCAGCAATTCCGGAGATACACGCCGCAAAAAGAGCCAGGCCAGTTGTGAATAGAGAATGATCATCATCCCGTTAAAAACGAAGTCACGAACATAGATGTTTGGTTGTGCAATGGTGAAAAAGGAATACAGAGCGACACTGATGCCCAAAAGTATGAAATTTGGTATTTTATGAACTCTTAAACCAAGATATTTCTCCATCCCGCTAATCAGCAGAATCCAGCCCAGAAATATCAAGTTACTGGCAACCACAATAGAGATAAAATCCGGTATCATTCCTTGTAAAACAATCAAGGTAAACCCTGCCGTCTGAAGCATAAAATTGGCCAGCCAAAGGTTAAGACCCCCAAACCTATTGCGATTCTCGCGCCAGAGAATGAACAGGGCGAGATCGCTGATTAATAGTATTAAGATTAGGATTACAAAGATGGTTTTCTGATCCATGATCGTCATTCTCCGTCCCGGTTATCCTTCCCGCTCAGGTCTGCATTTTTTTAAAGTTGGCCTCTTACAGATCACAGATCGGGCGTTCTGTTTTAGTAATTAACGGGTAAACAGAATTAAACGCGTACACTCCTCAGACAGATAAAATGACAATCAATAAAACAACAGCCGCGGATAATAGAATATCCAACTATTTTAATTGGCTTTCCCCTTCTTAAATCATCTTTCAGTATTATATAAAGCAACAAGAGTGCCACTGGCTTTTATTTCTTAACCACCAGTTGTTGCAGACAAATAAGCCTAAAAAATCTGTTTATTATGTTCAATGTTTAGCGTTCATCCCCTATTGTCTGATCGCCTGCATACAGGCAGACGTTACATATGCACCGGTAATGACTATGGAAATCATTAATCAAACAGGTTCTTTGCAGAGTAACTCCTGTACGAAATGTCGAGGGGGAAAAACAGATTTCAGAAGAACGCAAATTTCAATGACTCACTAAAACAATGCCAGAGATGACATAAATAAAAACTAATGAAATATTTTGGAGACAGGTCAACATTTTTTGGAGACAGGTCAGGGGACCTTTTTTTATGTCTAAAAAATTTCTTGACATAAAATTCATGTTTATTTATCTTGCATACTAAATAATACAGAAGGTGTTTTCTTGATCAGTTATCAGGACGTCATTTTGTTCATCCTCAGCAAAGCCAATCAACGGGTTTACGCAACTTTCAAAGCCCAACTGCAATCTTATGGAATGACCCCCATGCAGGGACTGGTTTTGCACGCGCTTT
>CAYULE010000320.1:0-3172 GCA_964445385.1 uncultured Smithella sp.
TCGCTTGACGAAGAGACGCTAAATAAAATAGTCGATCAGTTGTAAATAGGGAGTCAATCTGATGTCCAACCAAGAAATAATTATCGACAGTGCCATGAGTTTTGCCGAAGCTATTGAAGGCAGCGCAGCGCCACTCACCGTCATCGATTCATTATCATTAGTCGATGTGATCTATTATTCTTTTGACGGGCTGCCTCACCAGGGGCAGATGATGGTGGACGCAACCCTCGAAGACGATGTTTACGAAATCTTTCAGTTGATCGAAAAACTGAAATTCCCGGTCGGCAAAGTGATTCCCATTGTCGCCTATCGCTGGGAAGATGGTGACTCAATGGCGGATAACAATTCTTCCGGCTTCAACTTCCGGGTCATTGAGGGAACCAATAAGCTTTCTCTGCATTCTTTCGGACGGGCCGTGGATATCAATCCTGTTCAGAATCCGGTCATCTATCCCGCCGGCATCATCGCGCCGGCCGGAGCCGCCTACCGGCAAAAAAACAATGGCACATTCACCGCCGGTCACCCCATTGTGCAGGAATTTCTCAAGCGCGGCTGGCACTGGGGAGGAAATTTTGAGCAGCCGAAGGATTATCACCACTTTGAGAAGCCTTGATATGGGGAAACCCCATAATAGAATTGTCCGTTACCGTATCGACAAACCGTAACTGACGGATTTGGACGCTGTCAACGGGTGACAAATATTTCTCTGGCAAATGCAGGCTTGTTGGCGATCGTGGGCAGGTCTACGCGTGTAGTGTTGATCCAGTAACAGGGCACTGCCCGCCGGAATGAATCAGGGTCGGAGGGATTGTCGAGCGAATAGGTCCAGCCCGCCACAAAGACATTGGAGCCATCAACAAACACGTCGTGTGCCATGCCGTAGAGAGCATCATCAATCATCGAAAGTTTCTGCCTTTTTTTATCGGTCCAGACCGACGGCACATAGAGAGCACCTTCATAAAAGCCGCCGGCTGTGTAGGGCACACCGTTATAGAGCGCGCCGCCGTAAGAGTATCCCCGGTCATCTTCCGATGACAATATCCAGACAAGCTCGCCGTTCTTCCAGTAAACGGGCACTTCCGATTCGGATGATATGGTCCGGGTCCTCAAACGATGAAA
This sequence comes from uncultured Smithella sp., assembly GCA_964445385.1. GTDB lineage: Bacteria > Desulfobacterota > Syntrophia > Syntrophales > Smithellaceae > UBA8904. The sequence goes on from CAYULE010000320.1 coordinate 1,120, forward strand.
ATGGCCGAAGATGTAAACATCTCCGTTCGATACGCCGATCGGCAGGGGAACGCCGGTGCCGGTATACCCGTCGGGTACGGGCAGTACGAAAGCCTTCCCGTTCTTCCAGTAGATGGGATGGGGAGACCCCGAAAGGGCTGCGCCGGTCACATAGACATCGCTGCCATCCACATAGATATTGGAGGCGCGCGCCCGGGTGTCATTGGGGATATCCGTAATATAGACGATCTTGCCGTCTTTCCAGTAAACCGGCGCCGGGCCTTCGTCACCGGTTACATATCCGGCAATATAGACTGAACCGTTGGCGAGGAAGATCTGCTGGGCTTCAGAGGCGGCCTGGCTGTGCGCCGCCGGTCGCTCGAGATCCGTGCGTTGGCCATTCTTCCAGTAAGCGGCGACAGGGGTGCGGACCTTTAAGTCTGCCGAACAGACAAAAGTGGTCCCGGCAATATGGGTGTCCTCGCCACTGACGACGACGGAGTTTGCGTATCCGTTGCAGGAGCGATCGATCCGCGAAAGCTCGGTTATGTTATTGGCGTCTTGCCAGTATACCGGGACCGTCACAGAATCCGTCGTATCGATCATCACCGATCCTACAGCGTGTATTTGCGGCGTTGTATCGTTCGAACTCGAACTGGAGCATGCGGTGAACAGCCAGCAAGAAAGAAGAAGAGCCGGAATAAGTGTATTTTTCAGACGATTGTGCAGAGTCATTGTCCATCCTTTCTTCATCATTTGGGTCCATAATTCGATCGCTGCTGATAAATCCGGTTCTGCTAATGCGGCGGACAAAACGTGATAGTATAGTTTACCGCGCCATTGTTCCTCCTGCAGAAATAAGTGCTTTTCACATCGTCATACTGCCAGGCATAGACATTGGGTATGTCGGCATGGATCGTGTTCACAAATTCCAGCGACTCTGTGGCGATATGGGGCCATTTGGCATCAACGATATCCCCCCAGTAGCCATGCGCGCCTCTACCTCCTACCGCATTACATAATTTGGACTGATCGCAGCTGTTCTTGTTTGCGTAGGGTGAACAATTATAATTGTATGAGCAGCAGAGCTTTTGCGCGGTTTCCGAAGAGGATTCTTTGATATTCAATTTGGTTGTGAAATACTTGCAGGGCCCCCAGCAGGCGCCTATCGTGTCATCTTTGAGTGTGCCGGGGCAGGTGGGATTCGTGATCCATCCCCTGGGCTTGCACCATCTGGTGCGTTCCATTCCCGGATCCGGATTGGCATTAAAAGTTCCTGCATCGGGTTCCATCTTCATCGGCACCGAAAAACCGTCAAGGACGCTGAGATCCAGGTAGTCGATAGGGCCGTTGCCGCTATGAGCATCGAATGTCGGTTCAAACAGTGAAACGGGCGCCTGCCCCGGATTAACGCATTTCAGACCCCACGTCTTATTCATAACGCTGTAGCACCCACCGGTTTTGCAGCAGTTCTTGTTGGCCGGATTACAGGCGCCGGACGAGTCGAACGTGCAGCCGGTGCGCGGCCACCACCTGCCGGAAAAACCCAGTTTGACGGTTGTAATATGCCTGGTGGGTGTGCCTTTTGCTGCAGCCTCCATCTTCCAACCGTCGTGCTCCGTGCCGTCCTGGCCAACCCAGATGGGCTGGCTGCAGTAATTTATAAAGGTGATCTGATGGCCGCCGGCCCATGCACCCTGTGCGCTGCATAGGACCATGCAAAGCAGGAGCAGACTGATGCCCCCCATACTCATACTGCCGAAACGGTTGCGCATAATTCCTCCAGGTGAATGATAAGAACTTCCATTTTGGAAGCCGAAGTATAAAAGACGTGATGATGTGAGTCAATCAGAAAGAATTAAGACCACCTTTTGCTATTGACCGACGGATTAATTCTGTGCAAACTATAAGCAGATTATTGTGTCGGGATGGTTATGAACGAAGAAAAATTTAAATCAGAAGAAAATGTCATCGAAGCAGAGAGACAGGAGACGAAAGAGCCCTCCCTCTATCGCGTCATCCTTCTTAACGATGACTATACAACCATGGAATTCGTCATTCATGTGCTGGAGAC
>CAYULE010000321.1:0-3159 GCA_964445385.1 uncultured Smithella sp.
TCAACATGGGCAATAATAGCAACATTTCTTAAATGATCTTTTTTCATTTTTCTCTTTCTTATGGGTCATCGGGATGAAGTAGTATCGGATAGAATAAAACTATTCTTTACTGAAGGGATGTCCATTACATAATTTTTTTAACAACGCGGCGTCTTCCATAGCAAAAATTGATTCATTTAACCAGCTATTTTTTTTGGATAAATGCACTCCATCGCTTTCTTTTGGCAATCAGGACGATTTCTTTGTGATGTCTGGATGTTGAAGGGCAGCCTTTACAAATCGTTATTGAATCACTATAATTTCGACATAATTAAAAAACTGATTCAAGAGGCGGCGGAAATGACTTACATAAAAATTAATTTCGGCGGTAGTTTTGAAGATGAGTTTCAGAAAGCGGTGGATGAAGTTTTTCATTTGGTGCGGCCGGCCTTCAAAAATTACACTTGCATCTGGCGGCCCAACATTGATGTGTACGAATCGGTTGAGGAAGTGATCGTGCTTGCGGATATGGCGGGCCTCAACAAAGAAGAACTGCATATCGAGGTGGACAGGAAAAAAATTAAAATCGCCGGCATTCGCAAGGCGATTCAGCTTTTGCATAACGCGCGTTATTGCCAGGCGGAAATTCCACACGGCTATTTCGAAAGAAATGTCACCCTGCCCGCGCCGGTAAACGCTCAATCCGCGGTCGCGTCTTATGCCGACGGTATTTTGATGGTGAGGATGGCCAAACTGCCGGTTCATAAAGCGCATCGCGTTTCCGTCATTTCCACAAAGTAGTGGATTTATTTCTCGATAACAACAGGAGGTTATCATGACTCAACAAAACGGGTCTGAAAATAAAAATAATTTTAATATCCCGGAAGTGATTCCGATTCTTCCCCTGCAAAATGCATTGGTGTTTCCCAAAACCATGATCCCGCTGGAAGTCTCCGGCATCGCTTCACTTTTAGTAGATGAAGCCATGACCAAAGACCGGCTCGTGGGCCTGATCATGTCCAAATCAGAACCGGAAATACCCAATCATTATGCACTGAGCGACATGCATCAAGTCGGCACCTGCGCCGTGATTCTGAAGATGGCCAAGACCTCGGAGAACCACACGCAGTTGCTGTTGCAGGGCATCAGCCGTTTTTCGATTGAAGAACTGATTGAAGGCAAGCCTTATCAACAGGCGCGCATCAAGCTGCTGGAAGAACAGGAAGTCAAAGATATTGAAACCGAAGCGCTGATGTCCAATCTGCTCTCCCTGTTCGACCGCATTCTGAAGCTGTCGCCTTTTCTGCCGCCGGAGTTCGGCCCCATGGCCAAGTCCATTACCGACGCGGGAACGCTGGCCGATCTGATCGCGTCGGTGATCAACGCGCCCGTAGAAGAAAAGCAAAAAGTACTGGATGTTGCCGACATCAAGCAGCGCCTCAAAGAGCTGACCCGTCTCGTGAATCATCAGATGGAAGTTCTTGAACTGGGCAATAAAATCCAGACGAAAGTGAAAGATGACATCGATAAAAGCCAGCGGGATTACTATTTACGCCAGCAGATGAAGGCCATCAAACAGGAGCTGGGCGAAACGGACGAGAATACGGTGGAGACGGACGAATACCGCAAAAAAATCGACGAGAAAAATCTGCCGGAAGAAGCAAAAAAAGAAGCCCTGCGGGAGTTGGAGCGATTGAGCCGCATGCATCCGTCTTCCGCGGAATACACTGTATCCTCCACTTATTTGGACTGGATTACATCGCTGCCCTGGCACGATACGACAACGGACAATCTGGACATCATCAAGGCGCGCCAGGTTCTGGACGAAGATCACTACGGACTCGCCAAACCCAAAAAGCGGATCATAGAGTATCTCGCGGTCCGCAAACTGAAGCCGGATTCCAAAGGGCCGATCCTTTGCTTTGTAGGCCCCCCGGGCACGGGCAAAACATCTTTAGGTCAGTCCATCGCGCGCGCACTGGGACGCAAGTTTTCCCGCATATCGCTGGGCGGCGTGCGTGACGAGGCGGAAATCCGCGGGCATCGGCGCACGTACGTCGGCGCTTTACCCGGACGGATTATTCAAAGCCTGCGGCGCGCGGAATCGAACAATCCGGTGTTCATGCTCGATGAAATCGATAAACTCGGCAGCGATTTTCGCGGAGACCCCTCGTCGGCCCTGCTGGAAGTTTTGGACCCGCAGCAGAACAGCACATTTACCGACCATTATCTGGACGTGCCGTTTGATCTGTCGCATGTCTTGTTCATCGCGACGGCCAACATGCTGGACACTATTCCTCCGGCCCTGCTGGATCGGCTGGAAGTTATTGAGCTGACCGGCTACACGCAGGAGGAAAAAGCGAAGATTGCCGAACGGTATTTGATCCCCCGTCAATTGACGGAAAACGGTTTGACCGACGCGCAATTCAAGTTAACCGCTAAAGCGCTGACGACTATCATAACCGGTTACACGCGCGAAGCGGGCGTGCGCAATCTGGAGAGGGAAATTGCCAATGCCTGCCGGGGTGTCGCGGCCCAGATTGCCGAAGGCGCCATCGAGTCCAAAACGCTGACCGAGGAAGACATTCCCAAGTATCTGGGGGCCGTGCGCGTTCCGACGGATATGGATGCGCGCATCACCAAGCCCGGTATCGCCATCGGCCTGGCCTGGACGCCGGTGGGCGGCGATGTGCTTTTTATCGAAGCCACCGCCATGAAAGGAAAAAAGGGATTAACGCTGACCGGTCAACTGGGCGACGTTATGAAGGAATCCGTTTCGGCGGCATTGAGCTTTATCCGCACCAACGCCAAAGAACTGGGCGTGGATCCGGATTTCTTTGATGAACGCGATATTCACATTCATGTTCCGGCGGGTGCGACGCCCAAGGACGGGCCTTCGGCGGGTGTAACGATGCTCACGGCACTCGTATCACTGCTCACCAACCGGAAAGTCAAAAAGCAACTGGCGATGACCGGAGAGATCACGCTGCGCGGCGCGGTGCTGCCGGTGGGCGGCATCAAGGAAAAAGTGCTGGCGGCATACCGGGCGGGGATCAAAACTATTTTATTGCCCGCGTGGAATCGCAAGGACCTTGAAGACATACCGGCCGATGTGCAGAAGAATATTTCGTTTCACTTTATGAGCGATATGATGGACGTGGTCAAGCTGGCGCTGGAAAA
>CAYULE010000322.1:0-3155 GCA_964445385.1 uncultured Smithella sp.
AGGGATTGCATGATTACCGCAATTTCCTCTTGATGCTGTCGATCGCTGATCCCGCAGCTGCTCCCGCGGCATCAATCGCGTCTTCCTTGATTCCCTTGCCTGAACCGGTGAGATCGACAGTATTTAACCTGTTTGATTTCCAGTCTCGATAACACTTCAGCCCTTCTTCGGATGAACACTCTTCCACCAGTGTGCAACCGCAATCTTCCGGTGTCGGCCCGCACTTTTTATCTTGAAAGTCCTGAACGGTCCGCTGGCCTTTGGGGCAGATGAATGAGGGCGGCCAGTCTTGACGCGCGTTGCTTCCCGTACACGGTCCGATGACATAACCGGCTCCGAAAACCAGGTCTTTGCGGTGCCAGCAAGATGATTTCTGGCGTTGCGATTTACACTCGGATGGTTCTGTGTTCCCGGCAAGTCCAAACTTGGGTCTGCCATAGGGAGAGCAGTCTATCATTTTTGAATCACCGATCCGCAGCTCACAGTCCTGGGAGGAGCCTTTTCGGCAGCAGGCGCTGGATTTTGAGAAGAGGCGGCATCCGCATTTTTGAAGTTCAACGATGTCGTAGTCCCAGCAGGTTGCTACGGGTGTAATGTAGTGCTTGCCATGCAGCTCGTTGGTTGTACGCTGTCCTCCCCTTTTTTTTACATCCAGCACTCTGCCCTTAATGTTGTACTGGCCTTCCCACATTCTGGTGACTTGTGTCGTCGAAGGTTCGGCCAGGGCATTGTCGGTCGGCAGGAAAAGAAATACGGCTGATATGATCAAACTTAATAAAACCACGATTCCTTTAATTCCTTGATGCATAATGTTTCATCCTCCTTATTGTTCCCGGTTAAAGTATGTTGCGCGCTGCCGTTTTGCGCAACAGGGCGGTCAAAAGCCAGCTTGCCGTTAAAGCGGCGCCGAAGGTGATCAGGAATTTGAGAAATGCCGGCATGGATATTTTGAGAAGGCAATATTGAATCCAGATCACAAAAACATAATGAAAGATATAGATGCCATATGCATTGTTGGTCAGACTGTCCGCGAGAGGCCGGGCTGTGCGAAAGAAAGAACGGGCCAGACCCAATGCGCCCAGACTGGAAAAGGTGCAACAAAGAGAATAAACCGTTGCCATGATGGTATTCATCAACCACGACGGAATGTCTGTAAGAGAGGTCATCTTCACTTCCATCAGGCCATGGGTTGCATAGGCGAAAGCTCCCAGGACAAGCCAAAACGGCCACGGCCGCAGATTGTCGCGGGAGAGTGAATGCTCCAGGTTTGCGCCTCCGAGCGCGACACCCAGCGCGAACCAGGAGAAATACAACAAGATTCGCCAGGTATGGAAAGACAGCGGCCCCGCCAGGGTTGTCCACGTGCCCGGTAGAATGAAAAGGCGCAATGGAATGGTTACCAGCAAGCTCACGAAAAGGAACACGAAAACCAGATTTCCGGATGATGTGGCAGACCAGGACAATTTCTTGATCAGGTCAGGAACCAATCGATAAACGCAGGCAAAAACCGTGCAGAATGCAAGAAGAAGCCAAATGTACCAGGCCGGCCCGGGTGACCAGCCATACGTTGTGAAGAAACGACGCAGATAATCGCCCTGAATGACATCATTGCTTAAAAGCCAGGATGGGTAGAATGCCAGTGGACTCAGCAGCACGACAGCAAAGATAAAGGGAATTCCCAGTCGCTTTGCCCGGTCTGACAGGAAGTTGCCGGCGCCCTTACGCGCCAGGGAAGACATGACGAAAAGTCCGGAGATAAAGAACATGAGGGACATGAAAAACATATCATTCCAGCCCACCATGATATCCAGCGGCATCCAGTGGACCGTATCGACGATCGGTGCGGTGGATTTTATGTATTCCGCGGGATTGTAATGACTGAAGTTACTATAGGCCAGTGCGGCGTGATGCGCGACGACCAATACCGTTACGCTGCTCCGCAAATAATCGATCGCAAGATTCCGTTTCAATGGGCTTCTCCAGGGTTGAAGTTCCGGGCGCTTAAAATGAAGTCACAGATTCTCATGTAAAGCTGTGTAAGCATGGTGTCACCAATTGCCAATTTCTTATCAAATACGAAAGCGGGATTACTTTACCAAGAAATTGCTTTTTACTCGGGGTAGTATAGGAAGCGCTGCCTTTTGTGTCAAGAAAATCTTAACCAACAGGAAATCTTAACCAACGGATTTGAGGTATGGCGGCGATGCCAAGCGGGCATGAAGGGGGTATTGACGATTATTTAAAGTTTGACATTGCGGACGCTTATGAACCGGTTGTGATCATGTTCCGCTCCTGGCCGATTTATCTTCGCGGATCGCCTCCAGGCTCTCTGCGTGGCATGACGGTTTGACTCCCCAGCGCAAGGCGATGGTGCGCCGGACTACCTCATCATAAAGTCTTTCCAGTGGCTCGGCCACGCCGGCTCCCTCAAGCTTAGCGACCGCGGCCGCCGCCGCCTCGAGTGTTGACATGCCGTCAGAACGATGTTGATCGCGCAGCCGATCTCTATGTCGCGTGGGCGCAGAAAGAACCAACCGGGGCAGTGTTCGCAGAATGGGCATGCGGCTATATAGTCGGCGAGCCTGGCGCCATGTCGCGTCCAGAAGCACGATGCGTTCCGGTGGTTTCGTATCCGACTGTGCGCCAGTTCCATCGGGCCAGAGCAGCCAGGTCCCCGGCGCTTGCAGCAATGCATTGTTTATGGGTGAAAGACCGATGCGGTCTCCACCTCCGCAGGAGATAATTTGTGAGTTCGGCATCGCCAGCGCTACCAGTCGGCCGGTGTTACCGGGCCGCTCGGCTTCCTGAATGTGTCGCAGAATCAGGAACTCCGCCTGCGTTTGAACCGTGGGCAGGATCGGGCAGATGCAGATTTCCCGACGCAGATAACAGCGGCGGCAGTGGCTATGCTGATCGCGGGGTCTGGACGCTCGCATTCACGTATCCTTGCTGCCGCAGACGGTTCATGCCCGTCTCACACGGTTCGTTATTGATAGCCATTGGCTGAAACGGAACGATTGTAATTAATAATCATCGTAGTAATCATCTCTTGGTGACGGCTGCTCGTTATAATAATTTCCCTGCATGGTGCCAGGAATCTGATTCCCCTTCGAGTACATACACTGTGCATACGCATCATCGTAAATCATTTGCAG
>CAYULE010000323.1:0-3119 GCA_964445385.1 uncultured Smithella sp.
AAATCGGTAATGTTGATCCAATAGAGGAACGCGAATGATTTTTGATAGAAGTCTTGTCGGCATTTTCTGCACTGTATTTATCTTCATTTATGATTCCTGGATGAATATGTATCAAAGGGCATCATTAAATCAATAATTGTAAATGGACCGAAACGCTCACATTTATAACCATTTTTTTGAACCAGTTCGTTGAGCGCAGGGAAATATTCCAGATTGACTCCGCTCCATGTCGATATACGTGGCTTTACTCGCGTTACTTCTAGGACGATGTATCGGACATGATATTTACGCAGGGCTTCCATGAGCCTGTCTTGAAACGACGGAAAGAAAGTTGATCCGGTGCGGGGGAGGGTTTGCCCCGGATGAAACCACAGGACAGGATTGACCGAAGGTCTCCCAGTTAAAGCATAGAGAATAGAACTGTCGCCGAGGAGATAAAAATTGCCGGCATTGCGTTGAAAATAGTCTGTAATCCTCAGAAAGTCTTCCGGCGTTCCGGAGTATTTCTTAGGCGTGCCCCAGACAAGGAATGAAAGAGTTCCATGCATCTTTTGTTTTGGGTTTTGATTGTCGTTTCTCTGATAAATGAAATCGTGGACCATTCTTGTTGCGTTCACTTGCCGGTCAAAATTCCATGCACACCAGAGAGCGCTCCCTGCAAGAATGAAACTCATCAGGCCTGGAACTAAGCGTTGCCGAAGAAAACTAAGAGTTGCATGGTCATCCTGGTCCTGATTTAATACCGCAGTGACAAAGATCTGTGTCAATCCCAGACTTATAAATATCAGAGGAACGCCGTTCTCACGTTGGTTATTAGTCAGGATGACAAAAAGAAAGCATATAACGAGAAGAAACTGAGCAATGAACAGAGGAAAAAGATTGTTTTCCATCCTCTTGCTCAGTTCTTTCCAGTAAGATCTCGTTCCGGCGAAGGTGAACCGCATGCAGACAAAGAGCAGTACTCCAAGGAAAACCATAGACACAAAGGCGAAAGGGAAAAACAGCCGCCAATGACGATGCATGTAATTGATAGTGAGGGAAAAATTACTGGATATAACTCTTGTAATTCGTGCGCTCCCGGTTTCAGCCGGGAGGTGATAAAAATATACTTTCAGGAGTTCAAAATCAATTCCGAGAGTGTTGTAAAGCGCCAACAGTAAGATCAATACAGCCAATACGCCTGCCAGTATTGATCTTGTCAGCATAAAAAGGTTTCTTCGTTCCGTAACCAACAAAATCGATCCGGCAAGAGCAACGCCGAATATGGTCGGGATCTGCTTACTCAAAAAAGCGATTACAGTCACAATGGGAAGCGAAAAAAATATCAGCTGTTTCAACCATGGTTTGTCGACGCGGCTTGACAGACAGGCCAGAAAGATCAGCAGAAAAGTGAAAAAATAGGCATGTTGGTCCTGAACAGGAATGCCGAAGGGAGTATAAAAAACGACGCCACTGAGCAGCGCATAGAAGAAAGAAAGTAATAAGGTTCCTCCGAACATCCGCAAAAAGAAAAATACAATCACACAAAATAGCCCGTTAAATATTGCAGCATGCAAACAATAGACAAACCAGTTGATTCCGAAGAGTTTGAAAAGAAAGGCCTGAAGAAAGATAGGCAGAATAGCGTTAGGTAGCGTAAAATCACGAAATGGTATCTGACCTGATAGGATTCTCCAGCCACCGTCAAAAACGGTGGGGGAGTCTTGAGGCATATAACCAATCCTGCCGTAATAAAGACAATAGAGTATGCCGACCATCAGAAGAATGAATGAGAGAATTGTGGAAATGGTTATCGCGGGCGATAATCCATTTTTTAAGTCATTGGCCAAGCCGTACCTCGCATAAATTTTTTTATATCATCTATGTTGGATTGAATGTCAATTTGCGTCTTGAAATCCATCATAATTCGCGGATATTGTCAATTGACGATGACGGTCCAGCGGTATTAGAGAGTCTCCAGCCGGCACCTTTACCGCGTTACAGGCAATTTTCCATCTTTATCAATCATCGCTTGGCGCTCGCGCCGTCCCTGCGACCGAGTGCGACGGATGAAAAATCGTTTTCCATCCATAACTGGCCGATTATGGTGTGAAAATCTTTTTACATTAGATCCCAGTTCCGCCTTTTTGTCTTTGTTGAATAACTCTGCAGCGTTTTCCAAAAATTGCTTTTCCCACTCTGTGATCTGATTTGAATGGATTTGGAACTGCTGGGATCGTTCCCTGGTTGCCCTTTAAAGCTTCCCTGGCTACTTTTGTCTTAAATACCGAGGCATGATTCCTTACTTGGTCGTTTGTTGATATAACGCGCCTCCTTACTTCTTGCGTTATAGAGCAGTTCCCTCTGTTATCAAAATAACTTTGACAGCAACGGGTTTCATCTTGACAATAGAACGTTCGTTCTATATAAATAAACTATGGAAAAAACAGGAGACATAAATGTTGCAGAGGCGTTTTTGCAGGATAGAGAAGGGGAAATTCCCGGCGGCTTTAAAATAATTGAACTTTTCACAACGCTACGGGGGAGAAGGTCTGTCGGGGAAAGGTTTAATCCGACGACGGGAACTCCGGCGCATAACCTGGTCACGCGTACTGAATACAACGGACCGGAAGAACCGTTCTACGTCCCAGCCCTTTGCCGGGTAGTGGGATTGATGATCAACGGGGAGGTTTGCGCCGGGTTTCCATCGCCGGCGGAAGAAGAACTGCGCGATGTGATTTCGTTTGACGATTATCTGGTCGCGCATCCGGAAACGTCCTTTTTGCTGTCGGTCACGGGGGATTCCATGATCGGCGCCGGCATTATGGAAAAAGATTTAGTCATTGTCGAGCGAGGCCGCCAGCCGAAAAACGGCGACATCATTCTGGCAGAAGTGGACGGCAACTGGACAATGAAGTATTTCCGCAAGAAAGGCAAAACGATCACGTTGGAAGCGGCCAATCCCAAGTATTCTCCGATTGTCCCGCAGACAGAATTGCGCATCGCCGGGGTGATCACGGCGCTGGCGAGGAAGTATCATAAATAAGGTTCAAGGTTCAAGGTTCAAGGGAAAAGGTTCAAGGGAAAAGAATAAAGAATAGATGAAGGATGAAGGGCTGATGCGATTTGAGGACCTTGAT
>CAYULE010000324.1:0-1857 GCA_964445385.1 uncultured Smithella sp.
TTCATCTCCAGCTGGAAGCGCTGGCCGCGCTCAAGCAAAAAAACGGGCGGGAGGCCAATGCTTTTATTCTGCCGTCGGAAACCTGGAAGCAGGAGGACCTTCTGCGTGATATCCAAACGACTAACGGTTATTATCACGATATCATTGCGGCCGCCGATATCACAGCCATTGAAGAAATCACCACGGGCAACATGAGCCGATACGGCTATGAGCCTTTTCACACGAGGATGAAATGATCCCATATAACGCCGCAAAACCGCTTATTTCTTTGCATATCCCTAAATGTGCCGGCCAGACCTTCCGGCAACTGTTGGAACAATGGTTTGGCAATCGCTTCTTTGCTCATTATTTTCAGCAGCACCAATCCCCTCCGCCCAAACATCCCTTGAAGCCCGGCATCTGCATCCATGGCCATTTCAATCAGGCCAGGGGATTCGGCGTGGAAGATTATTACCCCGAAGTGGATCAGTTTATTACGATCCTGCGGGATCCGCTGGACGCGGCGGTTTCCAATTACTTCTACTGGAAAACAAAAGCGAGGAACATCCAGTTAAAAAATGGCATTCTTCGTCCCGGTTCGGCGGATGATTACAAAAACATCGACGATTTTTTCAAAAAACGCGCGACGTCCAACCTGCTGGACTTTATGCCCGGAATGATTACAAAACAAAATTACCGGGAAATCATCGAGACGAAATTTGTCTGGATCGGATTGGCGGAAAATATTCAGGCGTATGTCAATGATCTGGCCACGATACTTGGATTTCCTCCCGCTGAGGTGGGTCGGTTGAACACTGCCGTCCGCGATGAAGAATTGTCATCCACCGTTTGTAATAAATTTATAGAAAATAATCGGCTGGAGTTTGACATATACAGGTATGTTCGGGATCGCTTCATGAAAAAGGAGTAATGGATTTTGCCCAAAGCCATTTATTTTTCCAGATTTCTGCCCAGCACGGATAAGGGAGGAGGCGCCCGGCGCCTGATGCAAATCCGGGAAGTTATTAAAGGAGTAACCGGTGAATGTGAACTGGTCTCCGCGCAGCGGCAGGACCGCCTCGGCCAAGAAGCGCTCCAGCGAATCGAAGAAAATGTCATGGCCCTGTCAGCCCGGGAATACCGGTTGTGGAGTGAAATAAGGCGAAATTCCGCCTGCCGTCTGGGAGAAATTTCCCGGGAATGGTCCCGGCAGATCACCGCGGAAGTCAGCGGGTTCAAATTGGCGGTCATGGACGACCCCATCTATTTTCTTCCGCTCTTTGAAAAGCTCAAAGGTTTGAATATTCCCGTGATCGGCATTTGTCACAACCTGGAATCGCTGGCGCCCCAGCAGGTGGCCGCCGACCCCCGTCGGTCCCTTTTTAACAAAGAAATCGACCTGCTGGCCCAATGCCGGATGGTCATCACCATCTCCAGAGAAGAAACTTTTTTACTGCATAACCTGGGAATCCATGCCGCCTTTCTTCCTTATTACCCGGTGGAACCGATATTAACCCGGCTGTTGAATATCCGGGAAGAGCGTCGCGGGGCGGATAAAAAAGGAATATTCCTGCTGGGGAATGTTCTCAATCTGCAAACCCGTCAGGGGATGGAAAAGATGATTGACTTCTGGCGGGAAAACCGGCTTTTTGAAGAACATGGAAGGTTGATTGTGGCAGGATTCGGAACAGAGCAATATTTAAAAAAGGAAGATAGCCCTGCCCTTGAGTTTCGCGGAGAACTTACCAATGATGAATTGGATGGTCTCCTGACCCGGGTAAAAGCCTGCCTGTGTTTCCAGGAAACCGGTTCCGGCGCTTTAACCCGCATCCGAGAAATGTTGATCGCCGATGTCCCCGTCCTGGCCAATTCCCATGC
>CAYULE010000324.1:1957-3097 GCA_964445385.1 uncultured Smithella sp.
CAGGTCAAAAAGAAATGGGCCCTGGATTTTTTTAAGGAGGAGCTGGAAATATTTTCCCAATGCCGTCTGGTCATCACCGTGTCCCGCGAAGAAGACGTTCTCCTGAATAATCTCGGTATCCCTTCGCTTTATCTCCCGTATTATCCCGGTGAACCTTTGAAGGAACGGTTCCTGGCTGTGCGGGCGAATCGGGGGAAAACCGGCAAAGACGGATTTCTGGTGATCGGAAACGCCGGGAATCTGCAAACCCGCAAAGGGATGGAAACTCTTGGCCGTTACTGGCAGGAAAATCAATTGGAAACCGTTGGCGGGAAGCTCCTGCTGGGCGGGTTCCAAAGCAACGGATTCTTTACGCCCGGCCATTTTGGCAGCAGCGTTGAATTTCTGGGCGCTCTGTCCAATGATACGCTGGATTCGATCCTTACCCGCGTCAAAGCCGTTATTTGCTATCAGGAGAACGGCGCCGGCGCATTGACCCGTATTTGCGAGATGCTGATGGCCGGAATTCCGGTCCTTGCCAATTCCTATGCCGCCCGATCCTATTATCATATGAAGGGAGTAGTCGAATTCCGGGAGTTGGATGAACTGAAAGAAGCTTTGAAACAGGTCGACAAACTCGATGGAGAGATTCCCGTGCCCGCAGCGCCGGATATCTCTCTGGTGTCCCTGAAAATTCAGAAGATACTCGAATAAGGACTTTATGATTTCACTGGCGCATATTATTAATCCGGTTGTTGCGGATCCCGCAAGCGATCTCATCATTGCCCAGCCTATTACGTTTGAGACCATGAAAACCGCCAGGGACTTTTCCCGGGAGGCCGCAGAGGTAAATTTATATGCTATCCAATATCAAAATGAAGAGCGCATTTCATTGCCCCGGGATTTTATCCGGGTTCCGGACCTCACCCGGTCGATTGCCGATGTTCAAACCTTTAAGCAGCCAAGGAAGCTCCCGCTGATCAAGGATATTCTGGATGCCTTATATGAAACGGCAAACGCCGATTACCTGATTTACACCAATGTGGACATTGCGCTGCAGCCGTATTTTTATCAGACCGTCTCGGCGATTATCGAGAAGGGTCATGAAGCTTTTGTCATCAATCGCCGCACCATTCCCGATCAATATTCGGTTGCGGATGA
>CAYULE010000325.1:0-3075 GCA_964445385.1 uncultured Smithella sp.
TTGAAAGACGCATCGGCTTACAATATTCAGTTTGACCGGGGCCGTCCGATGATGATCGATACACTTTCCTTTGAAAAATATATTGAAGGCCGCCCCTGGACGGCGTACCGGCAGTTTTGTCAGCATTTTCTGGCAACGCTGGCCTTGATGTCCAAAACGGATATCCGGCTCAATAAACTGCTGCTTGCCCATATTGACGGTATACCGCTGGATCTGGCAAGCTCTTTATTGCCCCGTTCCAGCTGGTTTAAAGCCGGTCTGTTGATCCACCTGCATATTCATGCAAAAAGCCAGAAGAAATACAGCGCCACCGAAACGACAGATTCCGATCCGAAAAAAGAAATCAGGCCTGTTCGTAAAGCGGCCCTGGTGGAGATTCTGAAAGGTTTGCGTGGAACCGTGGCAAAATTGGAATGCCGGTTTGACGGTACGGAGTGGGGCAACTATTACGCGGCCACCAATTATTCGGATGCGGCTGCTCAGACGAAGCACGAGCTTGTTCATCAGTTCCTTACAAAAGCGCAACCCGCCGGTGTCTGGGATCTGGGGGGGAATACCGGGGTTTACAGTCGCATTGCGACGGCGATGAACATCCCGACGGTTTGTTTTGACATCGACCCGGCGGCCGTGGATTTTAATTATCAGCAGGTGCGCCAGAAGAATGAAACGCTGCTGCTGCCCCTGCTGCTAGATCTGACCAATCCCAGCCCCGGCCTGGGGTGGGAAGGCCTCGAACGGGACGCATTTGTCCGGAGAGGTCCGGTGGATTGTGTTATGGCTTTGGCGCTGATTCACCACCTGGCGATATCCAATAATTTACCTTTTGATAAGATCGCTTCTTTTTTATATAAGCTCTGCCAATATCTGATCATTGAGTTTGTTCCCAAGGAGGATAGTCAGGTCCAGCGTCTGCTTCGCTCCCGGGAAGATATCTTCGTGCAGTATGATCAATCCTGCTTTGAGGTTGCTTTTTCGCAATATTTCGAATTAGTATGCCAGGAACCGATACAGCATTCGCATCGAACGCTGTATCTGATGAAAAGGCGGAAGGCAGAGATTGATTAATCATAGGAAAAAGTCATTAATGACCGTTAAGAAAAGGTACAAGGAGAAACTAAATGAGGGCTAAGAAACACGTAGGTAGTTTAATGATGGGTTGTCTGGTTTTGATCATGGTAATGGTTAAGCCGGCGCATGCGTATTTAGATCCGGGATCCGGAAGCGCCATTTTGCAGGGCGTGCTGGCCGCGATAGCAGCCGTGGCCATCGCGTTAAAACTATACTGGCACAAGATTCTGGTGCTTTTAGGGATCCGGAAAAAAATTCATATCCCGGAAAAGAAATCTGATACAGCAGGTAAATCGGTTAAGGATGAATCGAAGTGAAACAGATGGTGATGCCGCAACGATGAAGTTTCCCCGGTGCTTTAAATTTCTTTTTCTTTTGTTCGTCCTGTTGCTGATGAGCGCAACAGGCGTGTCTGCTGCTGAGCAATCCCGGGCCGATCAGGGACCTGCTCTGCTGAATGATTCTCTGCGTATTCATTTCAACGGCGCTTCGGGCGCCGTTGCCGCATGGAGCGTCCAGGGGCAATCCATGTCCAGGCCGCGCAATCTGGCTTCTTTGGCCAATGAGCAGTTGCGGCTTGCCGGAAGCATCGCCAATCGGGATATCAACGAATGGAAGGCCCTTGCGGGCGGGTGGAAAACGGTTGAGAGAACTGACCGATCGGTGACATTTCTTCTTGCAGGAGAGGCTCTTCCTTTTATCATCGAACAAAGATGGACGCTGCGGGAGGAAACCTGGCTGGCGGGTCTGGAAATCAGCATCCGTGCGCTTCGGGCTTTTGATGCGCCTGATCTGTGGATGGTGATCGGTCCGGGCATCGGGGAGCGGCCCTCCTCCGGTTTAGGGGTTTCTGAAGGTCTTTATTCCTTTACGGAAGTGGTCTATCAGACAAGCGGAGACGTTTATAATCTCCGGCTGGAATCGGCAGGCGAAAGCCGCAAGGTGCAAACCAAGGAGCCGTTGGAATGGATCGGCTTGCAGTCCCGTTATTTTGCCCTGTTGCTGGTTCCCGGGAAGCAGAAGGGCGGCTTTTGCGGAGGGTCTGCCGCGACGCCGAAAACCGCGAAATATTTTCCGGCGAATCCCGCCTTCGAAACACAACTGAATGTCCGCTTTGCCTGCGGCGCGTTTGCCGAAGGAGAAAAGAAAGTTTTTGACTGGTCGGTGTACGGTGGCGGCAAGTCTTATCAGGCGCTGAAGCAAACCCATCTCAACCTGCAATCTCTTCTTTTTGCCGGTTTGTGGCAATGGATGCGTCTGCTGACACTCGGCATTATGCACGTTTTATATGCCATTCAGGCGGTGGTCGTTAACTGGGGGCTGGCCATTGTTTGTCTGGCGTTTCTGGTCCGGCTGGTGATTCATCCCATTGCCCGGAAGGCGATAGCCGCGCAAAAACGTTTTAATGAACTGCAGGAAAAGATTCAGCCGGAAATCCGGGAGATTAAAAGCCGGTATAAGGGCGGTGAACAAAGCGAGCGCATTTTATATGTCTATGAGCAATACGGCATCAGCCCTCTTGCCGGACTGAAGCCCCTGCTGATTGTTCTTATTCAATTGCCCATATTTGTGGCGCTGTTTTACCTTTTAGGTCAGGCCTTCGAATTACGCGAAACGAGCTTTTTATGGATGGAGACGCTTGCCGAACCGGATCGCCTTTTTTCTTTTGGCGTTAATCTGCCTTTCTTCGGGTCTTACTTCAATCTGCTGCCGTTGTTGATGACGGCCACGAATCTGATCAGTATCAAAATATCGCAGCCCCGTGCTGAGGGCAACGGTAAAAGTTTTAAAAACAGTTTATTTCTCGCGTTTGTCGCGGTTGCCTTTTTTCTGTTATTTTATTCTTTTCCGTCCGGGATGGTTTTGTACTGGACGATGGCCAATGTATTGCAGGTGATTCATCAGGTGATTGTTGAAAGACTCTAATCGATGATTGAAAAAACGCAAAATCGGTCAGGTTTGTTTATGTTTAGTAATGATTGGTTTCCCAGAGGTGTCGATTCAATG
>CAYULE010000326.1:0-3068 GCA_964445385.1 uncultured Smithella sp.
ACGTTAAAAATTCGTTTTTCCCGGCGGGCCAGGCAGAAAGCTTCCATCCCGAGGTAGGGGTATCCTTTATATTCCATGTCACCCATAAAAAGAGGGCGCACGGTCCTGCGCGTTTTTTCATCCTGCCCCTTGAGATAGAGGATTTCGATATTTTGCTTTTCTAAAATCGCCGTTTCGATCATTTTTATTTTATCTTCGCGGCTGAACGTTTTAGCGGCTTGCTCGTATTGGATACCTGTCAGGAATTTAACCACCTGCCAGTCCATCAAAATATGATTTTTCTTTAGGGGCTGCTTGAGGACAATACCATCAAGGGTTGTGCAGCGTGAAAGAGCCACATACATCTGACCATGGGCAAATGTGCCGCGTCCCACATCAATCACCACATTTTCAAACGTTTTCCCCTGACTTTTGTGAATCGTGACCGCAAAGGCCAGACGAACCGGATATTGCCGGAATGATCCGACTTCTTCCGAGTGCAGTTCGTCCTTTTTTAGAAAAAACCGGTATATTTTCCATACGTAGGGTGAAATGCGCGCGGTGTCGCCATTGTCCAGTTCAGCCACAATCACCTCCTCGCCATCGTCATCCTGTTCAAATTTTCTGATTTTGCCGATGGTCCCATTGATCCACTGACCGAAGGAATCGTTATTGAGCAGCATGATCTGCGCCCCTTTTTTCAGTTTCAATTCCACGGCCGTCGGCAAATATTCCTTGCCAAAATCACCTTCGATCCGGCCTGCGGCTTTCCATATTCTGCCTGGCAGTTCGGACAGACGTTTTTCATTGATCGCGTCGGCCAGATCATTGGTGCTGGTCAGCGAAATATAGAAAGTGTCGGCCGGCGCCTCAAATTGCGGATCGCAGCGTTTATTAAATTGCGCCAGATCGTCATCCGTCACAGAGCGGTTGCGGATCGTGTTCAGCAGCCGGACAAATTCATCGTCTTTCTGGCGATAGACTTTTTCCAGCTCGACATATTCAACCTTCAATTGATCAAATACTTTCGCGCTGAAAAAATAAGGTGTCGGGTAGTGAGTTTTGAAGATATCGCGCTCTGTGGACGTGACCACCGGCGGCAGTTGATACAGATCGCCGATGAAAACCATCTGAACGCCACCGAAGGGCTGTTTATCATCCGGGCCGTTCAGCCGCAGAAATTTTTCAATACAGTCAAGCAAATCGGCGCGGACCATCGACACTTCGTCAATGACAATCGTTGTCAGCTTGTTATAAATGGTCTGTTTCTCTTTTTCCGTCTTCTTTTTTCTTTTGATCGATGCCGGCGTTACATTCGGCTTGAAATGAAAAAAGGAATGGATCGTCTGACCTTCAACATTAACCGCCGCCACACCCGTTGGCGCCAGAATAACCACTTTTTTCCGGGTATGATTTCGGAAATACTGAAGGAGTGTTGATTTCCCCGTGCCCGCCCGTCCGGTAATCAGGATATTTTTTTGCGTCTCCTCCATGAGCGCCATCGCCCGCTGGAATTCGGAATTGAAATCGATTGTGACCGGTTTGGATTCTTGAGTCATGGCTTTTTCCCGTAAGGCATATCTATTCATAAACACAATTTGTCCCAGCATACAATGATGATTATTTGATTTTCAGCAACGACTGGTGTAAAAAATAGCTGAACAGGTTGATCATATTAACCCATTACCGGATTCATAATAAAGAGTCTTGAAATCACAGGAGTTGAATCTTCCATCAGATACCATAAGACCGGCTGCACGAATAAAAGGAGACAGGCATGTTTTTAAAAGCGGTTTTCCCCGGAAAATACATCCAGGGCGAAGGGGTTTTGAAAGAATTACCTCATTGGGTTCATGCGTTTGGTAAAAAAGGGTTGATTCTCGCATCGCATTCAGCAAAAGATAGAATCCTTCTTCCCTACGTGAATGACTTGACTGCCGGCTCTATTTTCATCGATTTGTTTCATGGGGAATGCTGTGAAAAAGAGTTGAACCGTCTGGCACAGGTGATCAACCGCGAACAGGCGGACGTTCTCGTCGGCATGGGCGGCGGGAAGGCCATCGACACGGCAAAAATCGCGGCCGACCGGGCGGGTATCCCGGTAATCATTGTTCCCACCATTGCCTCGACCGATGCCCCCTGCAGCGGCTGCGCCGTTCTTTACTCGGAAGAAGGCTCTGTTGATTCAGTTCATGATCAAAAAATGAATCCGCAGGTGGTTTTGGTGGACACAGCGGTTATTGCCGATGCTCCCGCGCGCTTTCTGATTTCCGGAATGGGCGATGCGCTGGCGACCTGGTTTGAAGCCCGATCCTGCGACCGGACGCAGTCGCCAAACGTATGCGGCGGGCACAGCACTCTGGCGGGCCTCCATCTTGCTAAACTTTGCTATGACACCTTATTCGCGTATGGCCCGGCTGCTAAAATCGCGGTAGAAAAACATCTTATCACGCCGGCACTGAATCATATTATCGAAGCCAACATCCTGTTGAGCGGCATTGGTTTTGAAAGCTCAGGGCTTGCCGCAGCCCATTCCATACACAACGGCTTGACAGCACTTACCGAAACCCACGCCTTTTACCACGGTGAAAAAGTTGCCTTTGGTGTTTTGACAGGTCTGCAGCTCACAGATGCTTCGCCCCAGGAATCTGCAACCGTCTATTCATTTTGTGAGGAAATCGGCTTGCCGACTACACTGGCGGATATCGGTCTAGCAAACGCCGACTCGAATAAGCTGATGAAAGCGGCGCAAAAAGCATGCGTTCCCGCGGAAGGCATCCATCACGAAGCAGGCAGCATCACTCCTGAAAAAGTTCTTCATGCGATGCTTGCTGCGGACGCCATGGGTCAGGCCAGAAAAAACCGTTCCCGATAAAGGAACCCGGAGATATAATGCATCAATCTTTGGCAAAGACGAATGGCTTTAAATAAAATGATCCAGAATTGTTCAATCGTATTTGTTGACGGCCGCGTAAAAAAGTTATCCATGAATTCACTATGACATCAACAAAGCTGTGACGCCATCTGGTCACAATTTCAGGAGGAAACAACATGGCCCTTAAAACGCCTGAGCAGTATGAAGAAAGTTT
>CAYULE010000327.1:0-3061 GCA_964445385.1 uncultured Smithella sp.
TTTTCAATCCAAACCTTAAACTTGATTTCCATAAGGAGAAACTCCATAACCTTCAGTCGCTAAGCATATAGGTAAAATTATCACGAAATGTCAATAAAATTCGTCAATAGTACTTTCTAAAGCCACATTTTGCCTATTTTGATTGCATGCGGTGATGATTATGGATGTGAATAAGTTTTATGCAATTCATCTGTTCAATGGCCAATCGTTCCAGTCTTAAATATTAATGATTTATGTTTTATATAACATATTGACTTTTTTATGACTTTCGGTCAAATTATGCCACGTTTGACATAGACCAAAATTGACATAGGTATCGGGAGGCTTTTTATGCAAATTACAAGAAGAGGTTTTTTTACTATGACCGGCGCCATCGGAGGCGGGGTTGCCCTTTCCAGCTTTGGGCTCAACCTGAATCCAACCCGGGCATATGCGGACGAGCTTAGCAAGATGGATCGCATCAAAATTGCCAAGCAGGTAACGACAATTTGTTGTTACTGTTCCGTTGGATGCGGTCTTGTCTGTAGTGTGGATAAGGCTACAGGTAAAATTTTTAACATTGAAGGCGATGCCGACCATCCCATCAATGAGGGATCGCTTTGTGCCAAAGGCGCGGGTTTCTTCGATCTGACCGAGGCGAACAAGCATCGTCTCACCAAGGTGCTGTATCGCAAGCCTTACGGAACCGAGTGGGAAGAAAAAGACTGGGACTTTGCGCTTTCCCGGATCGCCCGACTGGTCAAGGACACGCGGGACAAGGGTTTTGTGAAGACAAATGCCAAGGGCGAGTTGGTTAACCGCTGCGAGACGATCGGTCACTACGGCAGTTCCAACATCGACAATGAAGAATGCTGGCTGGTAAGCGTCAAGTCCAGGGCGCTGGGTCTGGTCTATATAGACCATCAGGCCCGGGTCTGACACAGTCCATCTGTAGCGGCTCTGGGAGAGTCGTTTGGACGCGGTTCCATGACGAACCACTATTGTGATTTAAAGAATGCCGATGTTATTCTGATTATGGGCAGCAATGCTGCCGAGCATCACCCCATTGCCTTTAAGTGGATATTGAGAGCCAAAGAAAAAGGCGCAACGATTATTCACGTCGATCCCCGTTACACCAGGACATCCGCCCGCTGTGATTTTCATGTGCCCCTTCGTTCCGGCACCGACATCGCTTTCCTGGGCGGTATGATTCACTACATTATCGAGAACAACAAATACTTCAAAGACTATGTGCTCAATTATACCAATGCTTCCTTTATCGTAGGTGCTGACTATGATTTTCAAGATGGTCTCTTCTCCGGGTATGATGCCAAAAAAAGAAAATATGATAAGGCTACCTGGGTACTGGAAAAAGACGGCAATGGAATACCTAAAAGGGATATGACACTGAGCAATTCACGCTCAGTTTTCCAGATGATGAGAAAGCACTATTCACGCTACACGCTGGATAAGGTTTCGAGCATCACCGGTGTGTCGAAAGAAAACCTCCTCAAAGTCTATGAAATTTACGCTTCCACCGGCGTTCCGGACAAGGCGGGAACGGAATGCTACGCTCTGGGCTGGACTCACCATACAACCGGCAGCCAGAACATCCGCACTATGTCTATTATTCAGTTGCTTCTGGGCAATATGGGCATCGCGGGTGGTGGTATCAACGCGCTGCGCGGCGAACCCAACGTTCAGGGTTCGACGGACCATTGCATTTTATACGGCAATCTGCCCGGCTATCTGAAGATGCTTTCCGCGTCGCTTACTACGATGGAAAAATATCTGCATAAATACACGCCGGAATCGAAAGATCCCCAGTCGGCAAACTATTATTCGAATTATCCAAAGTTTTTTGTCAGCTTCCTGAAATCCCTGTGGGAAGATAAGGCAACGAAAGAAAATGAATTCGGTTACTCCTGGTTGCCCAAGATGGAAGACGGGAAACACTATTCCACCATGCACCTGTTCGATGCGATGTACGCTGACAAGGTCAAGGGATTTTTCTGTATTGGCGCAGATCCGGCCGTCAGTACTCCAAATTCCAATAAAGTCCGCAAAGCGCTCCAGAATCTGGACTGGCTGGTCGGAGAAAATATTTTCGACAATGAAACCTACCAGTTCTGGAGAGGCCCCGGTATTGATCCCACCAAGATCAAGACCGAATGTTTCCTCCTGCCCGCTTCAGCGACTATGGAGAAGGAAGGTTCGCAGAGCAATTCCGGCCGCTGGGTGCAGTGGAAATACAAGGCCGCCGAGGCCCCCGGTGACGCTATTCCCGTAGGCGAAATTGAAATCAAGATCATGGCCGCCGTCAAGAAGCTGTATGAAAAGGAAGGCGGTCCCAATGCTGAAGCTATTGTCAATCTCAAATGGGATTATTTAGATAGCAAAGGGCACTTTGACGTGATGAAAGTGGCCAAACGGATCAATGGTGTCTTCCTGGAAGATACGGTGATTGAAGACAAGGCCAAGAAAACCAAGACCGAGTTCAAGAAGGGGCAACTGGTTCCGGGGTTTGGTAATCTCCAGGCCGATGGCAAGACAGCCTGCGGCAACTGGTGCATCTCCGGAAGCTATACGGCGGATGGCATCAACAAGATGGCGTCGCGCGGCAAGGAAGATCCGACCGGTTTGGGCCTCTTCCCCAACTGGTCTTTTGCCTGGCCGGTGAACCGCCGCATCCTTTACAACCGTGCATCCTGCGACGTAAATGGCAAACCTTATAACCCCAAACGCAAACTCCTGGAGTGGACGGGAGAGAAATGGGTCGGTGATGTGCCGGATGGTCCCTGGCCGCCGCAGGCGGATAAAGAGAAAGGGAAATATCCTTTCATCATGAAACAAGACGGCGTCGGCGCTTTGTTTGGACCCGGCATGGCTGAAGGCCCCTTCCCCGAGCATTATGAACCGCTGGAAGGACCGCTCAGCAAAAATCCATTGTCCGGACAGCTGATGAATCCGGCCGCCGAAATTTTCAAGAGCGATATGGATAAAGTGGCCAATGCCAGTGAAAAATTCCCGTATGTCTGCACAACGTATTCCTGCACGGAACACTGGTGTACCGGTGCTTTGA
>CAYULE010000328.1:0-3061 GCA_964445385.1 uncultured Smithella sp.
GCGAGCATAGGATAAAAGCGTGTTGCCTGTCAAAGGAAATTTAGCTGAAAGAGGGACGGTTATTACATCTTTGGTGCGCGCTCACCGGATATTCAATTTTGTTTTCCTGATCATTTCTTCACGGGAAATCATGCCCGGCCTCAGAATCACCGGAATGTCCGTCGTCGCGTCAATAATGGTGGAGCCAACGGTGCCGCCTTTTTCCTCCAAATGGATCACGGCATCAATGCTGTCGCCGATTTGCTGAATGACCGCACCCGCGTCCACACATTCAGGCGCGCCGGACAGATTCGCGCTGGTCGCGGTCAGCGGTTTGCCTGATTCCTGAGCGATTCGTCTTGCCCCGTTATGACCGGACAATCGAATACCAATCTTACCGGTGTTGGCGGTGAGCAGAGGCGAGACCGCGGCGTCAGCTTCAAAGACGATCGTGAGAGGCCCTGGCCAGAAAGCGTTCATTAATTTTTGGGCGGCATCCGTGGCGTGACGGACCAATGGATAAACATCCCCGAAGTTTCCGATAATCACGGAGATTGGATTGTTAAAATTCCGTCCTTTGATTTCAAATATTCGGCGAATGGCCTGTTCGTTTGTGGCGTCTACCCCCAGGCCGTAGATGGTTTCGGTTGGATAGGCAATAACGCCGCCGCGGGATACGATCGCGGCGGCGCTGGTGATGACATCTGCTGCGGAATGATCCACGCTGACTTTCAGGATTTGAGGCATGAAAGTTTTTCCTGTTTCTTCTCGACATCTCTGGCCATTCTAGCCACATAGGCGGCCAGTTTGGCGCTCACGGTTTGATCTTCCAGCGCGAGCGCGCGGATGGCAAAAAGCGCGGCGTTTTTCGCGCCGGCTTTGCCGATCGCCATGGTGGCCACGGGAATGCCTCCCGGCATCTGCACCGTGGACAAAAGCGCATCCAGACCATGTAAAGATGTGGCGTCAATGGGAACACCGATAACCGGCAAAAGGGTTTGCGAAGCAATGACACCGGCCAGGTGCGCCGCGGCGCCTGCCCCGACAATAATGACTTTTACGCCGCGCCCGGCGGCCGCCTTGGCGAATTTTGTTGTGCGCGCGGGTGTGCGATGAGCCGATGTCAGCACCAGCTCATAGCCGATACCGAATTCGTCAAGAATTTTCGCCGCCTCGGTCATGACCGGCCAATCGGAATCACTGCCCATCACCACACTGACTGACACATTTGGGGGGACGCTTTTTGCTTTCATGCCAACTCCTTTTAATGTTTGAAATGACGAACGCCGGTAAATGATGATGACCAAACGGTGTTCCTCGATGAATATCATAATAAATTTGACCGTCTTTAACGCATCAGGTCATGTTTTGCAAGATGGTTTTTATCTTGCAATATCAGCGGATAAGGTTCAAAGGTTGCCTCACCTGCTCCGATAAAATTAATATTTCGTCCAAATCAAGTTGACATACGAATCTTCTCTTCATATACTCCCGCAACAAAAAAAATGATGCATTATCCATCACAAGGAGAGAAGTAAAAAATGAAAGAGAATTTATACGAATATCTGGCCGGCAACGACTATCCGGGCCGCGGCATCTGCATCGGGAAAACACCCGGCGGAAGCAAGGTCATGATTGGCTATTTTATCATGGGCCGAAGCACAAACAGCCGTAACCGTGTATTTGACCCTATTGACGGCGGTATCCGCACTATGGCGGCCGATCCTTCCAAAATGACGGACCCGCATCTGATTATTTACAATCCCGTTCTGACGCCGGACGATATGACCATTGTGACCAACGGCGACCAGACCGATACGATCCGTCATTTTATCGTCCGCAACGATTATCCCGGCTTCGGTTTTGAAGCGGCGCTTTTGACCCGCACCTTTGAAGATGATGGACCCAACTGGACGCCCCGCATCTCCGGCGTGGTGGATATGAGAACGGGCGGTTACAAGCTCAGCATTTTAAAAAGCTGTGACGGCGACGACAAGAGCGTGCAGCGCTTTACTTTCGATTATTCCAATCCCCTGCCTGGCGAGGGCCACTTCATCAGCACCTACAAATGCAACGGCAACCCGATCCCCAGTTTTGCCGGCGAGCCGCTGCGCGTGGCTATCGACGAGGAAGATCCCAATGAATATGCGGGCAAACTGTGGGAAGCCTTGAATGAGGACAACAAGGTGAGTCTGTTTGTGCGCGCCATCGATATTAAGACCCAGGCGTATGAGGATGTCATCATCAACAAATACAAAATAGTGGAGGGATAATCCATGAACGAAATTGCATTGAAATACGGCTGTAACCCCAACCAGAAGCCTGCCAGAATCTTCATGGCGGACGGCAGCAATCTGCCGGTGACCGTATTGAACGGCAAACCCGGGTACATCAACTTTCTGGACGCATTCAACAGCTGGCAGCTCGTGAAGGAGCTGAAAGAGAATACCGGCATGGTTGCCGCGGCCTCCTTTAAACATGTCTCCCCCGCCGGCGCCGCCCTGGGCTACCCCTTAGACGGCGTCCTGCGTAAGATGTATCACATTGACGCCGCGATGCAGCTTTCTGCTCTTGCCTGCGCCTACGCCCGCGCCCGCGGCGCCGATCGTATGAGCAGCTTCGGCGACTGGATCGCGCTCTCCGATGTGTGCGACGTACCCACGGCAAAGATCATCAAAAATGAAGTCACCGACGGCATCATTGCTCCGGGATACGAGCCGGAAGCCCTGGAAATTCTGAAGTCCAAGAAGGGGGGCAACTACAACGTTGTCGTCATCGACCCCAACTATGTGCCTGTCTCTCTGGAACATAAGCAGGTGTATGGCATTACCTTCGAGCAGGGTCGCAACAGCCTGAAGATCGACAATGGCATGCTGGAAAACATGGTCACCGAGAACAAGATTCTGTCCGACGCGCAGAAACGCGACCTGGTGCTGAGCTTGATCGTCCTGAAATACACGCAGTCCAACAGCGTCTGCTATGTGCAGGATGGACAGGTCATCGGCGTGGGCGCGGGCCAGCAGAGCCGTATCCACTGCACGCGTCTGGCCGGTCAGAAGGCCGACAACTGGCAGCTGCGCCA
>CAYULE010000329.1:0-3058 GCA_964445385.1 uncultured Smithella sp.
GGGGCCATGAGCAGCAGCGCCGCGATGAACGTGGACATCGCCCATTTCTTCTTCAATTTTTTGGGCATCGCCGCTTTTTCGCGCTGTTTCAAGCTCACCAAGTTCTTCCTGCAATTTTTGGAAGACGTCGTCCGTGTTTTGCCAGTCGAAGCCGAAACGGGCGGCGACCGCCGTGATCTTTTGCGCTCTTTTCAGAGCGGGCAGCGAGCGGGGAATACTCCCGAAAGGGTTGTCTTCCGAGGCCTTACCGCCGCGTTCTTTCTTTTTGATTTCCTGCCAGTTCTCTTTTACTTCCCGGACAGAATGAACTTTTGTATCGCCAAAGACATGCGGATGGCGGCGGATCATTTTTTCTTTGATGGCCATCATCACGCGAGCCAGTGAAAACTCACCGGACTCGTCTGCAATTTCAGCGATAAACAAGATCTGAAAAAGCAGGTCACCCAGTTCTTCCTGAATATGTTGCGGATCATTTTCGGCAAGGGCATCGAGTACTTCGTAGGATTCGTCCAGAAGATATTTGCCAATGTCCTGCTTGGTTTGTTTCTGGTCCCAGGGGCAGCCGTCCGGCGCGCGCAGTTTTTTAATCAGTGCGATAAGTTCCTGCAGTTCTTTTTGATGATCCTTCATGGCATTCATATCAATATTAAACCACCCTTTATGCAAACAGGCAGGTTAGTAGCACAATAAGGAAAAGCTGACAATATTTTCCCTGTCAGCAGAGGTTAGCTATTTTCCCCTGTTTCACAACAAGGAACCCTTTGCCGAAATTGCGCTGTTGACAGAGAGGATAGACTTTCTTATAGTTGACCCATGTTAAAAACGGTTCACATCTACAAAGGCATTATTTTTTTAATGCTTTCGGAATTATGTTTTACCATATCAACCATATTCTCAAAACTCCTGACCAACTCGTCGGATGTTTCCGCTCTGGAAGTAACCTTTTCCCGTTTTTTCCTGGGATGGATCGTTGCCTCGATATTTGTTTTCAGAAATTCCATATCGCTTGTGCCCAATAAATTATCGCTTCTGGTCTGGCGGGGCGTACTCAATACCATTGCCGTTATGTTATTTTTTCTGGCGTCCCAATACACGACCATCACGAATACCCACATGCTGAATATGACCTATCCCTTTTTTATCTTTCTTTTTGCGCCGCTTTTTTTCCGTCAGGAAAGAATATCGCCTTTCTTGTATCTGATTCTGGTTGCCGCTCTTGTCGGGATCTGGCTGGTGATCAATCCCCATTGGAATTCCGTCAACAAGGGAGATTTATTCGGATTGATGTCCGGGATCATTTCGGCTTTTGCGATCATTACGCTGAACATGGCCCGCAAGAACGATTCGACAATGGTGATTCTCTTTTATCTGATGTCTATTGGAACGGTATTGAACGGGTTGGCGATGCTGCCGGTTTTTGTATGGCCCAGGGGTGGCCAGTGGCTGCTGCTTCTGGCATCGGGCGCCATCGGAGTTGCCGGTCAGATTTGCATTACCTATGGCTATAAATATATTACGGCGCGGGCCGGTTCGCTGGTTTCTTCCTCCCGTATTCTCTACGCCGTCGTACTCGGCATGTTGATTTTCAGCGAAGATCTGACCTTGCGCATTGCGGCAGGCGGGTTTTTGATTCTTCTGTCAATTGTTGCCGTGACTCTGCTTCACAGGCCCATTGAAGAATCATAGAAGCAGATGATTTGTCGTCTTTCATTTCATGATAAAAATGTCTTTTTCTCTGTCCTGAAAATAAACATGATTATATTGTGAACCGTTGATCCGGTCGAAAAAAGCTTCTCCGCTTTTACGACATTCGGGACAACAGGAATTGGGCAGGATTACCGCATAGATTTTTTTGCCGGTATCGGCAGCTGAGTCGATCATAACCAGACCACCGCAATCATCGCACACGCGGACGGTTTCGATTTGTTTTTCGGTGATATCATCCGTGTCGTAATAGATATTCTTTTCGCGGCGGATATAAGACGCTGAACCGGTAATTTGTTTCTTGAGATTTTTCTTTTTCTTCCACAGCGTCATCACACTCTTGACTTCATTTTCAATGAGGCGCGTAATTTCCGGAGATTGACGGATGCGCTGGGCATCGTAATCCGGTTCCCGCACCTGGCTGTAGTCCAGGCCGGCCATGGCCAGGATAATGCCGACATTAACGTAGGGCAGGGCTTTTTCAATGGAATACCCGCCTTCCAGAACGGCAATATGGGGCGCAAGTTTTTCATTTAATAACGCGTAGCCCTGAGCGCTGAAATTCATATTCGTGATCGGGTCGCTGTAATGATTGTCTTGTCCCGCCGAGTTGATAATAATTTCCGGTTTGAATTCATCCAGAATCGGGAGAATGACATTGTCGAGCGCAAATAGAAAACCTTCGTCCGACGTTCGCGGCGGCAGGGGAATATTAATGGTTGCTCCCAGCGCATTGGGTCCGCCGAAGTCATCGATGAAACCTGTTCCCGGATAAAGTGTTCTGCCATCCTGATGCAGGGAGATGCACAGGACATCCGGGTCATTCCAGTAGATGTCCTGAGTGCCGTCGCCATGATGGCAGTCTGTATCCACGACAGCGATTCTTTTGACGCCGAATTTGTGGCGGATATATTCGATCATCACGGCCTCAATGTTGATATTACAAAAGCCGCGCGCGCCGTGGGCGACCAGCATGGAGTGATGACCGGGTGGTCGCACCAGGGCAAAGGCGTTATCGACTTCACCGCTCATCACTTTTTGTGCGGCGGTGATCGCGCCTCCGGCTGAAATCAGGTGGGAATGCGTTGTCAGGTTTTGCGGATTCGGAACGCAAATGTGACAGCGGTTAATATCGGCATAGGTGGCAATTCCCGGCTTATATTCCACGATGTTGGGAAAATCCAGCAGGCCTTCTTCAAAAACCTGATCCTGAGTATAGAGCAGTCTCTCTTCGCGCTCCGGGTGGTTGGCGGAAATGGCCCAGTCAAATGCCGGGAAAAAAATGAGACCTGTTTTCTTTTCTTTTTTGGGCATGGTTTTACCTTTCCGTTCCGGCAGAAATCAGTCCGGGTTT
>CAYULE010000330.1:0-3049 GCA_964445385.1 uncultured Smithella sp.
GAAAGCATATCTCACGGAATCCGGTAGTCTTTCTCCCTGAATAATCTCGAACAGGCATCCACAACATCTGCATCATAAAGAATGCCCTTGTTTTTCCTGATCTCTTCCATGGCTGCTTCCAGACCCAGGGCGGGACGATAGGGACGATGGGAAGCCATGGCCTCCACCACGTCGGAGACGGACAGTATGCGGGCTTCCAGAATAATCTCTTTTCCTTTAAGACCCCGCGGATAGCCGGATCCATCCATTCTTTCATGATGTTGAAGGACAACATCAGCCACAGGCCAGGGGAATTCGATGTCTTTTAGAATATCATAGCCGGCCTGGGCGTGTGTTTTTATTAAATTGAATTCCAGACCCGTCAGTTTCGTCGGCTTGCTGAGTATTTCCGACGGAATAGCTATTTTGCCGATGTCATGGATGGAAGAGGCGGTGCGGATAAAGTTTCTTTGGTCTGTCGATAAACCCATCTCTGTGGCAATCGACCGGGCCAGATCCGTTACCTTTCTTTGATGGCCGGACGTGTAGGGATCTTTCATCTCTACGACTGTAGAGATAGCATTGACTGTGGCTTTCAGAGCTTTTCTCATCCTCTCCATGTTCAGCTTACTTTCTTCTTCCGCCTGCTTGCGCTCGGTGATATCAACGATAGCTCCTCTCAGGCCCACAGGCTTGTCATGACTGTAAATTACATTTGAAATCACAATGGCAGGAAAGGCAGACCCGTCTAATCTCTTTAGATAATATTCAGTGCCCCCGATTTGTTCGCCGTTCAACAGACGTTCAATGTTCTTGCGTGATTTATTGATGTCTTCCGGTGAAAGGAGCTGCCAGGCATGGGCATTCTTCTTGAGGTCTTCTTTTGAAGCTTTAAAAGTTTCATAAAGAGCGCGGTTGGTAGAAGTCAAGGTGGCTTCAAAATCCATCTCATAGACCGGGATGGGTAAAAAATCAAACAGGTCATGATATTTTTTCTCACTCTCCCGCAACGCCTCCTCTGCCAGCTTGCGGTCCGTGATGTCGCGGGCGACGGAAATGATACCGACAATCTTGTCATCGCGCATCAAGGCGGACGCACTGACTTCGCCGTACTTAATGGTTCCATCCTTTGCGATAAACTGATAAATCGTTGCCGCGATGGTGTCACCCTTTAAGATCAAACTCATATCGGCCATGATCTGCTCAAATGATTCCGGTGTAAGGATGTTTCTTAAATCAGAAGCAGGGCGGCCGATGAAATATTGCGGCTTGTATCCCAATATTGTCTCCACGCTTGGAGACACGCTTGAAACATTGAGATCTGAGTCAACCGTATAAATAACGTCAGTTACGTTCTCAAAAGAAAAACGATACGTCTCTTCCGATATTCTCAGCTTCTGCAACGTAATTTCCATATCCATCATTTTCTTTTCAAGTTTTTTGAAAAGGATTTCGTTGTGCTGCCTGAAGAATTCCAGTTCTTCACCGAGAGGCTTGCTCATCGTTTGCCGGGCCGTATATTTTTCCCCCAGCACCTCCTTCACCATATTCATGAAAATATCCGGTTCCTGGGGTTTGAGAATGAAGCGGTCCGCCCCGAGGCTTAAAGCATAATCCTCGTCTTTAAGATCAGTATATGTGGCAGTGTGAAATACCAGGGGGATATGTTTGAGGTTATCATCTGATTTCCACTGACGGCATAAGGTATAGCCATCCATCTCGGGCATCAGAATATCTGTGACAATCAAATCCGGAGGGTTCAGGCGGGCCTTATCCAGTGCCTCTCTGCCGTTTGCCGCGGTCGTTACTTCAAAACCGTGTCCCGTAAGCAGGGTTTCCAGCATATATCGATTGACGCTGATGTCGTCGACGATTAAAACTTTCTTGATCATTGTCATTCACCCCTCAGCCTTATTGATCAGAGAAATCAGTTCCCGGATCAATGACGGCTTTATCTTGAGTTGATCTTTCATCGGGTTGTCCCGACGTGTTGCGATGATTTGTGGGGTTGTGAAGTTGACTCGTGACGGTTATGACCGATTGATGGTTTTCAGTCATAAACATATGTACTTAGCTATTGGACAACAAGCACTATTTATTTCATTCTGTCAAGAGGCAACAGGATGACAGGCGGGCGTCGGGAGACAGAATAGCGAATCTTCTATCCTCGGCATTCTGTCTTTAATTCGCTTTTTTTGTCCGGGGCCGGACGATTTTTTATGCTTTTACAGCAATGCCCTTCGGTCTTTCAAAAGCAAAACAAAGGTTTCTCCAGGCGGCGTCCGATACTTCGTTGATTACATATCAAGTTCGAGTCGCTCCTGACCGGTCCCCGGAAATTCTTTTGGCCGGTGTTTTTTGATGGAGCGGCGGCAATATCATCAGTCTTCATGATGAATTTGTTGCCATTTATCCCATGTTGTACTAAACTGGCGCCGTAGTCTTCGTGACCAGAGAAAATAAAATGGTTTTTTATTTAGCCCTATGAAAGCATACCTGTCCATTATGATATTCATTGGCATCCTGTCCGGATTCACGGGTGACGCATGGTGTGGAGATGTAAACATGTCAATTCGCCCACCTCAATTTGTGCACCCGGCGGCGGGTGGCACAGACAATGAGAGTTTTCAGATCACGCTGGATGGAATACCCTCATCGGATTGTGTGTCAATTATACAAGGTCAGGCCACTATTCTGATTTCCCGAAAACTGCTTGAGCACCTCAGCGCC
Source organism: uncultured Smithella sp. (assembly GCA_964445385.1). Classification (GTDB taxonomy): domain Bacteria; phylum Desulfobacterota; class Syntrophia; order Syntrophales; family Smithellaceae; genus UBA8904. The sequence goes on from CAYULE010000330.1 coordinate 2,710, forward strand.
GCAAAACCCGAAAAATGGAAAACAGAACAAGAGCGGATGGCACTGATTCGTGGCGCCCGCGCACAGGGAATCCTGCAAAGCTTAACGAAGTCTATCGATAACGATGGATGCACCACCGTGCAGACGCCGGTTCCCGACGATTCCCTGTACCTCATCAGTGAATTGCTGCAATCTGGTCAGGTTGGCATCATTGACAATCAAACACACAAGAGCGTCGGTCATATTTTTGTTAACTTCAGCGGCTTTATGGCCGGACCGCTTGCCGGCAGAGGACATATCAGCTATTCGTTCACGCAGAAATCGGCGCCGTTTCTCCTGCTGAGATGGTGGACATCGTGAA
>CAYULE010000331.1:0-3046 GCA_964445385.1 uncultured Smithella sp.
TTCAAGCGCGTGGATAATATTTTGAAAGATTTTCACGAAGGTCAGGTCGATGTCAACCTGCTCTCCCATGAAGCGGAGATTAAATTATTTTCAACATTGGAAAACATAAAAATGCGTGTGGAAAAAGGTATTGCTGAAAAAGATTTCAACACCGCTTTGAACAAACTTGCCGCCCTGCGTCCTGTCGTGGATGCTTTTTTTGATTCTGTCATGGTGATGGATAAGGATGAAAAGATTCGCTTCAACCGCTTATCACTTTTGTCTGAAATATCAGCGCTGTTCCATAAAATTGCCGATTTTTCTAAGATTGTGACTGCCGGCTGATTAAAGGGTATTCCGGCGCCCTTTTAACCATTTTTTGCGACAGATGGCTTAAAAATCAGTTTCATTGACATTCATTTCGGCGCTTGCTAAGATGTTGCCGTTTTTCTTTGAGAATAGCAGATGGAGACGTGGCCTAATGAGTTTTCAATTTAATCCTGAATCACCGACCAGCATGGATGAAAAGCTGCGGATACGCAAAAATCTGCAGGAAATCACCAACCGTATCCATGCGGCACAAAATATCCCACAGATACTGCTAGATTTGAAAGACGGCGTTTTAAATTTATTTAACGCCGGCTCCATCACGATTTACGTTGTCGATAAACTTCGCAACGAAATTTTTTCCATGTTTCTGGCCGGTTCGCAGCTTAAAGAAATTCGCGTCCCGATCAGTAATCAGAGCATCGCCGGATATGCGGCTAATACATACAATCTGGTTAATATCAGCGACGCATATAACCAGGCGGAGCTCAAAGCCATTGATTTCGAACTGACTTTTGATTCCAGCTGGGATAAAAAATCCGGTTTTCGATCCAAACAAATTCTTGCCGCTCCGATCTTTTATGAAGATCAGCTCATGGGTGTCATCCAGATTCTCAACAGAAAAGTTGGCGACAGTAAGTTTTCTGAAGACGAGGTCGGTCTGGCAATGGAAATTGCCGAAGTTCTGGGTGTTGCCTTTTACAATCAGCAGCGATTCTCGCGTCGCCGTAAAACACGCTTCGATTTTCTGATCACCCGTGGTTTAATCAAAGAAGAAGAAATGGAGACAGCCTGGGATGAAGCGCGCGAACACAAAGAATCGATCGAATATCACCTAATGAGCAAGTACAGGATATCCAAGGATGATATCGGCCACTCTTTTGAAGAATTCTATCGTTGCCGGTTTATTGATTATAATGAAAAAGCGGTCATTCCCGGTGATTTAATTAAAAATCTAAAAAGGGATTATCTCTCCCGTGAACTGTGGGTGCCCCTGGAAACCATTGACGGCAACATTCATGTCGTTGTTGATGATCCTAACAATATTCTGAAAAGAGACGCCATTGAAAATCTTCTGAGGACGAAAAAAATAAAATACGATGTCGCCTTGCAGGAAGATATTTTAAAATTTATTAACCTCTTTTTTCGCTCCTCCGATAGTGAACATTCTTTTACCGAGCTTTTGGGCAAGCTGGATGATGAAGATAAAGGCTACGACGATGAGGAGGGTCTCGACGGAGTCACGGAATCCGACAGCGTGATCATGCAGCTCGTCAACAAAATCATTAACGATGCTTATGCCCGCAGGGCTTCCGATATTCATATTGAACCGAACGTCGGCAGGAAAAATGTGGAAATCCGGCTCCGTGTCGACGGCGATTGCGCTATTTATCAGACGGTTCCATACAGTTATCGCGCTGCGCTTATTTCCCGTATCAAGATTATGTCGAATTTGGATATTACCGTTAAAAGGCTGCCGCAGGACGGTAAAATTAAATTCCGCCGTTCCAATGGCGAAGAACTTGAACTGCGTGTGGCCTCTATTCCCACGCAAGGCGGTGTTGAAGACGTTGTCATGCGGCTTTTAGCCAAGGGCGAAACCATGCCGCTGGAAGCCATGAACATAGAGCAACGTAACTATAATGAACTGCTTAAAATCATCACCAAACCTTATGGCATGATTTTATGCGTCGGCCCGACCGGTTCCGGTAAAACCACCACGCTGCATGCGGCACTGCACCACATCAACCGGCCGGATCGAAAAATCTGGACCGCTGAAGATCCGGTGGAAATCACCCAATACGGTTTACGCCAGGTTCAGGTCCAATCCAAAATCGGTTTTGATTTCGCGGCGGCCATGCGATCATTTTTACGCGCTGATCCGGATATTATCATGGTCGGTGAAATGCGCGATTTTGAAACCGCTAAAATTGGCGTTGAAGCATCGCTGACCGGGCATCTCGTTTTTAGCACCCTGCACACCAACAGCGCGCCGGAAACCATCGTCCGGCTGCTGGACATGGGTATTGATCCGCTGAATTTCGCTGACGCTCTGCTGGGCATTCTTGCCCAGCGCCTTGTGCGTACGCTATGCAAAAACTGTAAAGAGCCGTACCATCCCACCAAAGAAGAATATGATGAAATCGCTGAAAGTTATGGCGAAGAGGAATTCGCCAAACTCAATATTGCCTATAACAAAGATTTTAAACTTTTCCGGCCAAAAGGATGCGACCTTTGCGACAAAACCGGCTATAAAGGCCGAATGGGTATTCACGAGCTTGTCATAGCCAGCGACGGCATCAAAAGATTGATACAAAAACATGAAACGGTTGAAGTCATGCGCAATAAAGCAATGTCCGAGGGCATGACCACACTGCTCCAGGACGGTATTATAAAATCTCTCAATGGTCTTACTGACTTCACGCAAGTTCGCCGAGTCTGCATTAAATAGCGTTCCCTCCCTGATAACCCTGAAGTCCTTTTATGACCCTTTAATTCTAATCGAACAACCTTTTCACATTTTGTTTAGCCGATTGAACATTTCATTTAAAGAAAAGCGTAAAAACAGCATTCTTGCGTTGAAACCTTCTGGAATACGCTCTCAAAATAACATAACATATCATATACATAGAATAATATTTTTTTATTCTGGAAATCTGGCACGCAAATTTCATTAGTATAAAAGCAAATAAACCACGGGCATAAAGCCCTCCGCTTTGCGGGATAAGTTAAACTAAAC
>CAYULE010000332.1:0-3046 GCA_964445385.1 uncultured Smithella sp.
AATTTTATACCTTCATCCAGCACGCCCTGGCGCGCAATCACATCCGCCGTGTACCCGGACATATAAAGACATTTCAGGCCTGGATTGATGGCAATGATGCGCTCCGACAGTTCCTTCCCGTTCATATCCGGCATCACGACATCCGTAAGCAGCAGGTCTATTTTGCCACTGTATTCTCCAGCCAGCTTAAGCGCCTCATCTTTCCCGTTGGCCGCCAGCACTTGATAACCTAACGTTTCCAGCATAGCCTTGCAGAGTTTTAAGACCGTGATCGAATCTTCCACGACCAGAATGGTCTCCGTTCCACCCGGTAATTCCGGTTCCGGCTCTTCATCAGCGGTTTCCAAACTCTCGTCCGTATAGCGCGGCAGAAAGATTTTGAATGTTGTGCCCTGCCCCGGCTCACTGTATACATTGATAAACCCGTTATTCTGCTTAACAATACCATACACGGTGGCCAGCCCGAGCCCTGTTCCCTGGCCTTCTTTCTTGGTGGTAAAAAACGGCTCGAAGATGTTGGTAATGGTCTCCTTCTCCATGCCGCAGCCATTATCGCTCACCGCCAATACAACATAATCACCGGGAATCCATTCCGGCCGGTCTGTACAGTAGGCTGCATTACAGTTCGCGTTAGAGGTTTCAATCGCGATCCTTCCCGTTTTGGCAATGGCATCGCGCGCATTCACCATCAGATTGGCCAGTAGCTGGTCGACCTGAGACGGATCAATTTTTACCTTCCACAGGTCATGACCGGGGTGCCAGCCCAGATCAATATGCTCACCGATGAGCCGCTGGAGCATTTTGAGCATGCCGGTTACGGTGTCGTTCAGATCGAGCACTTTGGGGCTGACCGTCTGCTTGCGGGCGAAGGCCAGCAGCTGATGGGTCAGATCCGCGGATCGCATCCCGGCACTGAGGACATCCTGCAACGTATGATAGAGGGGATCCGCGGGTGCGACTCTTTTCATCGCCATTTCCGTATTACCAATGATCACGCTGAGCATATTATTGAAGTCATGGGCGACGCCCCCGGCCAAACGGCCCACGGATTCCATCTTCTGAGACTGGATAAGCTGTGTTTCAAGTTGCTTACTTTCCGTTAAATCGATCAAAGAAGCAATACTTTCTCTCGTTTCAGGAATGACAGCAACCTGTATGATGATATCCCGGACTTCACCCGTCCGGCTGATAAAGCGGAATTCATAGGAATGCGGAGCTAATCGGGGGTCGATCCTGCGCATCTTATGATAAGTTTTCATTCTTTCCACATCATCCTTGTGGATGACAACTGTCCAGCTGATCTTTCCTTCCAGTTCCTGCTTGGTATATCCGCTTAAACGGGCAAAGTTGTTATTCGCCATGAGAATGGTGGTGTCTTCAGCGATGATGATATTAGCCGTAGCCGTATTTTCGAAAATGGTTCTATATCGCTCTTCACTCGCCAGCAACGCATCTTCCGCGTGCCGGCGATTGACCGCCATCCCGGATAAGTATGCGAAGGTTTTTAATGTATCGTCCGGCACTGCCGGTTGATCTCCCGGCAGATATGCCGCGCATGTGCCGAGCATTTCCCCTGCATAGTTAACGGCGAGAGCGATGATTTGCCGGCACCCGAAAGCTTCCATGACGATGTCGGAGATTTCGCGGGAAATCACTCCAAACGACAACTCATGAAGATCGCCGGGTCTGGCGATGACTTGATCGATCATCGACTTCATGGCGTCCGCGCTCACCGGCATGCGCATTTCAAATAAATCGGGGCCAAAGAACGGGCTCACTTTATGATTTGCTTCCGGATCGATGGCCAGGGAGACAAGCTGCAAATCCCGGGTCTGGGGATCATAAACGGAAAAGGTAGCGGCAATACCACCCGTGAGAAGACGAAGAGATTCAGCAATACTGTTGAACACGCCTTCCGTGCTGGAGGATTCAGCAAACGCAATTGAAATGTTATTGAGCCGTTCATAGTATGAAGCCAGCAGGCGGTAATTCTGCTCACTTTTCTGAAGCGCGTCCTGTGCCTTCTTCCGCTCGGTAATATCCCTGGACACACCGTGAAGTCCGGTCAAATTACCCTGTTCATCGCGCAACCCGCTGATCGTTGTCTCCAATAAGCGGGTAGAGCCGTCTTTATGATAATATTCCAGGATCAGGGTCATGCTCCGGTCAGGATTGCTTTGATCTGTTTCTTCAAGGGCACGTTCTTTGGCAAAAGCATCCAATACAACCGACAGTGAATCAGGCGTCAGTTGTTCATGGACGCTCTGAAGCATTCGTTCCTCTTGGCTGAATCCAAGCAATGTGCGGATGGACGGGGTGACATAGGTTGTTCTGAAAGTCAGATCCGTTGTCCATACGGCGTCGGACATTTTTTCGGTAAGGAGCCTGTATTTTTTTTCGCTTTCGCGCAACGCTTCTTCCGCCCGCTTTCGATCGGTGACATCGCGAACATTCATCACGAAACCGGCAATCGTCGGATGCTGCAGGAGATTTTTTCCAACCCCTTCCATGATGACTTCTCTGCCGTTTTTATGCCGGATGCGGAAACTATTGGGGATGGAAATCTCTGTTGTTGCGAGCGCTTTAAGAAAATCCACGCTGGCCCGGGCATGGTCATCCGGTATAATCAAAAATAAACTGTTTTTACCCATCAGCTCGTCTGGATGGTAACCGGTAAAACGTTCTGCCGAAGGACTTGCATAGGTGATGTGCCCCTTTGCATCCAGGATAAAGAGGACATCGGATGAATTCAGCGTGATTTCCCGATAATACTCCTCGCTTTTTTTCAAAGCGTTTTCCGCATTTTTGCGATCGGTAATGTTTCGGATAATGACAACGGCCTGTTCATCCAGAAGAGGGATCCATCTTGCTTCATGAAAATTCTCTGTTCCATTCAGCAAAAGAGAATATTCGAAACTCACCACAGCATTAGTTCTCTTTACCTCTTCCATGGCCGTTCGAAATTTATTGGCCACAGGGATTAATGGGATATCATATATTTTGCTTCCAATGATTTCCTGGCGTGAAACGAGGAGATTGGACGAAT
>CAYULE010000333.1:0-3041 GCA_964445385.1 uncultured Smithella sp.
GCTGCTCCTTGTAGAAGTTGGCGATCAGATCAACCGTCACCCGGTGGAAATCATAGTAGCGGGTCATGACCTCTTCCAGAAAAAGCCATCGGATCAGCCACACGAGAAAAGACGGCGTGCTCCGTAAAAAGAGTTCCGGGTCCAGCTGCTCGATGCCGTCTTTGCGGATGAGCGGCGTGCCCGTGTCGATATAGTAAAGCTCTGTTTCTTCCGTCAGCGGTTTTTCTTCCTGGTAATCTTTTACCGCCCAGTTGGATATCTGTCCGTCTATCCCGAAAACAAGTTCGGGCCGCGCGCGGTTGGCGGCAAACACTTTTTGCAGGTCTCTGAGTATGCACAGAAAAAGTATTCGCACGGAATTTTCATCCAGCGTTTGAATCAGCGCGTTGCCGATGGATGCCGCGGGCAGCCGCTCCTGCGCGTTGTAGATGATGCTGTTGCCGGCGACTGGAATCACCCTGGCCGTTGCCGATTCGGGAATATGGAGACCGATGTTGGTAAGCTCGGCACAATATCGGGCAAACAGTCGTTCGTAGGCCGCCATTTCGTCTGGCGAGCGGAAGATCGGCATGCGTTTGTAAGCAATGTTTTCCTGCCCGGGATGGCTGATGACAAAGATCGTGCTCATCTCGCCGTACCCGATAATCTTCGCGGCAATTTTGCTGTGCTGAGGATATTGCGGGTCAAGCCCCCCTTCAAACCGCGTGAGAAGTCCAACATCGATTTTGTCGTTCAGCATAATTCCAGTACCTTCTTGGTGTCTGTGATGGCCAGGTCCAGTCTTTCGACAATCTCCTGGGCTACCGTCCGGTCGATATTGAGCGGCGGCAGAAGCTGGCTGACGGTTTTGTTATTGTTCGCGTAGACGCTCAGAACGCCATGGTCGTAGGCAACCTTGGTGAGCACCGGCCCGCAGAGGTCATTCACCATCTCGATCCCCATCATGAGACCCAGTTGTCTCAGGCCGACAATGATTTCGGGATGCCGCGCCTTGAGCTCGGCAAAACTCTGCTGAAAGAAAGCGGCAAGATCCCGCACATGCGCAAGAAAAGCCGGGTCGGAAGCGATCTCCAGCACCTTCATGGCCACGGGGCAGCCTACCTCCGCGCCGCCGAAGGTGGAAATGTGGATAAACGGATTTTTGTGGAAGAACGTCTGCAGCGCGTCGCTAAAACATGTTGCGCTCATCGGGTAGATACCGCCGGAGAGTCCTTTGCCGATCACCATGATGTCGGGCGTCGCGGCAAAATGTTCGATCCCCCAGAACTTGCCTGTGCGTCCAAGCCCCGTCTGCACTTCATCAATGATCAGGAGCGCGCCTTTCTTTACGCACAAATCTTTGACAAACGGATAAAAACTTTTTTCCGGAACGGGCATGCCGTAAGTTGCCGGGATCGTCTCGAAGATCACGGCGGCGGTTGTTTCATCGAGCGCGGAGGTGAGAGCATCTTTGTCGTTGAAAGGAATCTGGACAAACCCGGGCACATTGGGCCCGAAAGGGGCGCGGTACTGCTCATCGCCGGTCGCGAGCGCGAGTCCCGTGTGACCGTGATAACCGCCCGACGCCGAGATGATTTTCGTCCGGCCGGTGTAGCCGCGCGCGAGCTTGATGGCCAGATCGATGGCTTCGCCGCCGCCCACGCCAAAGACAGTGTAGTTCAAGGGTCCGGGCGATAGCGCCGCGAGGCGCTCGCCAAGCCTTGCCCGCTGCTCGCTGATGAAATGATGGTTCCCGATGTCGAGTTCGCTAAGCGATTCGATCAGGGTCTGAATGATTTGCGGGTTTCTGTGCCCGAGATTAAATACGCCACCGTTGCAGTGGCAGTTGATCAGCCTTTTTTCGCCCGTGGCATCCCAGACGTAGGGTCCTTCGCGCCGGCCAAAGACAAAGTCGATATCTACACTTTTAAAAAACTCCGCCTTCCCCGATGAAACATGTTTGGAATACCTGTCGATGATTTGCTCTTTAGGATCAATGCCCACGTATTGCATAAGAATTCCTCCTGTAAAAAGCATTTTTAAGTGGTGTCAACTGCCGCTCACTGGCTTCGGCGCTGCTGATAGATCGCCATGGTGGAACTGAACATATCCTTTTCCGGAATAAACTCCTTATCCTTCTCCTTGCGGAAGACTTTCACGGCTTCAATCGGACACGTCACCGCGCAGACACCGCAGCCAATGCAGCGGTCCAGATTGACACGGGCAACATCATCGACGGAAATGGCATCCATGGGGCAGCGTTCAACGCATACTTCACACCCGGTGCAATCGTCTTCGGATACCCGCGCATAGAAACTGCTGTTTACGATCTCTGAAGGTTTGGCATGGGCTTTACAGGCCCGCAGCGGCCCGCAGCAACAGTCGCAGCACATGCACAGGGCATTGGGTTCCTGGGAGGCGCTGAGCTGGCAGACCAGGCCGGACTCTTTCCCTTTTTTCAGGATCGACAGGGCCTCCTCTTGCGCAATATACCGGCCAAGCCCGTTTTCAACAAAGTAATGCGTACCGCTCCCAAAATGAAAGCAGACCTCGATGGGATGACTGCAGGGTTGATCCATCAGCCCTTTGATCTTCCGGCACATACAGTCGGAAATCGCAATGTATTTAGCGGAGCGGATCGTCTCTTCAACCCGTTCGTAGGGCATCACCTGCGTATCGGAATCAACCGCCTCCATGATGGGAATGGTACGAAGATCCCTTGTTGACCCTTTCAGCCAGGTGGATTCAAAAAGAATCGGCTCGAATTCCTGAAAATCTTTTGCAAACTCGGGGGTCATCCGGTTCATCTGAAACTCAACGATGCCCACCAGGAATGCCGTCGCCATGTATCGGTAGTGTCCCGCTTTGCCCGCGCGGTAGACCTGCCCTTTTTTGGACATCTCATACAGCTTTCGGTCGACTTCTTCCGGCGTTCCTCCGATTCGTGCCGCAATGTCCGCTGCCGATTCCGGCAGAGGTTTGAGCTTCATAAATATTTCCGCTTCATCCGGCGTGAAAATATGTTTGAGGATTTTCAGTTCGATTCCCGATTCCGTATTCAC
>CAYULE010000334.1:0-3037 GCA_964445385.1 uncultured Smithella sp.
CGGTCATTATGCCTGTGTTTGTAAAAAAAATCAACCTCAGAATTAGAAATAATCAAGATTATTATTATGTTAATTATAACGCCCAGGGGTTGCCGGTCCAAATGATGCAAACCAAAGGTGGCTTTAACCAGAGTTCCCGACTTTTCTCGAGATTTCAGTTGAAATTCTCCCCCGGATCTTTCAGCGGCATCCTTCAGAAGCGGCAGTCCAAGGCCTACGCGTCGAACGGTTTTGGTTGTATAAAAGGGATCCAGAACTTTATCAAGAACCTCCTGACTCATGCCGTGGCCATTGTCTTTAATTTCAATCGTGAGCAGATCGTTTTGAGAATCTTCATCAATGCTGATTTCGACAAGCGTAGCACCTGCTCGAACGGAGTTTTCAGTGATATCCAGAATATGGTCGGCAAGCGTAAGCATTTCTACTCCAAAATGTGACGACCGTTTTGTTTGGAGAGGGCCATCTTTAATTCTGCGAAAGTCGGTTCTTCCAGAAGAATTTTTGTGGTTGATGTTCCGATATCCTTAATAAAATGAGCATCGGAGGAGGTTAAAAAAGGATATCGGCTCAAATCGTCATATCTGATGCGACCTTGTTTGATACCGGTCAATTTAGATATTTCCAGCGCGTCAAAATGGGAATGGTCATCAATAAAACCCAATTGGCTCAAGACACTGAAACTTTCCCGGTCGATATGCGCGGGAATAGCAAGGCCTCTCAATTGATGAATGATATCGATGATACTGTCAATGGATAAATCAGTCGCGCCGATGAGCAGCTGATTATTCAACCCTTCCACTTCGCCCAGTTCGTTGACAATAGCCTGGACACCGAAGCGGGTTTCATCATTTTCTCCAAATAAGTGCTGATCAATGATGGTCTGAAGTTTCGCGAGATCGGACAGGGACTCAAAGAGGGCCAGCAGGTGAACTTCTTCACTTGTCGTAATTTCCATCGCCGGGATGACTTGAATGTTTTTTCCGGAGGCGGCTGCCATGACGTATGGGGTATTTGCGGAGGCGTTGTGGTCACTGATGGCGATCATGTCGAGCTTTTTTTCCAGGGCCTTTTGCACCAGGGCCTGCGGATGCATGTCCAGCTCGGCGCAGGGCGACAGGCAGGTATGAATATGAAGATCACAATTAAAAACTTTCAACATCGGTTTTCACCGCTGGAAACATTGAGCATTAAGGACCGGGTATTGGGGGATGGTCTTTACGATTTTCAGCTTTTGGGCATCAGTAAATTGTATATTTTACCCGAGATCTCGAAAGCGGGTAAATCAGACACCATAATCGGTATTTTTTCCGCATCGGCTTTCTCCAGCGTGTCTTGAGTCGGCTGACAGGAATTAATCAGAATGATCCCCGCATGTTCCTTAAGGCTGGCGACCGCAACGATATTCTGGTGCACCTGGCGGGTGATCCAGATATAGCCTTCTTTGGAATTGCCCATCACATCGCTTAAGAGGTCTCCGGTGTAACCGCCCGTAACTTCTTTGTGCAGGTAGGCTTTGCCGCATTTGACCTCTAGTCCCAATGCTTGAACGATTGTTTCTATTTTCATGATTGAATCCTTTATAAAAAATTATGGCGTATGTATTGTCATTTTGAGATGTGTACCTTTGCCAACTTCCGATGTGATATGGAAATCATCGGAGTAATTTTTTATATTGCAAAGTCCCATGCCTGCGCCAAATCCCATTTCCCGAATCTTCTGATCAGCGGTGGAATAGCCTTCCTGCATGGCCAGATCAATATTCGGAATGCCGGGTCCTTCATCCTTCACTTCAATGTGCACGATGCCGGGATCGACCGTCAGAGTCACGACGGCTTTTTTGGCATAAGAGACGACATTGATTTCCGCCTCATAAGAGACGATGGCGGCTTTTCGAACGATATCACTGGGAATTCCTAGATTTTTCAGAATAGATTTAATACTGGTCGATACAATGCCGGCGCAATTGAAATTACCGCCTTCAATATTAAAACTGTTCGAATACAGGTTTTGGTTAGTTTCGCCCACTGGTATTTTCAACTTTTGGCAGGCAACCGACAATGCCTTTCATATAAAGACGCCCCGCCGTTTCAAAGAGAATGTATTTTGTAGTCAAGATGGGAATTTTAAGCTCTCTGGCCAACGCAATGGTTTCCGATGAGGGCTTCTTGCCGCGCACCAGAATAATTGCGGCAATATCGAGTACATTGGCGGTTCGAATCACCTGAGTGTTTGTCAAGCCGGTGAGTAGAAGGCTGCCGGCTTTAGCGAAAGCCAGCACATCGCTCATTAAGTCAGCCCCGAAAGCCGTTTTTACTTCGAGGTCGAGATTTTCCTCTCCTACAATGACTTCGGCCTCCAGGATATCTATTACTTCTCGCAGTTTCAAAGGTAACTCCTCATTTGTCAGCATATTAATTAAAAAATATTTGGAAAACAAAAATTTTAGTATTACTAGCATGACGGATGATTTGATGTCAATAAGATTAAATCGTTTTTACTTTTTATTTCAAGAAGAACATGTTATTTATGAACTTGTAATAATTGACGGATTGAAGGAGGTCATCATTCTTTGCACGGTCTGAAGCTCAGGGAAACCAATATTTTAAAAATAGTCGATGAGAGTCTTACAAAATTGTCTCGGCGTGAAAACGTTAATATCATCCTGAAATCGATGCTTGACGATGAAGCGGTATGGATTGATTATGAACAAATAGTCATGGCATTGTTGGATCTTGAACGAAATGCCGTAGAGGCTATGCCGGACGGTGGAACATTGACGATTTCGGTTGAAGGAGATGCGCGGCAGATAACATTGACATTAACGGATACCGGGAAGGGCATTCCCGAAGAAAATATTCCACTCCTTTTTACCCCCTTTTTTACAACCAAGCCAGTTGGCGATGGAACCGGCCTGGGATTGCCACAGGCTTACGCGACTGTCAAAGCTCATCGCGGCGATATTTCTTTTCAATCTAACGCCGATCCGAAAAAGGGACAGACCGGCACGACGGTCCGGATAACGCTGCCCCGAAGCCAG
>CAYULE010000335.1:0-3037 GCA_964445385.1 uncultured Smithella sp.
GTCAACTTATCGTAGGGGAGGTTTTATGAAAAATATTTTTTCAACCCGCATGGGGATTATCATTGTCGGCGCAGTGATCGGTATTGGCGCAGCGCTGCTCCAGTATTTCGGTAATCCGCCCAATATGGGGATTTGCGTGGCCTGCTTTGAGCGGGACATTGCCGGTGCCCTGGGATTGCACAGGGCGGATGTGGTCCAGTATCTTCGTCCGGAAATTATGGGGTTTGTTCTGGGCGCTTTTGTTGCCGCCCTCATTGCCGGCGAGTACAAGCCCCGCGGCGGTTCGGCGCCGCTCGTCCGCTTCTTCCTCGGTATGTTTGCCATGCTGGGCGCGCTGGTCTTCCTGGGCTGTCCGTGGCGCGCACTTTTGAGGCTGTCCGGAGGCGACGGCAACGCGATCTTGGGATTACTCGGTTTGATCACGGGTATTTTTATCGGTGTGCAATTTCTGAAACATGGCTACAGCCTGGGACGCTCTTACGCGCAAAGGAAAGCCAGCGGCTGGATTTTCCCGGCCTTGATGGTTGGCCTTTTTCTTTTTCTGGTGTTTCAAGTCTCCTTCACGCCGGGCGGACCCATCTTCTTCAGCCTGAAAGGACCCGGTTCTCAACATGCCCCTATTATCGTCAGTCTGATCGCCGGTCTGGTGATCGGCGCTCTGGCTCAACGCAGCCGCTTTTGCACGATGGGCGCATTTCGGGACGTTATCCTGATTAAAGATTTTCATTTGATCAGCGGCGTGGCCTCTTTGCTGGTTTTTGCCTTTGTCATGAACCTGATTCTGGGTCAATTCAAACCCGGTTTTGAAGGCCAGCCCATTGCCCATACCGATCATGTCTGGAATTTCCTGGGCATGACTCTCTCCGGTCTGGCATTTGTTCTGGCGGGCGGTTGCCCCGGTCGGCAACTCTTTTTATCCGGTGAAGGCGATATGGATGCGGCGATTTTTGCTCTGGGCATGATTGTCGGCGCAGGTATTGCCCATAACTTCGCGACGGCTTCCTCCCCGAAAGGGATTGCCGCGTTCGGTCCCGCTGCCGTGATTGTCGGATTGGTTTTCTGTCTGATGATCGGCTTTACCCAGAGAGACAAAATAACCGCTTGATAAATAGAATGGAGGATGACAATGACTACAAAGCGTATTGATGCCAGAGGATTATCCTGTCCGCAGCCGGTTGTGCTGGTTGACCGGGCTGTTGCGGACGGCAATACCGATCTGGAAATTATCGTCGATAATGAAGTTGCCCGTGAGAATGTCACACGTCTTGCCACCCGGCGCGGTCTTAAAGTGGAAGCGCGGCAGGAAGGCGCAGACATTGTGATTCACACGGCCAAAGCGTAGAAAAAGATGATCAATGGAAACACTTTACCTGGATAACGCCGCAACATCGTTTCCCAAACCGGAGGCGACGCTTGCGGCGATGATCAATTATCAGCAGAACATCGGCGGCTCTCCCGGGCGCTCCGGCCATGGTCTGTCCATCGATGCGGGGCGCGTTGTTTTTGAAGCAAGAGAAACATTGGCGCGTCTCTTTCACATCGAAGATCCCCTGCGAATCGTCTTCACAAAAAATTCAACGGAAGCCCTCAATGTTGCCCTGTTCGGCCTGCTTAAACAAGGCGATCATGTCGTGACAACCAGCATGGAACATAATTCCGTCATGAGGCCGCTGCGCTATCTTGAGTCGCAGGGCGTGGCGTTGACGGTGATTCCCTGCTCGCCGCGTGGCGAAATTGATCCGGGAGACATTCAAAAGGCTTTCCAGAAAAACACAAAACTGGTTGTCCTGACTCATGCATCCAATGTGACGGGAACCATCCTGCCTGTCGAAGAAATCGGTAAAATGACAAGCGGCAGGGGAGATGTTTTGTTGTGTGTGGATGCGGCCCAGACTGCGGGAGCCCTGCCGATCGATGTGGCCAGAATGTCGATTGACCTGCTTGCTTTCACGGGCCACAAATCTCTCTATGGCCCTCAGGGCACGGGAGGTCTCTACATTCGCGAAGGCCTCGATCAGCAAATTGCACCCTTGATGCGAGGAGGGACAGGCAGCCGTTCGGAGTTTGAAGCACAGCCGGATTTCATGCCGGACAAGTATGAAAGCGGCACGCCCAACGCCATCGGCCTTGCAGGACTGGGCGCGGGAGCGGCTTTCATCCTGGAGCAGACGATAGAGGCCATCCGGGCAAAAGAAGAACAACTGACGCACCGTTTTATTAATCTATTGTCTGATGAGAAAGATCAGGTGACGATTTACGGTCCAAACGATGCCCGAAGACAAACGGCCGTGGTTTCCTTTAATGTAAAGAACATCACGCCATCGGATGCCGCTCTCTACCTTGAAGAAAAATGGGGGATCATGTGCCGGCCCGGACTACACTGCGCGCCCGCGGCTCACAAAACAATCGGCACCTTTTCGCAGGGTACGGTGCGCTTCAGTTTCGGCTTTTTTCACAGCGAAAACGATATTGACAGGGCGGCCGATGCAGTGCGCGATTTAATACAAAAAAGAAATATGGTTTAGTCATGACGCAAAAAGAATCGACCAGCGTTGTCCTGTTTGAATCCGTAAGCCACGCGCTCCGTGCGGAAAAATTGATCAAGGCCGCGGCCATTTCCTGTAAATTGATTCCTGTCCCGCGTCATCTCAGTTCGGATTGCGGCGTGTGCCTGCGTTTCAGCACGGACGCCAAAGAGCGGATCGTAAATATCTTGCAGGGCAAGCTGGAGTTTTTTGAGATCAAGCTCCTCTGAAAGATTTGTAATCCCTCTGCGAAAATCTCTGAACGATCCGACTTTCTTGCCTGACCACGCGGATAAATCGTTTCCACATCCCGAAATATTCAGAGGGATCAAAGGATTGTTCTTGTTTTTCCGTCATAATGCCGCTATCTTTAAAAAACACAAAATGAATGGCCGGAGTCGGATATATGTCAGCAGATATTCATATCAATACAAACAAGCGAAATTTCGATCAGGACGCCGCAAAGTGGGATCAGGTTCCCGGGCGTGTAAAAGTGGCGCAGGATATCGCCC
>CAYULE010000336.1:0-3034 GCA_964445385.1 uncultured Smithella sp.
CGCCCGATGCTTATCGGCAGATGGTTCCGGCCAAATTGCCTGTCTGCCTCAACATCCGGGAACTGATTGAGCAGTAACAGATCGTTGACCAGAAAAAACGGGACCAGGGACGCCATGGCGGCTGTCCAGGAATATTGGCCGGTTAACATGAAACTGGTTCCCATCACCATTAACGGCCCGAATCCAAGACCGGGGGCAATCAGGCATAGCAAAGGACTGCGGGTAATCAACGGCGTATAGGCATAAATGATGATCAGCCCCACGATGCCTACAGGCAGCAACCATGGGCCGCGTACCATCAGGAAGTAAATACCGATACAGGCCGTTAAAGCCAAACTAACCAAACCGGTGATTAAAGCCAGGTAGGCCTTTTCGGGATTTTCGGGCAGACTCTTGGTTCCGCCGGAAAAGGGGGTTGCCTCGGTAATAAGATCGAGTCCACTCTTGAAGTCATCGTATTCATTGAGTGCGTTGACACTGATGTGCGCCAGGAGGGATCCCGCTAATATAAGGACAATCAATACAGGGTCGAGAGAAGCTCCCGACCAGAAGGCTATAGCGACTCCCAGAAGCACACAGGCCGGGGTTAAGATTAAGAAATTCGGTCGCATCGGACCAATCAAAGCATTACTCACGGAACAACCTCCATTAAACTGACAAAAACATTACTTTTTTTAGCGGCGGGAGTATATGCAGAATGATTTTGTGTGTCAATTGAATATTATGCACTATTAGCAACAAATAGAAAATTTCTATTTTGTATCACATGATATGTCCGCTGAATCACTGTTCATAGCAGCAATTTTATCTTTTGCCTCCCCACTCAAAAAATTCCACAGGCCGATTTGTTGCAGCGTATCGGGTTTTGGAATGCCTTTATCCGTCCAGCCGCGCTCATGATAATATACGTGGATTAATTTACGCAATTCTTCTTTTCGATGCTTCATGAGCGCTTCTCGTTTTTCGGAGGTTTTCATTTGGGCAACATCCGCAACCGGTTTGTTTAAAATAGCGCTCAGCTGCGGATCGTTATAATCCTTTTCCAATTCGTAGAGGCTGTCCTCCGTGGGTCCGATGGCCCGGTCGGGAATCCAGTCATGCTCGCCGGTCGTCGCGCCGAAGGACAGTATGTTCATCACCCGCTGCAAGTTGATATCCCGGTCTGTTTGCTCAAATATTTTCTCCCAGGTCAGAGTCGTGCCCAGCATTCCGTTATAAAAATCCGCATAGAGTTCCTGGGAAGCCGGATTGATGTAGATGTCCGCGTTCTCGCGCTTCATCGACTCGGGGTTAAAAACGTCCACCCAGGGCAGTTTGCACAGCCCCAGGTTATCATTGCCCAGACGCACGCGCGGATAAGTGATCAACGCTTTGGCCTTCGCTTCAAAGGACGGAAACGCGCCCAGCAGATCCACTTTGACTAGCCAGGCGGCCGCATGATGCGCGCCAATATCGCTTGCGGCAGCATAGGAAGCCTGCATGGATAATGACCGATGCGTCCGGTAAAGAGAGAAAGGTAGCCCTTTGGTCTGCATGGCGAACTGCTGCAGTTCCTGTATCGGATCGGAGTGGCCGGTTCTGGCCTTGTACTTTTCAGCCACCCAGGTGATGAGCTCAAGCATGCCCAAACCCGCTATACTGGTCAACGCTGTCTTACGAAGCGCCAGATCATGGATAAATTGCAACGCGGCCGGTTCATCTCCCCAGGCCAGCGTAAAACCCTCTGTATCTTCTTTTGTCAGATAACCGCGCTGATAACATTCCATGATAAAAGCCATAATCACGGCGGTGGTAATGGTATCGATGCCGTAATTGTCACAATGCCAGTTGGCTTCCATGATAAATTCGGGATGCCACATCCCGAGGTTGGACCCGAAACCGGCGGCCGTTTCATACTCGGGACCATCCACCCAAACTTTACGGCCGCAATGCTCTCCTGAGGTCAGCATCACCCATCCTCCTTTCGTGCAGCGCAGATTGCAACCGGGAAAACAGCCATCCATGCCCCGATGATCAAAAAGGCGCTCGGCGTATTCTTTCCCGCAAATTTGTCCCGCCTGAGGATGCGAGCCATACTGGTAATTATTCACCGGCAGGGATTGATATTCTTCCTTGTTCATGAAAGAGATCAGACCGGCGGAACCTTTGCGATACATTTGGAGAGCCTGCGGATCGACGTCTTTGACAATTTTGTGCAGTGTCAATCCTGCTTTTTTCACCTTATCCCAATCCGCCGCGCCATAAGGATTTTCACCATGGGGGAAAGCGGACAGGACAACAATCGCCGTGATATTCTTATGGCTCATCACGGAACCTAACCCCGTGCGACCGGCCTGCTTTGTGCGATAAAGACCTTTGGTCCCGTCCACCGGCTTGGTGGCGTCGTAGTAATGGCTGTTGATGCATCCGAAAGTGGTATTAGCCGCGCCGATACCGGTTGTCAAAAAGGTTATGTCCTTTTTTTCCCGGCCTTCGTTTATAAAAAGATCAACAATGGCTTTTTCCAGGTTAAATACCTGATCAGCAACGGGCGCCTGCCTGATGGTTATTTCCGATTTAAAGCCGTCGATAACGATCATGGCATTTTGTTCAGCAATGCCGGTAATCGAGAGTGCGTCGAATCCCGCGTATTTCAGATACGCGCCGAAATGACCGCCGAAATTCGAAACGCCCGGAATATGGGTTAAAGGCGACAGGGATATCGCCATGCATTTGCTCGTGCCTGGAAACTGCGGAATACCTCCCAGCGGTCCCGGCGAAAAAATCAGCGGATTTTCCTGATCGTAGGCAGCGGTCTTTGAGGTTACCTGTTCATGCAGCAAATAGAGCCCCAGCCCTCTGCCGCCAATAAAGAAATCCCGGATCTGCGGGTTTAGCGGGCGGACTTCAATATTGCCTGTTTTTAAATTGATGGCCAGTGTCTGATTGGCATATCCGTGATTAAGTGGTGTTTGCGTATATTTCATGTCCCGTTCCTTAAAAAATAATTGACGCACGTTAGAGCAATCGTTATAAAAAATCAATAATAAATAGA
>CAYULE010000337.1:0-3033 GCA_964445385.1 uncultured Smithella sp.
TTCCGGAATACCTCCGGCGCAGGAAAATCACCATTCTGGAACCGCCGGAGTTTCAGACTTGCAAGGTTTGAACATTCTTCCAACCCTTTGTTTGGTCGAAGCGATTACACGATACCCCTTTGTTAGGTCGAGTCTTTTTCGGCCTAACAATTGGTTCTGAAATTGGATCGAGTCAAAAAGACTCGATCCAACAGGGACACGATCCAACAGGGGTTTATGCTCAGAAAAAAAGATAATTATCGCGGAGTCAATTTTTAAAGAGACCAGTATTTATTACACGATACCTAATTCTGAATTAAAAACTGGGCTGGTTTTTTTGGCAGGTCAAATGGAAGCATCTCCTTTAATTTATTCATATCAAGAAATCCAAACGTTCGCTACGGCCGAACGCAAACCATCAAGAGAGTTCGAGGATTTGATAGAAAAATTCTGGATTGCCCCCCGAAGGAATGAAACCGGGCAAAGAACCCATGAAATCCTTCCCGACGGCAATTTCGATCTTGTCTTTTTTCTCTGTGATTCCTGTTGCAAATTAATATTTGCCGGACCCTATACGAAGAGATCATGCGTCCCCATGTTCGACAAATATGATTGTTTCGGTATACGTTTTCGGCCGGGTAAGATGCCGAGGGTCGCCGATGTCAGCCCTGTCGATCTTGTAGATACCATGATAGCCCCGTCCCGAATCCTCGGGATTGATATAGATGCCATGAGTGAACACCTTTATTTATTGGATGGAATTGATTCCAAGCAGGCCTTCCTTGAGGATATCTTCAGAAAATACGGAGTGGAATCCATTTTACCCAAAGGTATCGGCAGCCGTTCCGCAGAGCTGGTCGAATCCTGCGGAGGGCAAATCAAGGTGAATGATCTCGCCCAGGCTTTCGGTGTCAGCATACGTACTTTGGAACGTGTCTTCAGGAGCGAAGTCGGTGTCTCACCGAAAACCTTCATTCGTTGTGTCCGCTTTCAGGATGTTATGGGGAAAATGAAAAGCGGGAAATACCGCTCACTTGCTGAGATTGCCTACGATTGCGGCTATGCCGATCAGTCACATTTCATTAAGGATTATAAAAAATTATCTGGAAAATTACCCGGCCATTTTTAATAATATTTTTCCCTGTCGCGTTTTTACAATACATTCCCCTCAGGCTTATGTATGCTTTCGCTTAATCAAGATGGCAATTGAAAAATTTTTATATGATGCGGGAGGTATGTAATGCAACAATTGAATGGATTCAGGATCATTGAATGTAGCGGGACGGCCTATGAAATAGGCTTGCAGTATGGGGCGGCGGCAAAAGATCATCTTCACAAAGCTTTGGATCTTCTGATCTTCGGTCTGCAACAAAGCCCCTTTCAACTTCATGTGGATCGCGGTACAATACTTGAGGGTGCAAAAAAATATTTTGAAAACGTACGTGCTTTTGATCCGGAGGGGATCGAGCGGGTCCGGGGAACAGCTGACGGGGCCGGTATGTCCTTCGAGGAGGTTTTTGCCGTCAACTGTTACTTGGAGCTTGTAATCAATTATCCGAATTTGGCGGGAATGTGCACGTCTTTCGCCCTTACCGGTCCGGCTACAAAAAACGAGTTAACCATTTTGGGTCAAAATATTGACTGGCATCCCGAAACGCCCCTTGACTTGCTTCACATAAAACACTCCGACGGATTGGAACAATTATCGATAACCTTCTTCGGCGCCTCCTGTTATAATCTGACCTCGGCAGGCATAGGCAACTCGGCCAACCTGACGATTTCACCCATGGGACCGGTAGTAACGCATATTCCTCTTTCCTTTTATCTCTATGCGGCCATGCGCAAACGATCCTTCGGAGATGCATTCGCAGTCTTGCGGCGCGCGGCGCGCGGTATCGGCTATTATCACCTGGCGGATGCCGTGGGCAATATGGCGGGCATCGAGAGCATCTACGACGGCTTCACGGTCATTGAACCTAAGCGCGGGGTGTTGGTCCACGCCAATCATTATGAAACAAGCGATTATACAGAGATGGACGGAGCACACACGTACATAACAGATTCGTTTCAACGCGCTCCAAGGCTCCGTAAATTGATTGACGAGAATTATGGCATGCTGACACCCGAAATCATGATGACGCTCCTTGCCGACCATGATGGATATCCGGATTCCATCTGCCGTCATGTGGACACTTCCAAACCTCCGGAGTTCGCTTCCATATCGGCGGCTTCTGTGATTATGGTTCCGGCGGAACGGAAGATGTACCTTTCGTTTGGTCAGCCATGCGAACATCAATACATGGAATACACATTGGGAAATTAAACAGCAGATCGATGATGGGTGGTTTATGTTAAACTCAAAAAATACGCCTTTTGATAATTTGCAAAACGAAATCTCAAGCGAAAAGTTTTCTGCGCTGCGCAGAATTTCTGAAACCCTCTCCAGTTGTTTGCAGGAGTTGGAAATCATGGATGGCAAAATTAAGAAAGCCATTGAAGATAATCTCTCCCTTCAAGAGATTAACAAAATGATTGAAACTTTTAACAGTGCAAGAGAGGACGCTGAAGAATGGCGGTATTATCTGACTGTGACTCGTGAAGCATCCGGTCTTTTTCACAGCAGCCTGAAAGGTGGAATGTATCCCATTCCCCCGTGAAAAGAAAAGATGGGTGAGGGGCTGATGGTCAATAGTTATGAAATCAGAATTCGCAACGGGGCAGAATAGGTGGCGCCCCTGAAAAGGCTTCTGGTTAGTTAATATCTATTATTTTATGATGGGAGGAATCGGATAAAGGTTTAAATGGTTTTGCCGTATAAGGCGTATCAAGGCATTCGGGATGAATAGCTCCTCAACAACTGCCGCTTGACGTATTCTAACCAAATCGACTAAGATGAAAGACACACACAGGAAAGCATTAACCTGTGGGCGGCGCAAAATAATTTTCCGGGGATGAAGACATATATGGAAGTGCTTGTTGTAGCCCTCTTGCTGATCGTCAATGGCCTTTTTGCCATGTATGAGATCGCTTTGATTTCCGCGCGCCGCTCCAGTC
>CAYULE010000338.1:0-3031 GCA_964445385.1 uncultured Smithella sp.
GGCAGGCAAAATGGTCACGGGCCGGGTGGTTTCGAATGATAGCGAGACGCGGAAAAATATGGTAATGTGCTGGATGAAAGAGCAGGTGACCGCGATAAGAAAGGAGTGAGCAAGAACTTTACGGCTGACAAATAATCAAAAAATAAACTCAGACATTATTGCAAGGAGGTTCCAGTTTATGACGACGAAGCCCTGGCAGAAATTCTACGATTACCATGTTCCCCATTCCATCCGTTACCCCCAGTATCCGGCGCAAAGAATTTTTCAAATGACCGCCGGATCATATCCAAACAAAGCCTGCACTGTTTTTTACGGGACTGAATTGACCTACTGGCAGATTCGCGAACAGGTGCTCAGGTTTGCCAACGCTCTGGCCGCCAGGGGGGTGAAAAAAGGAGACCGCGTGGGCATCCATCTGCCCAACTGTCCGCAATTTGTCGTGTCCTACCTGGCTGTCATGCATCTGGGCGGCATCGTTGTGAATATGAATCCGCTCTACACGGCAACCGAACTCAAGTTCATCATCCAGAACACTACCATGGAAACTCTCATTACGTTCGATATGGTTTTGCCTGCCGTACGGCCGGTGGTGAAAGAAACCGGACTGAAACGCGTCGTGGTCACGAAGATCACGGATTACATTAATGGTTTGGGTGTCAGCACAGCCAAAAGCCTGGAATTGGAAGAGGGCTGGCTGCATTTTTCCGAGTTGATCGAAAATTGCAAGGATACACGTCCGCCCCGTGTTGCAATTGTGCCCGACGATCCGGCGATGATTCAGTTCACCGGAGGCACGACCGGTTTTCCCAAGGGCGCGCTTTTGACGCATGGCAACCTGGTGGCCGCCACTTTCCAGGCCGGTATGTGGGCTTCGCCCGGCGTTTACTCTCCGATGGCGATGCCGCCGCAGGACCGCAATGCCCTGTGTGTTCTTCCGTTTTTCCATGTGTATGGCAACATCGTTGCGATGAACTGGTCTTTTTTCGGCGGCGCCACACAAATTCTCGTACCGCGGTTTGATATCGATGAAATTCTGGATACCATTGTCAAAGCGGGTCACATTACGTATTTCCCGGCAGTCCCGACGATGATCACCGCTATTGTTAATCATCCCAAAGCGGCGAATCTGGATCTGGGCAAGTACCTGGGCCTTCTCAATTCCGGCGGCGCGCCGATGCCCGTGGAATTGATTGAACGCGTGATTGATCTGGGCATCACCTTTAACGAAGGATACGGATTGAGCGAAACAAGTTCGATTACGATTGCCAATCCGATTACCTACAATAAAATCGGTTCCATCGGCATTCCGATGGCGGACAATGATTTCCGCATCGTTAATGTGGATAACGGTACGGAGGACGTTAAACCGGGGGAATCCGGCGAACTGCTGGTTAAAGGTCCCACTGTAATGAAAGGTTACTGGAACAATCCCGAAGAGACAAAAAATCAGTTGACGGACGGCTGGCTCCATACCGGCGATGTCGCGCAAGTGGACGAGGATGGCTATATCTTCATCGTGGATCGCAAGAAAGATATGATCATTGCCAGCGGCTTTAATATTTACCCGCGCGAGATTGAAGAAGTTCTCTACGAACATCCCAAAGTCTCCGAAGCTGTAGCCATCGGCATTCCTCATGATTACCGGGGAGAGACCGTGAAAATATTTATTGTCCTGCAGCCCGGTGAAAAAGCCACGGAACAGGAAATCATCGATTTCTGTAAAGAGAAGATGACGGCCTACAAGGTACCTAAAATTGTGGAATTCCGTGAGACCGTACCGAAATCGGCGGTCGGTAAAATTCTGCGTAAAGTTTTGCGGGATGAAGAGTTGGCAAAACTAAAGAAATAATTCATGTTAAGGGGGATAAATGATGAAATCTGAAGATGTAAAAAAGATTGCCATGATTGGCGCGGGGGATATGGGACACGGAATTGCGGCTTCCTGTTTGTTGGGCGGCTATCACGTGGTCCTGCGTGATATTGAACAGAAATATGTCGATAAGGGTATCGCGGGAATCATCGCAAGCCTGGATAAATTCAGGGAGAAAGGCAAAATAACCCTGGATGCTTTTGCAAACGCGCTGGTGCGCCTCACCCCGATGGTTGATCTGCAGACAGCCGTCCAAGACGCGGATTTCATTATTGAGGCCGTGCCGGAAAAACTCGAGCTCAAAAGGAGTGTTTTTGCCGATCTGGACAAGTTTGCACCCAAACACGCCATCCTGGCATCGAACACATCCAATATCAGCATCACGGACATTGCCTCCGCCACTCAGCGACCGGAGCAGGTGATTGGTTATCATTTCTTTAATCCGGCCATTCTGATGAAACTGGTTGAGGTGATCAAGGGGAAGAATACCTCTGATGAAGCCATTCAGATCGGGTATGATATCGCAAAGAAAATCAAAAAGGTTCCTGTGATTGTCAAGAAAGATTCTCCCGGCTTTATTTACAACAGGGTGAATGAGCCCACATTGCTGCTGCTTTCCAAAATCCTGGAAGCGGGACATCCCACGCCCGAAGAATTTGACGCGGCGTTCAAGCCCATTATGGCGATGGCGCCATTTGAACTGGTGGACTATGTCGGCATTGATGTGGCCGCGCACGGCCTGGAATATTTCGCGTCGGTGCTTTCCAAGGATTACAAACCATCCGATGCCATGATGTCCTATCTGAAGTCCGGCAACCTGGGCAAAAAAACAGGCAGGGGATTCTACGACTGGTCCAAGGGCAGACCGACGATTGATCTCGCCAAGGCCACGAAGGAATTTGATATCAATCAGTTGATTGCCTTGCAGGTCAATGAGGCGACCAAGCTTCTGGAAGAAGGCGTCGTTGATGATCCCAAAGAGATTGATCTGGCGATGGCCAACGGCGGCGGTTCGCCTTTCGGACCCTTCGCGCTGGCGCAGGGCATTGGCTACCATGAACTGGTCTATAAACTGAACGAACTGCATAAAAAATTTCACCTGGACATATTTAAACCCACCAAAACCATGAAAGAAGGCAATATCAAATTGTGATGACGGCA
>CAYULE010000339.1:0-3024 GCA_964445385.1 uncultured Smithella sp.
GAATGTGCAATCAACAGTAACTCACGAAAGGAGAATACAAACATGAAAAAATTAACAATGATATTGGTAACCGTTGTAATAGTTGCAGGGCTTGCGGGTTCTGCTTTGGCGGATCCGGGCTGGTCAAACGGGCAGAGATACGGTAATCACGGCAGGTTTGATCGCCCGCAGTATAATTATAATAACCCCTACCATCAGGGTCCTCAGCGATACCCTGTGATGAGGCACAGAACTCCTGTTTATCATCATGGACCCGTCGTGCATGTTTTTCGACCTCATCCGCCGGGTTTCGGGTTTTTTTTCCCGAATTTCAGTATTCAGATTCACTAGCCGGGGAAATACGATAATAATGTAAAGCTGATACTCAACCCTATTGACCATTTTAAAGAAAGGTCCGGATATAATTAATGAATATGTTATATCCGGACCTGGCATTTTTACAGACAGCTTAACCTTGCCATTTAACATTCCGTGTTCAAATTAATTATAGTGATATGTAAAATATGGGCGGTGGAAAGTCCCCGCAAAGGCACTCAGCGGGGAGAAAATGAAACATTGGAAGGAGCTGGAAAGAGTTAACATGTTGGAAAAAGTGATCATGCATGAAAGGGGGGATAATCATGTTTGCACCAAAAAGAATTCTTGTTCCAACCGACTTTTCCGGGGACTCCGATGAAGCATTGAAGCAGGCATTGGAACTGGCAAAACAATTCCATTCCAAGGTTTATCTGCTTCATGTAGCGGAGCCGATAATGCAGTGTGGCGTAGATTATTGTATGGATATGGCCTCGGTTCAGCAGGCCGAGGCTGAAGAAATCAATCGGTCAAAAGAGTTAATGCAGAAGGAGTTGGCCAAGTTTCCCGAAGGTCTGGATATTGAAGTAATCAGCGACGTTCGGGAAGGTGATACTGTTTCTGAGATTCTCAAAGAGCAGGACGAAAGAGATGTCGACTTAATCGTCATGCCGTCTCATCGGAAAACAGGACTGCTCAAACGGCTGATGGGCCCGGTTTCCGAAAAGGTCATGGAGGAGGCGAAAAGCCCCGTGCTTCTTGTCCGGCACTAACAGGAACGGAGTTAACAACAAAAAAAGAGAAGGCAGCGACCATCCGGCGCTGCCTTCTCTTTTTTTTATCAATTTCGTCTTATTTCTTGATTTCTAAATGATATTTCCAGATAGTGTCTCATGGTTGAATACGTGAAAAATCAAAGGAACAGTTTGCCATGGTACTGTTTCCGCATAATTGGAGATCATGTTTACTGAAAGAACGAATGTCAGCTTTGCTGAATACTGTTTAATGACTAATTGATGTTCATTCCTCACGGAGGCATTATGGCAACTGTTACACTGATCCTTTTTTATCTTCTTTTTCCCGTCGTCGCCATTAACCTGGCCCGAAAATATTCCATCTGCAATAAACTCGGCGCGGTTGTCATCTGTTACATTGCCGGCATCATTATCGGTAACATCCATGTGCTTCCCGCGAATCTGGCTCCCATCCAGAATCCCCTGATGCTGGTTGCCATCAGCCTGGCTCTGCCTCTGATGTTTTTCTCCATTGATGTACGCCGCTGGAGCAGACTCGCGGGGAAATCGCTTCTTTCCTTCGGGCTGCAGGTCCTGGCAATACTGATTGTCGCGACCCTGGGTTTTTTTATCTTCCGCGGATGGGTGGGAGAGGAAACCTGGAAGCTTGCCGGCATGTTCGTGGGCGTCTATACCGGCGGAACGGTGAACCTGGGCGCGATCGCCACGGCGCTCCGGACCGATCAGACGCTGTATATCGCCGCTCACACATCGGACGTTCTGGTCTCCTCGGTCTATCTGCTCTTCCTGATGACGATCGGGCAGCGTATTTTACTTAAATTTTTACCTGTCTTCAAACCGGCCGAAACCGCGCTGTTGGAAAAAGACCCGGACTTCGATTCGTATGCCGGTATATTTGAAAAGAAAACCTTTACTCCGCTGATGGGCGCCCTGGGTCTCTCGGTGCTTATCTTTGTCACAGGCGCCCTGTCCTTTCTCATATTCAATGAGGATACGGCTTTTGTGGTGGCAATCCTCGCCATTTCCACGCTGGGTATCCTTTGTTCTTTTATCCCGGCGATCAGAAATATAAAAATGAGCTATCAGCTTGGCAATTACTTCATTCTGATATTCTGTCTCGTGGTGAGTTCAATGGCGGACTTTAACCGGCTGGTGTCCACTGCCCCGATCATGCTTGTCTATGTGACGTTTACAGTATTTGTCTGCCTTCTGCTGCATGTCGTTCTGGCCCGGATATTCAAGATTGATGCCGATACGGTCATCATTACATCCGTCGCGGGAATTTGCTCGCCTCCTCTTGTTCCCATGGTCGCTTCCGCGCTGAAAAACAAGGAAATAGTACTTTCCGGGGTCATCACCGGCATCATCGGCTGGGTAGTGGGAACATATTTCGGTATAACCCTGGCCTATATCCTGCGCGGATTGGGTATTTAAAGGCAGAACCGGCCACGGTTGGCAGGCGGCAACGCAGATGCTGCCTTTTTTATTTGGCAATGGAATGATCTGCCGATAATTTTCAGTTATCCATAATTATGTCTGTCAGAAAAACTTCAGAAAAATCTAATATGTCGGTCGTCTGACCGACATATTCCGTATGCCTCCATCTGAGCAAAGCGCCTCTACGCAATATTTATCTTGATTATGGGATAAATTTAGCTTATATCATGTTTAAAATATGTCGGTCGAGCAACCGATACCCGTCTCTTTGGCGGGCCGGGTTCGTTTCGATATCAACACAAGGGGACAACTTGAGCAACAGCATGCCTGCAGATAAGACATCCAACCGCACGCGCATCATCGATGCGGCCAGTAAACTGATGGCGGACAAGGGAGTCAAACTAACGACGCTGGCCGATATCGCCCGGGAAGCCGGGATCAGCCGCGGCACCCTTTTCTATTATTATGCCAGCAAGAATGATTTGATTTACGATATTCTGGAAAAACACCTCTCCGATCTGACGGATGCGATCTTTGC
>CAYULE010000340.1:0-3003 GCA_964445385.1 uncultured Smithella sp.
TCACCGAGAGGATATTTCTTATTGCCATCTGACGAATCTACATTGCCTGAAGGACATGGTTCTGCTGCTATCTCTGTCGCGTTTGCCGATTCGCCTGATTGAATAATTTTAATGATCTGCTGACTAAGGACCTGAGAAAAAATATTCTCGTTATCAGCATCATGTCCTGTATCAGTAACTTTCTTCTCGTTTTCAACTGAATTAACCGGATCACCCATTTTGAGCAGCTGTATTTTGCCGCCGGTACCTTCCGGATTCACTTCAGCCGTTGCTGCAATAGAGATATCCATACATTACCTCCCTCTATTTTAATAGATCAGAAAGCAATAGACATGCCATCGCCCACACTAGCATATATGTATGTATTATCAGTTACTTACAAAATGTGATATTATGATTTGGTATTGAACCGGGAAAAATGTTCCTATTGAACAGGGCAAAGAATGTCTAAAAAATAGTGTTAGGTTTTAAGTTTTAAGTCTTAAGTTTGAAAAGAAAGGCGCGGGAGTTGAATATTCACTCTCCAGCGCCTTCTAACGTAAAACGTAAAACCTGAAACTTAAAACGTTTTCATTCTGTTCTATAACCGCCGGCCTTTGTGATCTCTTTCGTGATATCGACTGCCTTTTGCGGAGTAATGTATGCCCATAAAGCACCGGCCTTGTCTTTCTTCATATTCATCGTTATACCGGCCGCCGTTTTGGTGTCGAGTTTTTCCATCATCGGACCTGCCTTTGCCGGCGGGGTGTTTTCATAAACCTTGGCCATTTCCTTGTATCGTTTAATATCTTCCGCCCGGGTTGCATCCAGTTTAGAAGCAAGTTTTTCCTCTTGTGTTTTCAGAATAGCCATTTTCTCCGTAATGTCTTTCCGCAGCGCGATCAATCGCTGTTCATCGGCGCGCAGGGCGTTTTCCCGGTTGTCGAGTTCAACCTTCTTTGCGGCCAGTGCGGCGGCCAAATCTCTTTGCTGGGTCAATACATCTTCCATTGCGTCTTTAGGCGCCGGCAGAGTCTTTGAAGGAACCACAGGCGCTGCTTGCGACTTTGCTATCGATGCGCCAGGCGTCCCGGTTTGAGCCATCGCCTGTGTTGTAATCGTCGTTGCCTCGTTAATAGAATCAACATTTTTTAAAATACCAAATACGGAAGCCACTTTAACAAGAAGCAAAACAGCAATAAGAATTTGAGCTCCGATCACGATCTTTTTCATGTTTCTCTCCTGCCAAACTTCAAGACGGACATTTCGTCAGAATTTTTTTGTTCAACTTCACTGAGGTTCTTGCGATATTCTTCGGCATGCTTTTCCCTCAAATTTTCCATTACTTTCTTGTTTTTAACGGCCTCAACCAGTTCCTTCCGTTTTGCCTCTACCGCTTCTTTAGCCTGATGAATAACATTTTTCTGCTCTTTTTCTTTTCCCCGGATATTTTCTATATAACTGATAACTGTTGCGATATCGTCAGCCCGCATGGTTGCTTTCTGCATGTTCCGTAAATCGTTCACCAGACTTTCCCGTTCAACCATCATTGCTTTTAATATGCCCTTCTGCTGATTCAGGTAACGATTGACCTCGGAAAACTCATTGTGTATTTTCTCCTCAATGTTCATCCGATATTCAAGAACAGACTGAAGTTTGAATTTAAACATATTCCTTATTCTTTAAATAATTCCAGCAACTGCTGTTTCGCCTGTAGAAAATCAATTTTTTCATCGATATTCTGACGTAAATACGCATTGACGTTATCCACCATTCTGATGGCATAATCTATTGACGGATTGGAACCATTCACATAAGCGCCTATATTGATGATGTCTTCCGCCTTTTTGTGTGTGGCAACAATATTCATCAGATCATTGGCTGTCTTTTTATGCTCCGCATCCACAATATCAATCATGACGCGGCTGATGCTCTGCAGGATATCAATCGCGGGATAATGATTTTTATTGGCCAGAGAGCGCGATAACGATATATGGCCATCCAGAATGGAACGGGCCGCATCAGATATCGGCTCATTGAAATCATCTCCTTCGACTAAAATGGTATACAGGCCGGTAATGCTGCCCACGCCTTCGACGATACCGGATCGTTCCAGCAGTTTCGGCAACAGGCTGAATACGGACGGGGTATAGCCTTTCGTCGTCGGAGGTTCACCTACGGAAAGCCCGACTTCTCGTTGCGCCATTGCAAAACGGGTTAACGAATCCACCATTAAAAGGACATCACTCCCCTGATCGCGGAAATACTCTGAAACCGCTGTGGCGACATAGGCTGCTCTCATACGGATAAGGGGATGCATATCCGATGCCGCGACAACCACAACAGATCGCGCCAGACCCTCTTCACCTAAATTTTTCTCCAGAAATTCCCGGACCTCTCTCCCCCGCTCTCCAATCAGGCCAATAACATTGACATCCGCTTTCGTATTACGGGCAATCATACCCATCAGAACACTTTTACCGACACCGGATCCGGCGAATATCCCCATACGCTGACCTTTACCGCAGGTGAAGAGCCCATTGAGTGCCCGAATGCCCAAATCCATGGGTTCTTTGATCCGGCCCCGGTCTAACGGATTGATGGGATCGGCATATATGGGATATTCATCTTCAAAATGGATTGGCCCTTTGTTATCAATGGGATTACCCAATCCATTGATCACCCGGCCCAAAAGACCTTTACCCACACCGATACCGGCTTTGTGGCCCATGGAAAGAATTTTGCATCCCGGTCCCAATCCCTGAATGCTCTCCAGCGGCATGAGCAGAACGCGGCCATTTTTAAAACCGACGACTTCGGCCTCGACCGGCGTTTCACTGTTTACCGGTACGATTCCACAGACTTCGCCAATAGATGCGGCAGGACCGTTGCCCTGCACCATCAGGCCGATGATTTCACTGACTTTGCCGTTAACCCGAATCGGATTCATCCGGTTTAACATGGCTTCGTATCGTGAAAGATCAATGACCGGTTCGTTCATTTTTTTACCTGAATCGATTATTT
>CAYULE010000341.1:0-1263 GCA_964445385.1 uncultured Smithella sp.
AGCGTATCGTCTATTCCGTGCTGCGTGCCGGCGGTTTTGATCTCAAAGACTATGGCCGGGTCACGGTTGATGAAGTCATTGGTAAGGTCCAAGCCGATCAAATCCGCATTCTTTTAATTTCCACGTTGATGCTGCGCTCCGCGCTGCACGTGCGGGATGTTGTGGCCGGTCTCAAGGCGGCGGGTTTGAACGTTAAAGTTGTGGTCGGAGGCGCTCCCTTCCGATATGACACTCAGCTCTGGCGTGAGGTCGAGGCCGACGCGATGGGACATTCCGCATCGGATGTGCCCGGCATCATCCAGACCATCCTGGGAGGTCTGCCATGAAAAAAGAAAAGATGACGTCCATGCAGAGAGTGCTGACAACCCTTGGCCACCAGGAGCCGGACAGGGTTCCTCTTTTTTTGCTGGTGACGATGCACGGCGCGAAAGAACTGGGGCTTTCCATTCAGGATTACTTTTCTAAAGCAGAACATGTCGCTGAAGGTCAAATGCGCCTGCGCGCTAAATACGGCCACGACTGCCTCTATGGTTTTTTCTACGCGCCGGTGGAGATTGAAGCCTGGGGAGGTGAAGTGATTTATGCCCCGGATGGTCCGCCCAATTCCGGTCAACCTTTCATTTCCAATGCCGCGATGATTCCCGGGTTGAAACCGCCGGACATTAAAAAGACGCCCTGCCTGGCCAAAGTTCTGAAAGCGATCGAACGGATGAAAGCGCGGGTGGGCGATGATTGCCCGATCATCGGTGTCGTTATGTCCCCCTTTTCGCTTCCGGTGATGCAGATGGGTTTCGGGCCCTATCTTGATTTGATGCTGGAAACACCGGAGCTTTTTGAAAAACTCATGCGGATAAACGAAGATTTCTGTGTGGACTGGGCGAACGCGCAGCTTGAAGCCGGCGCGACGGCGATCTGTTATTTCGATCCCGTATCCTCGCCGACAATTGTTTCCCATGACCAATTTTTACGTACGGGGTTCGAAGTGGCCAGGCGCACACTGGGCAGGATTAAAGGTCCGCCGGCCACCCATCTGGCATCCGGCCGCGTGCTCCCAATCATCGATGATATTATTAAAACCGGTGCCGCCGTTGTGGGTGTGAGTTGTCTGGAAGACCTCGCGGAAATTAAGGCTGCCTGTCGTGGGAAAATCAGCATTCTGGGCAACCTCAACGGAATCGAAATGCGGCGCTGGAGCCATGAGGAGACGGAAAATAAAGTACGGCAGGCCATGCTTGAGGCGGGAGCGGGGGGCGGATTTATTTT
>CAYULE010000341.1:1363-2986 GCA_964445385.1 uncultured Smithella sp.
TTGATGAACAAAGCGGCGCGAATCTGCAAGCGTTTGCCGAATATGTGGACCGGCCCTTTGAAATTATTTTCACAGGAATTGCCTTTTTGCGTCTGCTTTTCGCCAGAGCCTACCTGGCATGGCAAATGGAAGTTCAGAGAAAAAAGTCTGTTGCGGACATCAACGACATTCAGAAGCAGGCCGCTACGCATGCCATGGCCATCGATCTTTTATCCAACCTGGCCCGAATCGTAAGTGAAGCGGAAGCCGTGGAAGGGATGCTCGACGTCTATTCGTTTCTTTTTGCGCCGCAAAGGCTCAGCTATCTGAGCTTTCAGGAGGGTTTGCCGGATCAACTCTGGATCAGGCCGGAAGGGATGCCGGATGATACGGAAAAGGAAAACATTAAAAAAAAGCTGGCCGCTGTTTCTGAAAACAGCGGTTATACGGAATCGGGCCGCGGCTTTATCCTGCGGGTTGTCCGGCGTGGAGAGGTTCGGGGGGTGATTGCCGTCGAGGATATTGCTTTTCCCGGCTACCTTGATCAGTATCTGAATCTGGCGCTCAGCATTGTCGATCTTTGCGAACTACCCATCGAAAACGCACGTAAGTATGAAACGCTGCTTCACACCGAGGAAATGTTGAAGAATGCCAATGAGAATCTCTATCAGCTTTCCACCACCGATGCCTTAACGGGTATTGCCAATCGCCGCGCTTATGATGAGTATGTGGAAATTGAATGGAAAAAGATGCTGCGCAACAACGTGCCTTTGGCGTTGATTATCTGTGATATCGACTTCTTTAAAAAATATAATGACCGGTATGGCCATAAAGGCGGCGACATTTGTTTGCATACTGTCGCGCAGATTATTCGTCAGAAAGCTGTGCGGCCGGGCGATTTTGTCGCGCGTTACGGCGGTGAGGAATTTGCGGTGATTCTACCGGCCACGAAGGCCGCCGGCGCTTTTCATGTTGCCGAAAAAATTCGGACGGCTGTTGCTCAATACGGCATTCCGCACGAAGATTCGGCGGCCGCTCCCTGTGTCACGTTGAGTCTGGGGATAGCGCAGATTGAGCCGCCGCTCGCGGCTCAGCTGTCATCCGCGACGCTGTTTCGCGTGGCGGATGCCGCCCTCTATCAGGCGAAGAACGAGGGGCGAAACCGTACCGTTTTACGAAAAATTGAAACGGTTGAAGGATAAGTCAGGAACGTGCGCCTTGTTCCAATTCCGAAGCTAAATAAAGTCATATCTTTCCCGGCGTCGTTGCCGGCGGTCTCAACGGTTAACCTGATAGGTCGGTCAGGAAAACCTGCTGAAATCCGGTTTACGCCGTTCGAAGAAAGCACGAAATGCTTCTTTGGCTTCCGGTGACTTGAGCATGGCGCTGAAATCATCGTTTTCTTCGATCATCTGTGTGATTACGGAATCGGCATGGCGGGCTTTCATCAATCGTTTGGTTGTGCGTAAAGACGATGCCGGGAGGACAACCAGCTTGGCCGCCTGCGCGTAAGCATAGGGCATCAGATCTTCCGGTTTTAATACTTTATTGACCAGTCCCATTTCAAAGGCCTGCTCGGCAAGAAAAGCTTCTCCGAAAAACAGCAGTTCGACGGCGCGATGATAGCCGATCATTTCCGGCAAA
>CAYULE010000342.1:0-2979 GCA_964445385.1 uncultured Smithella sp.
AATTTACAAGTCTTTGAGCAGCCTGTTGTCAGGCAGTTGTTCAATGGTTTTTCCGAAGGCTTCCACGGACGCCGACAGGGTGGCAAATTCCGGGGCATGAGTGAAGGGCATATCGTTCAGCCCTCTTTTTTCCAGGGCTTCCATAACGTACTGGATGGTCAGTCCATGAATATCGCGCGCCGGCTGATATCCCTGTTCTCCGTTTCCTTCAATCTGAGTGGTTGATAGAATATCGCTTTTGACCAGTTCAAAAAGAATTTCGTTGACAAAGCGGATGGGAATTTCCAACTGATTGGATATTTCCCTCGCGGTTGCCGGCTTTTCTCCTGCGCTGAAATTTTTAATCAGATGATGGGTCAACTGGAGAGAAAGCAGCATTTTCAAGCGATGACTGGCCTGAAGGGCATCGGGTTCAAACTCATAGGTATCCACATTCTGGTAGGCAAAGGATAACTCCGCTCCGTATAAAACAATCAGCCAGCTTAACTGGAGCCATGCCAGAAACAGCGGCAGCGCGGCAAAACTTCCATAGATGGCGTTGTATTGGACAACCCCGATCTGAAAAGTGATATAGACCCACTGGACGATTTGAAAAATCGTGCCGGCGATGATTCCCGCAATCAGACCGGAGGATAATTTGACTTTTGTATTCGGCATGAAAATATAAATAAAAGTAAACAGGCCCCACATGAGCGTGTAGGGCAGCAGTTTCAATAGAAAGAAAACAATGAAACTGAAGCTTCCCAGGATGGTGAACTTGGCCATAATCAGGTTCACCTGCGTGGTGACGAAAACGGTTACGCCTCCGGAAAGAATGAGGATCACAGGGCAGACCAGCATGAGCGACAGGTAGTCGCCGAACATCCGGCCGAGCGTGCGTTTTTCCTTGATTCCCCAGATGTCATTGAAAGATTCTTCAATCTGCCCCAGAACCTTGAGTACGGCCCAGAAAAGAACAACCACACCGACCCCGGCAATCAATCCGCCCTGCGTGTTGGCCAGGAGGGCATGGGAAAACTGGATAACGTTAGCCAGAATATCCTCGTGACCAGCCAGTTTACTGCGTAATTGCTCTTCCAGTAATTTTTCGAAACCGAAGCCTTTGGCAATGCCGAAGGCCATGGCCGCGACGGGGACAACCGAGACCAGTGAATAAAATGTCAGGGCCGACGCGCGCAACTGGCATTTGTCTTCGTCAAATCCACGAATGGACAACAGTAAAACTCTCACAAGATTCAGGAAAAAAGATTTTCCCGGAGGCAGATTCGTGCTGCGAATCCTCCAGATGTCCTGTTTGAAGAAAACCCTCGCTTTCTGAATCTGTTTCCTGTTTTTGCCCATGATGCCTCCCTAAGGTTTGCTCAGGATAAGAATCGAGGAAGTGAGGTGGAAACCCTCTTATTCCTGCGATTCGATGTAATGTTGATTTTGCCGGATAGGAGTATAAAAAGATGAGTAGGGGATGTCAATGGGAAATGGGAAAAGCGGAAAATGCGCGTGATTAAATTATCTCTTTTGACCGTAAGTCATTGACAATCAAATAGTATTTTCAATGCATTAGATAATGCTTGACCCCGGCCGATTGTGAGAGTAAAATTACACAATTATTATATGCAGGGAAATATACAGGGAAAAGGGAAATACAAAAGGAGGATATGGAGATGGCAAAATATCTCTACAACGAGGAGGCCGTTGCGAATCTTAAACTCAGCGATACATCCATTCTGGATCGTTTGGTTGATTTTGAATCAGCTCGCGCGGCGCATTTGAAAAAGGAACATGCCAAGAAAGACAAACGGATGACGATGAGTGAGGCGATTGCGACTTATGTGCAGGATGGAGACATTCTCACGGATGGCGGCTTTTCTTATGTCCGAACGCCCCACCAGGCTTTTTATGAGACCATCCGGCAGGGCAAAAAAAATCTGCAGATGATCGGAGCGCCCAATACCAATCAGAGCTTTTTTATCTCATACGGATTAGTGTCTTATTCCCACAATTCCTACACCGGAGCGGAAATGCGTGGGATTGATAAAGTTTATGACCGCGCGCTCAAGGCCGGCAAGATGACGATTCTTTCCGAATGGAGTCATGGAGGAGTCGCGCAGGGGTTTAAGGCTGCCCAACTCGGCATGCCGGGGATATGCAGTAAACAGATGCTCGGCAGTGATATCGTGCGGTATAATCCTTACCTCAAGGTGATCCAGAATCCCTTAAAAGCGGATAAGGATCCCGTCGTATTTGTTCCGGCTTTATATCCCGACGTGGCGATTATCCATTGCAACGCGGCGGATAAATACGGCAACGCCTATATCTATGGTCCCGCCGTGAATGATATGGCAGTGGCGGCCGCAGCGCGCAAACTCATCATTACGGCTGAAGAGATCGTGCCCGAAAATGACATCCGTTATAACAAACAGGGATGTATCATTCCGTTCTTTTATGCCGATGCCGTGGTTGAAATGCCTTTTGGCGCGCTTCCCGGAAGCATGCCCGGATGTTACTACTGGCCGCGGCAATGGTGGGAAAAGTGCATGCGTTTTGGCGGCGCATCCGACGAAAACAATAAGAAATTTCTTGATGAATGGATTATGGGTACCAAGAATCAGTTCGAGTTCGTTGATAAACTGGGAGGCGCCAAGTGGATTGCCGAGGCCCGTCGCCAGACGAAGGCTGCCGAAGGTGACAATGAAGACATCGATTTCTCGTATGAGGAATACACCCTGAAACATGATTCAGGGCTTTATTATTAAGACAGGAGTATATGATTATGCAAGACTTGAACGCACCGGCCAATCCTTTAGAAACGTTGGCCTATATTATCGCGCAGCAGATTGACGATCACTCGGTCGTCTATATTGGAACAGGGATTCCCATGGTGGCCGGAATTCTGGCCAAGAAAACCCATGCTCCCAATATTACCATTGTTTATGAGTCCGGAGGACAGGATCCGATTGAAGGGGATATGCCCTGGTCGGT
>CAYULE010000343.1:0-2977 GCA_964445385.1 uncultured Smithella sp.
AAGTGATCGGCTATTCCGGAATGGGCGTCTGGGACTTTATGACGGACTGGCAAAAAAGCCTCCGTGGTTACGTAAGCGGTCTTATGAGTTTTCTTTTTCCGGCCTACTTTCTAAAAGGGCCGAGCCGCATTACCCTGGAAAGATGGGACGCCTTGAACCAGATTAAAAAAACTGTGGGCATAGGAGAACTGGACAATCACGCCAGCGTGAAAAAACTCCTGGGCATTTCCTTTGTAGCCTTCCCTTTTCAGCGGGCCTTCAGATTTATACGAACACACGTTCTAACCGACAGAAGTTTCAGCGGCAACAGCCGGCAGGACACCGACATGGTATTTCAATCATTGATTCATGGACGCTGTTATTTTGCCCT
Source organism: uncultured Smithella sp. (assembly GCA_964445385.1). Classification (GTDB taxonomy): domain Bacteria; phylum Desulfobacterota; class Syntrophia; order Syntrophales; family Smithellaceae; genus UBA8904. Next base: position 371 of record CAYULE010000343.1, read on the forward strand.
GGAATACTTCTGCCCCGCTCAGGGGTTTCAATTTTTCATCCAACAGAAAAATAAGGAATTTTATCAGGGAGACTCTTTCAAGCTTTCGGACAACGCGCACTTATCGGTGTCCTGTCCGGAAAAAGCACTGATTCGTATTATTAGAAACGGACACGGATGGCTTCATGAATTTGGCAGTCATTTTTCTGCACCGGTTGAGGAAGCCGGTGTCTATCGTGTCGAAATATTTTTAAAATCAGCAGGTAAATTCAGGCCCTGGATTTTTTCCAATCCTGTCTTTGTTCATTAATTGTTTGGCCGTCCCTTATTCAGGCAGTCATATTACAAAATGAACACTGGATCTGGCTTTTGATTGTTCTCAAGTTTATTCTTTCTATGATCAGTGAATATTGAAAAGCTGCTTGAATTCATCTTTCTTAATGGTATCGCGTAGCCACGCGGTCATATCCGGCGGGTCATAAAATGGCTGCTGAACAAAGAGTTCCAAAAACGGGCTGTAGTAGGACTCATCGAAGATGTTGAGCCGGTCGATCACAACATCTTTCACCGTTGGGCAGCCGGGTTGACAGAACCTTGTTTTCCCAGGTTGGATCATTCCCAGGTCAAGAAATGTCTTCAGTTTGTTTTCACAACGGCATGGATTACTTTTATTCACTTGGCCGCAAACCCCGTTCATATAGGAGTGCACCTTGTGCCGGCCCCGGGAAAGGAGTTTCCGGAAGTTGGCCTTCGAAACCTTCAGCAGTTCGGCACCCACGACATCAGTGACCGCAAAAACTGCGCCAATGAGAAAGGCCAGCCTTTCATTTCGGTTCAGGCACATGAGCATCCCCATCATGCATCCTGTCTTCAATTCTTCCGTAAGAATATTACCCTCAGGATGAGAGAACTCCCGGTGATCCGGCAGCTTTTCAATGAGCGAAATATACGTGTCGAAGTCATGAATTCTCATTTCAAACTTTTGTTTTTTCATATCGAGTACATGATTCGCGACAATCCTGTAGAGCCATGTCCTGAACATTCCCTTTTTCGGATCGTACGATGCAAGTCTCGTGATCATTTTAATAAGGATTTCCTGGGTGATATCAATTGCATCATCGCGATCCATGACCATCCTGAAGGCAATGTTGTATATCCACGCCTGATGACGCAAAATAAGTTTTTCCAGGTCCTCCTGGCTTCCATGCACGGCAGAGTCAATCAAAACATGATCTTCCTCGTTTTCATTGATCTTTTCATGGAATGGGTTGAACATAAAGACTCTCTTTTTATATCGTGATGGCCAATATATTGCCGGAAACCGAGGCTTCATATTTCTGCAGTGGTTTTTTTGCCGGCCCCTTGATATTTCGTCCATCCAAAGCGAATGTTGAACTCCCCAGGCTTGCGCACTCAAAACGTTTATTTTTATGATCATAGTCCACTTCAACATCTCTGTGTGGACATAATAAAGAAGCGATTTGATAAGTGTTCTCTTCAGTGCGAGCAATAATGATCCCCTGGGTCATATGTTGGTTTTTAATTTTAACGGCTCCCCCCACCCGACCCAGCGATGGTTCCCTGGATAAATCAATCAGTAATTTATTTCCTTTGCGAACAAGGGCTTCCGGTTTGATGTCCATGGTATGACCGGTCTTTGAAAAGGTAGCACATCCGTTTAACCCGCAAAGACATGTTGATGTAACCACTACAGCCGCTGCACTTGCTTTTAAAAAATCTCTTCTCTTCATATCCGGCATAGATTCCTCCATAATTTTTTCAGCAAAGTTGCTGAAAACCTTTTTTCTCTCTTATACGAACGCAAACAGTAAGTGTGACAAAGAATATTCAGCTTTTTGGACGGGCATTTTCCTTATATCAATATTCCATTCATAATTTTTTATTTACGCAGAAAACATTTCGATGGCTTAGTGCTTTTATCTTATTGATATTATTATTGTTTTATGTTTTTTAATACACATTTCTGCTTTGGAATCTGTTTTCCTCTCCCTAGGATATCACAGCTGGCTGCAAAGAATTCACGCTCGTCCCGCGCGAGCGGGATTAAAAAGGATATTGCATTTTTCCAAATTTCAGTTTGCCTGACAAAACGGACAGTAATATGTACTGCGGCCGGATTGCCTGACTCTCTCAACGATGCTTCCGCATGTGCGGCAAGTCTTTCCTTCCCGTCCATAGACCTGAAGCAGTTTCTGGTTCTCACCTGAACAGCCGTAAAGATCACGCCAGTCGGAAATGGAGGTTCCCCTGTTTTCAATCCCTTTTTTCAAAATACGCTTTGCATGCCGGAAAATCCGCTTCCATTCATCGTCGTTTATCGTCGTCGCCTGGCGGAAGGGTGAAATGCCCGCCCGGTGCAAAATCTCACAGGCGTAAATATTGCCGATTCCGGATACAGCCTGCGAATCCATCAGCAATGTTTTGACGCTGACTTTTCTTCTCGCCTGCTTTTCCAGAAAAGCCTTCATGCTAAAGTTCAGCAGTATATCTTTATTGTCCCCGTCTGCTCGCGTCTTCTCAATCTTCACCGTCGCAAATCTTCGTGGATCGATCAGATCAACATTTCCATCATTCAGTATCATTCGCCACCGGGTATGCGATTCTATT
>CAYULE010000344.1:0-2960 GCA_964445385.1 uncultured Smithella sp.
CATGGAAGAGGCCTATTGTGAAAGCGACATGAAGGGGAATTGCACATTCGTCAACCATTCAATGTGCAGGATTCTGGGTTACTCTCAAAATGAGCTGATCGGTATGAACTTCAGGGAGATATTTACGCCCGAATTCTTGAAGCAGATTCCCGGCATGTACAAAAAGGTGTCTGTGACCGGGTCAACCCGCGATATGGTGATTGCCGAGATTATCAGAAAAGATGGCGTTGAAAGAACGATGGAATTTTCCTACTCGCTTTTGCGGGGACCGGCGGGCAGGACGGTTGGTTTGCGGGGCATCGGCAGAGATGTAACCGATAGGATACAGGCCCAACGGGACTTAAAGGATAGCGAAAAGCGATACCGATTACTGGCGGAAAACCTGACGGATTTCATCTGGGTGCTCGACCCGGAGATGAAATATGTTTATGTAAGTCCTTCCGTAAAAACATTGAGAGGTTATACGTCTGAAGAGACGATGCAACAGACGATTGAACAAGCCTTCACTCCTGATTCGTATAAGGCATTTATTCGAATTTTCGCCGGGGAAAACTTTCTGAAAAAAGGCAGGGAAGGGTCCGATAACGAGTGGGTAAAAAATATCGAACTCGAGATGGTTTGTAAGGACGGCAAAACGGCCTGGACAGAAGTTAAAATGAACGTTCTCTATGGCGATCAAGGTGAACCGCAGGGCATTCTCGGGGTCGCCCGTGACATTACCCAGCGTAAGAAAACCGAGCAGGAGCTGATGAAGAATGAAGAGCGCTATCGCATTATCTTTGAGCACACCGCAACGGCCAATATGATCGTTGCCGAAGATACAACCATCCTGCTGGTGAATTCCAATTTTGAGAAACTGAATGGATATCTGCGTCACGAAGTAGAAAATAAAATGTCCTGGACTCAGTTTGTCGTCAAAGAAGATTTGGAAATCATGAGGCAACGCCACTTCCAGCGGAGAGCTGAAACCGGAACTGTTCCTGATACTTATGAATTTAGGGGAGTAATAAAATCAGGGGAAATCCGATACTTATTTATGAGCGTAGCCATGATCCCCGGCACGACAAACAGCGTCATATCTCTCCTGGACATGACGGATCGCCACAAGGTAGAGGACGACCTGAGGCAAAGCGAAGAGCGGTTCAGAGATATGGCACAACTTCTGCCTGAGACGGTTTTTGAAACGGACATAGCCGGTAAGATTACCTTCGTTAACGAAATAGCTCTGGGCCGTTTCGGCTTTACCCGGGAAGATATTGAAAGAGGCATCAATGTCCTGGACGTCCTGATACCGGAAGAACATGAACGGGCGCAGGCCAGCTTTCAGAAACTTCTGCAGGGAGAACAACTCGGTCTCAGAGAGTATCTGGCGAGGAATAAGAATGGAACAATCTTTCCTGCGCTTGTGCAAAGTACGCGCATTTTAAAGGGTGGAAAACCTGTTGGTACCAGAGGTTTCCTCGTTGACATTTCCGAAAAGAAGGCGATGGAGGAGCAGCTTCTGCGCGCGCAGAAGCTGGAGGCTATCGGAACGCTTGCCGGCGGTATCGCTCACGACTTCAATAACCTGCTGATGGGGATCCTCGGCAACATTTCTCTGATGCTGATGCACCTGGAAGAAAATCACCCCTTTCATGAACGGTTCAAGAGCATCGAAAAATATGTTCAAAGAGGTTCTAATCTTACCCGGCAGCTTCTGGGCTTTGCGCGAGGCGGCAAGTACGAAGTCCGTGCAACGAACCTTGGGAAATTCATTCTGAAAAGCGCGGAAATGTTTGGTAGAGCAAAAAAAGAAATTTCCATGCATCATAAGGCGACCGACGATCTCTGGTATGTGGATGTGGATCGCGGCCAGATGGATCAGGTCCTGCTTAATCTTTTTGTAAATGCGTGGCAAGCTATGCCGGGCGGCGGCAGCTTGTATACTTCCGTAGAAAATGTCGTTCTGAGAGAGGAGGAGGTGGCTGCCTTTGGTGTAAAACCGGGAAAGTTTGTAAAACTGACGGTAACGGATACAGGTTCCGGTATGGATGATGCCACTAAATCCCGTATTTTTGAGCCGTTTTTCTCTACCAAAGAGCGTGGACATGGCACGGGTCTGGGCCTGGCTTCCGTTTACGGGATCATTAATAACCATGGCGGGTTTGTCTGTGTGGAAAGTGAAAAAGGTGTCGGCACATCATTTGTGATCTGCCTTCCCGCATCAAAGAAAATGATGGAAGATATGCCGAAAAAAGAAAGCGGGGTACATCAGGGCGAAGGGGCTATCCTGATTATTGACGATGAAGAGATGATTGTTGATGTTGCGGCCCAAATGCTCCAAGGATTGGGCTATAGTGTTCAGACTGCCACCAGTGGCCGAAAAGGCATTAATATTTTCAAACAGGATAAAGAAAAGATTGATCTGGTTATTCTTGATATGATTATGCCGGATATTGGCGGTAAGGAAACGTTCAAGGAACTTTTACGTCTGAAATCTAACGTGAAAGTTCTTCTGTCGAGTGGATACAGTCTTGATGGGCAAGCAAAGGATATTATGGACGGGGGGTGCAAAGGATTCATTCAGAAGCCATTCACGACAATGGAACTCTCCAAAAAAGTAAGAGAGATCCTGGAAAGTAGTTAAAAGAACATTATAATTATTGTCGTAAGTGTTGATTACGGCTTAACAAATTAAAAATTGAGAAATAATTGTAAAATAATGAAAATTTCTTCTTGACAGTTTTAGCCATAGGGAGTAGAAGCTCACTTCTGTTCGTCAGAGATGTACTTGAAGGTAGTTGAAGTTTTCAACATGTTCACCGATGGTAGAACTCTTGGTTGTCGGATGATTCCTGGTTACTGACGAAATAAAAAAATTGAAAATTAGGCTTGACAAGAAAATCAAATTGATTTATATGTCATGGCTCGTTTCAAGAAGGCTCTTTGGAAATTGAATAGTGGGAAAATGAATTTGTGGG
>CAYULE010000345.1:0-2942 GCA_964445385.1 uncultured Smithella sp.
CATATCGCCTTTGCCATGGACGGGTTGAAGGCCGCGCTGGCCTCCGCCGCCGACATGTGTGACCGCCAGACTATGCTGCTGGTCAATCCCAGTCTCAATCGGGGGCTCCCGGGCGATCTGGTGCGGGAAAACGGTGGAGAAAAGGGAATGTATCACGGCTTCAAAGCCATGTCGATTTCCTCATCCGCATTGACTGCCGAGGCACTCAAAGCCACGATGCCTGCAGCCTCTTTTTCTCGATCGACCGAATCGCACAATCAGGATAAAGTCAGCATGGGCACCATCGCGGCCCGCGACGCCGAAAGGGTTTGCACGCTCACCGAACGCGTGGTTTCCATTCATCTGCTGGCGGCGGCGCAGGCCTGCGATCTCCGGCAAAACATCCGTGTCCGGCCGCTTCTGGCGAAGGCGCAGCAGAATATCCGGCAGGTCAGCGATTCCGTGATTGAAGACCGGCCGCTGGATGAGGATATTGAAAGAATGTGCGTGGTTATTCGATACACTGATTTTTTTCGAGGAAAACCATGAGCGCCGATAAAAAATTTTTCGAAGTAAAAATCAACGTCCCGTTTTTTGATCTCGACCCCATGCAGATTGTCTGGCACGGCAATTATCTCAACTACTTTGAAATCGCGCGCGCGGCGCTCTTTGAACACCACGGCGTCGATCTTTATTCTTATTATGAGCGGGAGAAAATCATTTTTCCCATCATCCGGACGGCGACCAAACATATTTTTCCGCTCAAGCACCGCGATGAAATTATCTGCAAGGCAACCCTGGTTGATGCCAACATTAAACTGGTGGTGGATTTTGAAATTCGCAAGGTGGCGGACGGCAGTGTTTGCGCGCGCGGCCGGACGGAGCAAGTGGCGGTAAAAACGCCGGAGATGGAAACCCTGTTTTCCCTGCCGCCGGATATCCGCAACCTCCTGGGTTATTCATGATGGATGAACTTCTCAAAAAAGCATTTGTGGCCGGTGTGGAGCGCGTGGCGGCCTGGGCGGATTTGCTGGACGCGATCAACGTGTATCCCGTGGCCGACGGAGATACGGGCCGGAATCTTTCCATCAGTCTCTCCCCGCTTCGTTTTGCCGGAGAGAAAAAAGATACACTGGTCCGTCAACTGCTGATGTCCGCGCGCGGCAACTCCGGGAATATCGCCTCGCAGTTTTTTTCGGCTTTTTACGCCGTGGACGGCCTGCCGCAGCTGAAGGAGGCCGTGCAGGAAGGAAATGCCAGGGCCTGGAAGGCGGTTGCCGATCCTAAGTTGGGGACCATGCTCTCCGTATTTGATGCACTGGAAGAAACGCTCAGCCTCGATGATTTTACCCCCGATCAAAAAAGCGCGGATCGGATCGTATCTCACCTGGAGCAGGTTGTGCGCGAGACGCGGGATTTGTTGCCGAAATTAACCCAGGCGGGTGTTGTGGATGCAGGCGCCCTGGGCATGTATATTTTTTTTGAAGGTTTTTTCTACACGCTGGCCGGGCTTCACAACCCTTATCGGTCCGTGACGGATGTGTTCAAAGACAGTCTAAGGATATCTTCCACGTTTAAGGAAGTGTCGGAAACCGGTTATTGCGTGGATTTTGTAGTGAAGGCCAATTTGTCATCAGACGATCTGGTTAACATTGCCGGTGGGCGGGAAAGCGCCATCATTATCCACGAGGGAGATCTTTACAAGATTCACCTGCACACGGACGACAGAGAAAAGATCAAGGCTCAAATGAGCGCCCTGGGCTCGGTGATGAACTGGGAAGACGATAATCTTTCCACTCAGATCCGGGAATTTATGAATGCCCCCGCGAACGGCGGATTGCATATCATGACGGATGCCGCCGGATCGCTCACCCGTGAGGACGCGAAACGATACGGTTTCACCCTGTTGAACAGTTATCTTAATGTCGGCGAAAAGTCGCTGCCCGAGACCTGCTTTCATCCCGAAGAACTATACAGCGCCATGAGTGCGGGAGTGAAGGTCTCCACGTCTCAGGCCTCTGTTTTTGAAAGACATCAGTCTTATGCCAGTATGCTGGCCCGGTTTGAAAAAGTTTTATATTTATGCGTCGGCTCCGTCTTCACGGGTAATTATTCTGTCGCGTTGGATTGGAAAAAAGAGCATGATCCGTATAACCGGCTGATTGTGATGGATACGGGCGCGGCCTCCGGCAGACTCGGCACGATTGTTTTGGCGACACAGCAATATCTTAAGCGGACCCGTGATATGGAAAAAACGCTCACCTTTGCGAAAAATGCGGTGGAAACCTGTGAAGAATATGTTTTCCTGGAAAAGCTTCAATATCTTGCGGCCGGCGGCAGACTTTCCAAAACCAGCGCTTTTTTCGGCGATATGTTGAAAATGAAGCCGGTGATTTCGCCGCAACCGGAAGGCGCTAAAAAAGTGGCTGTTGTGAGAAATTATAAAGATCAGATCCGTCTGGCGCTCGAGAAAATGGCAGCGTCCTTGAAAAAAGAATCCCGCGCCCTGATTATGCTTGAATATTCGGACAACGCGGGACAGGTGTCTGAATTTCAGGAAGAGGTCCGCAGGCTTTATCCCCAGGCGGTCATTATTCTGCAGCCTCTGTCCCTGACATCCGGCGCGCATATGGGGCCGGGAACGTGGGGAGTCGCCTTCTTGCCAATCAAAGGTAATGGCTGATCGTGTTACGTTTTAAGTGTCAGGTTTTACGCAGAAAATGATTTAGCATAAAGTGGACTAATGCTACAGAATACGTAACACGTAAAACCCGGATGGAGCGTTTTACGAACACCGAGTAACAACCATGAGCATCGATAAAAATAAAAACCGATTTGCCGTGATTATTCCGGTTTACAATCATGAGGCGACTGTGGCCGACGTGGCAAGACAGGCGCAGGCGCTGGGTTACCCTGTCTTTGTTGTGGATGACGGATCGACCGACGAAACAACGCAACGCCTG
>CAYULE010000346.1:0-2935 GCA_964445385.1 uncultured Smithella sp.
AAGGCTAACCCATGAAGTCAGCACAATACAGAAGGTATGGTTTGTTGGCATTGCACTTGTCGTCCAAAGGCAAGAGTATGTAACGCTCCACCTTGATCCTTGAACCTTTATCCTTGATCCTTTATCCTTGAACCTTTATCCTTGTGCCTTACGCATCTCTCGCCCTTTTGGGGCAGCCGGTGATGTCGCGAAATGATTTTTAATAAAACAGGGTTTATTTCTCAAACGGATGATGAAGACAGGTTTTCGGACGATTGCCGGGCAAGAGGTAAGCGACGGCCCATAAACTTAAAGAGCAGGCAACATGCGTCCACCTGCTCTTTAAATGATCTCTTTTTTGATATTACTTTTTAGCTGCGGCCTTTTTGACAACTTTCTTCGCTGCGGGCTTCTTTACAGCGGCCTTCTTGGCGGCGGGCTTTGCAGCCTTCTTCACGACCTTCTTGGCGGCGGGTTTTGCGGCCTTCTTTACAACTTTCTTCGCTGCCACTTTTTTTGCGGCCGGCTTTGCAGCCTTCTTTACTACTTTCTTTGCTGTTGCTGTCATTGGGTTTAGCCTCCTTTATTGAGTTTACTTTCTTGTCTCAGATTTTTTTATCTCTCCTATGTGGCCTGATATTACTTTATTTTTTCCCTCCGGTCAACAAAAACTATAAAAAATAATTCACTTTTTTTAATTTTTTTTTCGTCGTGTAAAAATATTTTCGCAAAAAATAAAAACCGGGTAACAAATGTTTTGCGCTGAATCACTTGGCGGTCGTCATGAAACCCGCTGTTGGCGCGGTATTCCGGAGATCATAGAGATTAAAGGTACGTTTTCGCGCCGGCATAACGTTTGATGAAGTATTCATCGGACAGAGAGTCAATCCGGATTTTTTTTCCTCGTGACGGCGCATGAATAAACTTTCCATCGCCGATATAAATGCCCACGTGCGATATTCTGCCGCGACCACGCGTCTCAAAAAAGACCAGATCGCCTTTTTGCAGATCGCTCCGGTCAATCGTATCCCCCGCATCATACTGCGTTCGTGAATGCCGGGGCATATCCAGACCATTCAACTGATAAACGGTCATCGTCAAACCGCTGCAATCAAATCCCGTCTCGGCGGACACCCCACCCCACAGATAGGGCACACCGATAAATTCCCGCGCGGATTTAACCAGCGATGCTCTTAAATAATCCGTGCCATATTGACCGCGCTTTGCCGCCGCGGAATCTTCCGGCAACACGACATAGAAGGCTTCGATGATCCCTCCGCTTTGCAGCGATTGCGCGCGAAGCCTCGCCGCTTGCTTTGATGAGAAATTACCAAACCGCACTTTAAATAAACCGTCGGACGCCTTGAAATAAGTGGCATCCAGCCCTTGACCTTTTAGTTTTTCCGTCAAACGCACCGCGTTTTCCACCTGTCCGAAAGCCCCCGCCTGAATCGTGTATCCCATCATCGCCAGCGACCGCTTGTGAAGCCGGGGCGACACGGTCTTACCTTTCCCGCCGCGACTGGCGCATGATTGCATCAACAAAACAACCATCAAAAGCAACGCAACACTCAAGCAGATTTTTTTCATCTTTCCGACTCCATAGGCAACGACATCACAACTTCCAGTGGATTTGCACAAAGGCTGCCGCCTCTGCTTTATTATGGATCCTGTTCTCCAGTTGTTCTTCTTCCAGCGCCCGCAGAATATCGCCGATCGGTTTTCCCGGAGCAAATCCCATCGCTATCAAATCATGACCCGTCAAAAGTCGCGGCGGATACAGTTCTTCATGCTCCAAATCATGCAAATGTTCAAGACAGAACTCATAATTATCCAGCATCCCGTGACTGGCCAGACAATCCAGGCGATGCAATTGCAGATGCAGATGAAAATCAGGCATCCGCAAAAAGCGCTTCAACCGGGCGGAGCGCATTTTCTGCACGTTCATGAAAACCATGTGATGATGAATCAGACTGACTACCGCATCGCGCAGCGCGCGCGAAAATCTCAATCGCCGGCAAATGTCTCCGGCGATCGCCTCTCCCCATTGAACATGTCCATAAAAATGGATGCCCCGTTCATCTTCGGTACGTGATACGGGCTTGCCGATATCATGCAGAAGCACCCCCCAGGCCAGCGCGGGGTCAATGCCCGGACCGGTTTCTCTGGACAGTGTCTCCAGCATCATCATGGTATGCTGCCAGACATCGCCTTCCGGATGAAAGCGTGGCGGCTGGGAAACGCCCTGCATCCTGTCCACTTCCGGCAAAATGTATCGCAGAATGCCTGTCTGGGCCATTAGTTCAAAACCCCGTCGAGCGCCGCCGCGCGTCAGAATCTTCTGAAGCTCATCCGATATTCGTTCAGCGCTGATGTCCGTAATGCTTGCGGCATTATCATTAATGGCGCTTTGAGTTTGTGGATCCATGGAAAAATTAAGATTGGCGGCAAAGCGGATCGCCCGCAACATTCTCAGATAGTCCTCATTGAAACGAACCACCGGATCGCCAATGGTACGGATGATTTTCTTCTGAATATCGGCGCGGCCATCCACGTAGTCGATGATTTCACCCGTTCCGGCGTTCATTAACAGGCCGTTAATGGTAAAATCCCTTCTTACGACATCTTCACGGGCTGACGAAAAGTGAATTTGAGAGGGACGCCGACCGTCTACATACGCATCGTCGCTGCGAAAGGTTGCCACTTCATAGGGCTGGCCGTCGACAATCACGACAACCACACCGAATTTTGCGCCAATAGCGACCGTGCGCTCGAAAATCGTCATCACCTGGTCGGGCACGGCGGATGTCACGATATCATAATCACCGGGAACAACCCCGCGGAGTTTATCCCGCACGCAACCGCCGACAAAATAGGATTCAAAGCCCTCTTGTTTCAAGCGGCTGATGATCATCTCCGCATTGCGGCGTTTAGCATCTTCAGGATTGTCCGCCGT
>CAYULE010000347.1:0-2929 GCA_964445385.1 uncultured Smithella sp.
CCAACCGGGCTATCCATAAAAACGCCCGTTAAATGCGCCGGCGCAACGTTGCCAGCAGGACGCAAAGAACTGCAACCCATGACAACCAGAAAAATCCAGGAAACCAAAAGGACAACGTAGCGTATCAATACACTTGATTTCTTCATGAGGTCTGCTCTTTTCTTATAATGTTACTGAACATTAATCATACAGACAGGCAGAATGTCCAGTAAATGAAAAGAGAAAATATAATCAGGGGGAACCGGTTTTCAGTTCCCCCTGATTACAAAGGATGGACATCCTATGGGAGTAAAGGCAGGATGCCAAAGATGGTGAACAATAAGGCTAAGCCGGGGTTAGCAGCAAGTACGGCGTTGATCTCCGAGTTTACAATCGCTGACGTTGCTTCTGAGGGATTCATACTGATCAGATAATTATTCAGATTCGCATCGAAGAGAATAAACTTATCAGCCCCATCCGTATTGGACCACTGCGCCCAGGACGGGAGTGAAGAACCGGCCGGATTGGGATTGCCTGCCTTCACAAATGCGGTAAGGTAGTCCATCATGGCGCCCTGGAGTGCCACACGCCCAGCCTGATTAGTCGCCGTGAAGGAATAACCTTTAAACAGATCTGTGCTCTCCCCAAAGAAGAAAGGCACATCCTGGGCATGTGATCCGCCAAATATTTTCCGGAAGTTTTCCAGAGCGGGATCTCCACCGCCCGCCCAGGTAAAGTAGTAGGAATAGACGGCATTGGCGGGATTATTCGTTTTAACTGCGCGGGCAATTGCGTTGGTCTCGGCCTGCCATTTTCGTGATTTGAGCAAACCGGCCTGCTCATAAGTCAGCTTGTCATAGTCCGTAGGCAGCACAGCGTCAAAGGTCAGGGTGCCGTTGAGAACATCATAGAGATCATCCCAGGTATAAGGACCGGAAGGTACACTTAAAGCTTTTAATCGCGTCCCGTACAGCGTCATTAAATCTTTGTACTCGTACTGCGCCGTTCCGATGATCAAAGGAACCTTCTTGAAATTTCCCGCATTGATCGAATCAAGCCAGTTGGTTGCCGGAAGCACCGTACCGTCCATGAAAGAAGTAGGAACCGGCATGGAAGCACCGGCGCCGGGACCACCGATAGCCGCCTGCATGATTTTAGCGGCAGTTTTACCGCGCAGATAGGTCCGGATCTGCTCTGGAGTCATGCCGGCGCGGTATGTTGCCGCCGCGGCCGCATTAACGCATGTCCCGTCATTAACCAGCAGCCAGTCAATGATAGCTTCTGTTTGCGTATCACCCTGGTCAAAAGTTCTCAACGGCATCAGTGCCGACAGAGCCGGACTTTGGGCAAAAGCTTTTTGAAAGTTGTTGGCCATGGGAGATATCATCAGATTCATGACATGTTGACCACCGGCAGACTGGCCGCCAATGGTTACTTTGGCGGGATCACCCCCGAAAGCGGCAATGTTATTTTGAACCCAGGCCAGGGCTTTCATGTGGTCGAGCGTGCCAAAATTTCCCGTCTGATCCAGTTGGGTGCCGCTGGCTCTAAAGGCGGGATGCGTCAGCCAGCCCAGCATTCCCAGGCGGTACTGGACAACGACAACAATTATGTTGCCTCGTTTGGCCAGAGCGGCTCCGTCATAAAGTTTGGCAGAACCAATAATGTTGGCGCCGCCGTGAATCCATACGAAGACGGGAAGATTCTGGTTATACACATTGGGCCGGTATACATTAAGATAGAGACAGTCTTCACTGCCGGTAAAAGCGCCGACGGCAGGACGCCAGAATTTATCCGTTACCTGCTGTGAACACTCGCTGCAGGCTGTGGTTGTTTCGCGAATCCCATGCCAGGAATCCGGATCCACGGGTGCTTTCCAGCGAAGTTCTCCTACGGGTGGTTTGGCATAAGGAATGCCTTTCCAGATTCTGACTCCGTCATTGATATAACCCTTGACGAAACCATATTCTGTATTGATTATGGTCCCCCCGAAAGACGGCTCATCGTTCTTGCCGCAGCCAATAACGGCAGTTAAACTCAAAAACAAAATAATAAGTAATACCGCATACCGAAACCACTGTAACCATGATCTGAAAATCTTTTGCATAGTTTTTTCTCCTTAGGAAAAATATTCAATGGTCAAACAGAGTACATTCTTTACTGCGATGAATAAAACTAAACTTTTCACTTATGAAAGATTTATCTTCAAACATTTGAATGTCCAATCTCCAATATCTCCTTTCCAGATATGATGTAAAAGCCCTGGTTCCTCTTCCCCTAAAAGAGAAGGAAAAAAAGGGTTGAGGAACTGAGGGCGTTTTACAGACTGCCGTTAATTCTTTACAAGGTGGCATCAACACGTGCACATTGTTACATTATCACGGCGACGTTGCACAGTTCGTACCAAGTCGGCTATTTTTTTATCTCATTGTATCTATTAACATTGGATCATTTATCTTGTTTCATTCCAGTTTTTTGTTTCACGAACGCGTCATTATGGATGCGTCCATGAAACAAAATCGCAACACAATTGAAACAATAGAGGCATGCTTGATAATTATAATGGAAGGAAGTGAAGAGAGCGTTTTGGAATTCTCTCCTGCTGGTTGAGACGAACTAATGTCTGCAAAAAGCTGAATCACTGAAACAATTCTGAATAACATTGTTACAGTTTACCGCACTCGTGCGCGACCAGTCACTGATATCTGCAGTCTCCTGACTTCCGGCAAAAGGCAACCGGCAACGCATATTTCGGTACAGTTGCCGTCACAAGGCTCGATATGAATCGTTATCGTCGTGGCAGGAAATTTATCCATGATCACGTGCTTGAGTTCACGGGTAATGTCGTGGGAAGCATCCACCGTCATTTGCGGATCAACCTTGATATGAAATTCGATGAAACGGAAATTGCCGGCTTTGCGTGTCCTTAATTGATGATAACCATGTATCT
>CAYULE010000348.1:0-2917 GCA_964445385.1 uncultured Smithella sp.
TTTGAAGAACAATCTTGTAAGCGTCTTCAAAACGGCCTTCGCGAACCAGCGCGATGTAGGCTGGGATGTCCATTTCAATCGGGCAGGTGTGCTGGCAGGGCGATTTATACATGGCCGAGCAGACGGTCGCGCGGCAGCGATGCTCATAAATATGCTCTTCATATTCTTTTTTGAAATAACGGATCGTGCTCAAAACGGGATTGGGAGCGGTTTGTCCCAGGCCGCACAGCGCAGCGTTTTTAATGACACTCGCCATTTCTTCGAGCAGCTCAATATCGCCTGCCTTGCCTTTGCCTTTGGTGATATCGGTCAGGATATTCAGCATACGTTTCGTGCCTTCGCGGCATGGGGTACACTTGCCGCAGGATTCATCCTGGCAGAAATCCATGAAGAACCGCGCCATATCGACGGCGCATTTGTCTTCATTCATGACGATCAATCCACCGGAACCCATAATGGCGCCCAGTTCTGCAACTTTCTCATAGTCAACGGAAGCATTGAGGTGCTGGATCGGAATACATCCGCCGGACGGGCCGCCGAGCTGTGCTGCTTTGAATTTTTTGCCTTTGGGAATACCGCCGCCGATATCGAATACGATCGTACCCAGTTTAGTTCCCATGGGAACTTCCACCAGACCCACATTGGCCACATCACCGGTCAGAGCGAAAACTTTCGTGCCCTTGCTCTTTTCCGTACCAATGGAGGCATACCACTTGGCGCCTCGTAACATGATTTGTCCGACATTGGCCAGCGTTTCAACGTTATTGAGGATACTGGGTTTCTGCCAGAGCCCGGCTACCGCCGGAAAGGGTGGACGGGGACGGGGCATGCCGCGTTTGCCTTCAATCGAAGTCATGAGCGCTGTTTCTTCGCCGCAGACAAAAGCGCCTGCGCCCTGATAGATTTCGAGGTCAAAATTAAAACCTGTGCCTAAAATATTATCGCCCAGAAGACCGGCTTCCTTGGCCTGATCGATGGCAACATTGAGACGATGAATGGCCAGTGGATATTCCGCGCGGCAGTAGATGTAGCCGTGTTGAGATCCAATAGCTTTGGCCGCGATGACCATGCCTTCGAGCACGGCGTGCGGATCAGCTTCCAGAACACTGCGGTCCATGAATGCGCCCGGATCGCCTTCATCGGCATTGCATAAAACGTATTTGACATCGCCTTTCGAACCGGCGGCAAACTTCCATTTTAAACCGGTGGGGAATCCTGCGCCGCCACGGCCGCGCAGGCCGGAATCCAGCATTTCCTGGACAATCTGTTCCGGTGTCATTTCGGTAAGTGCCTTGGCCATGCCGGCATAACCGTCACGGGCGATATATTCTTCAATCTTTTCAGGGTCGATCATGCCGCGGTTCTTTAACACCCGAAGTTCCTGATGAGAGAAGAAGGGAATATCCTGCATGGTCGGAATGATTTTGTCTGTGCCCGGTTCACGGTATAAGAGTCTTTCAAGAATTCTTCCTTTAACCAGATGTTCTTCAACCAGTTCCGGAATATCCGCCGGTTTTAGATTAACGTAAATAACGCCTTCCGGGTAAACGACCATAATAGGACCCAGAGCGCAAAACCCGTTGCAGCCTGTTTCCACTACTTTTATTTCTTCAGCCAGTTTCCTTGTGACAAGTTCTTCCAGAATGGCGTTTTTGACGCCGATACTGCCGGAAGACTGACACCCGGTGCCTCCGCAAAGTAACAAGTGTGAACGAAAAACTTTCATTGATCCAATATCCTCCTTAAAAAATAATCATGCATTAAAGATTGTCTCTGCATGACGGATAGTCTGTTATTTGATGGTTTCGGAACCTTTTGCCAGGACAAAGGGTGTCTGTACTTCACCGGCCAGAACATGTTTTTTGAAAATCTGGCGCATTTTGTTGGAATTGACATACTCATATTTAATGGGGGCCTGATCCAACACTTCAACGGTGACAAGGGGTTCACGGCTGCACAAACCCATGCAACCGGAGGTGGTGGCCACGACATCATGCACGGCTGCCGCTTCGATTTCCTCCATCAGGGTGTCCATAACTTCTTTAGCTCCGGAAGCGATGCCGCATGTTCCCATATGAACGGTGACTTTGACGCGCCGGTCTCCATCTCGTAATGACATCTCTTTATGCACTTTTTCTTTTATTTTTTTTAAATCATCGATAGTCAATTTCGCCATCAGTGTTTCCTCCGTTTTTTCTTATAAAAAAATTAATTGTATTGGCTTAATATTTCTTTTACTTTTCCCGGTTTGACGCGGCCATGCACTTCGTCATCCACAACAATGACCGGCCCCAATCCGCACGCGCCCAGGCAGCGGACGGATTCCAGCGTGAACATCCGGTCCGGTGTTGTCTCGCCTTCTTTAATTCCAAACTGTTTTTCAAGGGTGTCGGTGAGCGCTTTACCGCCGCGCACATAACAGGCTGTGCCCAGGCAAACACGAACCGTGTGCTTTCCGCGGGGAGTCATGGTGAAAAATGAGTAAAATGTGACAACGCCATAGACCCGGCTGAGCGGCAAATTCAAACCAGCCGCAATTTTTTTCTGTACGGATAAAGGTAGGTATTCCAAACAGACCTGCGCTTCTTCCAGCACGGGAATCAGTCCGCCCGCTTTCCCTTTGTGTTTTTCAATGATGCTGTTCAGCTTTGCCACTTGTTCGGGTGTGAACTCTTTCAACAGTTCTTTGTCTTCGGCTTTCATTTAATTCCTCCTCGATCTTTTGGGGCGGGCTATGCTTCCGGTTCGATTTCGCGTAATCCTTCTTCAATAACGCCCCGGATATATTTTATTATCTCTGGATGGTTAATGGGTACATCATCGATTTCTTTACGAATTTCACGTGTATCCAATCCAAACTGGCGGTCATTATGCCTGTGTTTGTAAAAAAAATCAACCTCAGAATTAGAAATAATCA
>CAYULE010000349.1:0-2891 GCA_964445385.1 uncultured Smithella sp.
GCGCCAGATAGCCGGTGGTGATGGCAGGCGTCCAGGGTTTGAGCAATTTGCGGCGCCTTTCCAGTTCGGCATCGCTCACTTTCAGATTCAGTGTTTTGGCCGGTATATCAATCGCGATGATATCGCCTTCTTTAACCAGGGCGATGGTGCCTCCTTCCGCGGCTTCGGGCGAGATATGGCCGATGGCCGCGCCCTGCGTACCGCCACTGAAACGCCCGTCTGTAAGAAGCGCAACGGTTTTATCCAGGCCCATACCGACAATGGCGGACGTTGGTGAAAGCATCTCACGCATACCCGGGCCGCCTTTGGGACCTTCGTAGCGGATGACCACAATATCACCGCCTTTAATTTTGCCGCCCATAATCGCGGCAATAGCGGCGTCCTCGCAATCGAAAACGCGGGCTTTGCCCTCGTTGACTTGCATCGCCTGCGCAACGGCGGATTGTTTTACCACGCCGCCGTCCGGTGCGAGGTTTCCTCGCAAAACGGCAATGCCGCCCTGTTTGGAGTAGGGATTGCTTAAAGGCCGAATGACGTCGTCATTCAAAACGCGGGCCGTTTTTAAATTGGCGCCTACCGTCTTTCCCGAGACGGTCATCGCTTTTTCATCAATGACACCCAGTTTGCTGATCGTTTTCATCACGGCTTGAATGCCGCCTGCCGAATCCAGATCTTCGATATGGTGATGACCGGCCGGACTCAATTTACAAATGTTCGGCGTTTTTCCGCTGATTTTATTGAAGAGGTCTAAATCAAGTTTGATCCCCGCTTCATGAGCAATGGCGGGAATGTGCAGGACCGTGTTGGTGGAGCAGCCCAGCGCCATATCAACAGCCATAGCGTTCTTGAAAGCGGCCAGTGTTGCGATGTCGCGGGGTTTGACTTTCTTTTTGAGCAGATCCATAATTTTCATGCCCGCGTGCTTGGCCAGCCGATGCCGCGCGGCAAGCACCGCCGGAATCGTGCCGTGGCCGGGTAGCCCGAGTCCCAGCGCTTCGGTGACACAGTTCATGGAGTTGGCGGTATACATTCCGGAGCAGGAACCGCAGCCGGGACAGGCACAATCTTCCAACTGTTGCAATTGGGCGGATGTCATTTTTTTAGCTTTGACCGCGCCAACACCTTCAAACACCGAGATGAGATCGACCGCTTTGCCCTGAAGTTTCCCCGCAAGCATGGGACCGCCGCTGATAAAAATGGAAGGGATGTTAAGCCTCAGCGCCGCCATGAGCATGCCGGGAACAATCTTATCGCAGTTGGGAATGAAAACCAGCGCGTCAAACGGATGAGCCGTCGCCATAATTTCGATGGAATCGGCAATCAACTCGCGACTGGCCAGCGAATATTTCATACCCGCGTGATTCATGGCGATGCCGTCGCACACCCCGATGACGGGAAATTCCACAGGTGTTCCTCCGGACATGCGTATTCCTGCTTTTACATCCTGAGTAATTAAATCCAGATGGATATGCCCGGGTATAATTTCGTTGGCGGAATTCACGACGCCGATGAGCGGTCTGGCAATTTCTTCATCCGTGTAGCCCATCGCTTTAAAGAGCGAGCGGTGCGGCGCACGCTCCAGTCCTTTTTTCATGAGATCGCTTCTCATTGTTTGTCTTCTCCCTTTGTTCTAAAGTTGCTACCTGATTTAAGCTGGACCTGATTTTTACAGTTACGTACCATGTTTCCCCCTCCCCTTGTGGGACGCGTGCCCTTTAGGGTAGGGGATCAAGGGGAGGGGGAAAACAATTTCTATCAGCATAGCTGATCTTCACCCTCACCCTAACCCTCTCCCGTGAAGGGAGAGGGAATTCACCTTCTTTCATTTCGAACTCGGCTTATAGCACGAGGAAAAATTCGTATTGAGCAACAGCCCCCGCCGAAGCGGAGACCATTGCTCAGATCAATTATTTCTTTCGTTTTTCCGGTCTCAACGATCTAACCGCCGCGCCGGCCTGCCACAATTCGGACTCGCGCATTTCCTTGAGTTCCTCATTGAGCAGTTCCTTATAGTTCGGCGCGCTATTGACGCGCAGAACGACTTCAGTTTCTTTTCCGGTGGCGACGGAATTGTAAAGTTCCGCGAAAACCGGTTCCACGGCCTTGCGGAATTTATGCCGCCAATCCAGTGCGCCGCGCTGCGCGGTAGCTGAGCAGTTGGCATACATCCAGTCCATACCATTCTCGCCGACCAGGCGGATCAGGCTCTGCGTGAGCTCTTCCACGGTTTCATTAAAGGCTTCGCTGGGCGTGTGGCCGTGACGCCTGAGTTCCGCGTATTGCGCTTCCATCATGCCTGCAAGCGCCCCCATGAGTACGCCGCGTTCCCCGGTCAGATCACTGTATACTTCCATCTGAAAGGTCGTCGGGAAAAGGAAACCCGAGCCAATGGCGATACCCAGGGCCAGCGTGCGCTCCATCGCGCGTCCGGTTGCATCCTGATGAACCGCAAAGCTGGAATTGATGCCGCTGCCGTCAACAAAATTGCGGCGGACGCTTGTGCCGGATCCCTTGGGTGCGACCAGAATGACATCGACAAAGTCCGGTGGAATAACGCCGGTCTGTTCTTTATACACGATGGAAAAACCGTGTGAAAAGTAAAGCGCGTCGCCTTTTTTCAGGTGTGGTTTAACTTTCGGCCACAGGATCATCTGTGCCGCATCGGAGACCAGATATTGAATGATAGTGGCTTTCTCTACCGCTTCTTCAATCGGGAAAAGCGTTTCACCGGGAATCCAGCCGTCGGCAATGGCTTTTTCCCAGTAAGGCTTGTCTTCGGGAGACTGCCCAATGATCACGTTGACGCCGTTGTCTTTCATATTGAAGGCCTGAGCAGGGCCCTGAACCCCGTAACCCAGCACGGCAATGACTTCTGTTTTAAGGATGTCCTG
>CAYULE010000350.1:0-2883 GCA_964445385.1 uncultured Smithella sp.
CACTTGAATCCCGGGCGTTTGCCTATATCGATATGCTCTACATGTCAATGAATTTATTTTCGCCTCAAACAACAAACGATCGTTGTTGAAATTATCGTTCTCGCGCCTATCTATTTATTTTCGCCGCAGCAAACCGATGGCCTCAATATGTTCAGTTTGTGGAAACATATCCAAAGGCTGAAGGCTTTGCAGCTCGAAACCGTATTCATGGAGAAACTTAATATCCCTTGCCTGCGTGGCTGGATTACAGGAAATATAAATAATATCGTGTAAATTCAAGCCGGAAATGGCGGCTATCGTCTCCTGGCTCAAACCGGTGCGCGGCGGATCAAGAATAATTAAATCGATTGTCTCCTTCTTGAGGACCGGATCCTTTAAAACCTCCTCAATATCGCCGCGGATAAACTCCGCGTTTTGTATCCCACATCTTTCGGCATTAATGCGGGCAAACTTGACCGATTTTTCATTTATTTCCACGCCAACAATCCGCCTGGCATAAGATGCAAGATTAATTGAGAAAAGACCTGAGCCGCAACAGGCGTCGACAATCAGTCCCCTCTCTTTTTCGTTGGCCAGAGCGCATACCTCCTCCACCATCCGGTCTGTCAGATACAAATTAGTCTGAAAAAAACCCGTGCGGGGAACCAGAAATTCCCAGCCGCTCACCACACGTAAAATGGCCTCAGCATCATCATTGAGGCCCGACCAGAAGGTTAAATCATTATGATCGGCTAACACATCCCCTTTGGCTCTGGTCTCACGAATCTGATCATTGATGGTTTCATCCATAATCTCGCAGCGCTCAATATCCGTTATTTTACCGCCGGAAATATCCATAAAACCCAATTTAAAGCCCCCGGCCGTTTTTGCGGCATGCAGCTGAGCCTTCCCGCGGTAGGCATAAATTTGAGGTGACGGAATAACCTCTCTGACCCGCGGCTGAACCATTCCACCGATCCTGGAAAAGGCTTCTTCGACCTGCTTTTGCTTAATTTTCAGTTGATATGGGTAATCGATATGCTGGTATGAGCAGCCGCCGCAACGGCCATAATAACGGCAAAGCGGTTGGGTCCTTTGGTTTGACGGTTTGATGATTTTTAACAGACGCCCCCGGGCAAACTTCTTTTTACGTTCGACGATTTCAATTTCCACGATATCTTCAGGCGCGGTGAAAGGGACAAAAATCACCAAACCGTCCGCGCGCCCGACACCGTGACCGCCAAAAGCAACGGATTCAATTTCCAGAGTGAAACGATCTTTAATCTGCATAACCATCCTGTCATAGCCAATATGGTACATTCAGCTGCAGGAGTCAAGAAGCGCCGTATTTTTCTTTACAACTCGATCTATTGTTGTTAATTGAATCCCAATAAAAAATCATAAGGAATTCACCATGTGCGCTCAAAGGAACTCTATCCTGTGCCCCAATTGCCGGAAACTGATCAGTTTGGATGAAACGGCCTGTCCCTATTGCGGGCTCGTCCGTCCCGGCCTGCATGAAACCGCGGGAAAACTGCGCAATATCCTTTTCGCCTTTGAACCGGTTAAAACCATCATCTATGTCAATATTGCTTTTTTTGTTCTGGGATTGTTGCTCTTTCCGCGGGGAATCTTTATGGGCGGCAACCCTCTGGGCTTCCTTTCACCCTCCGACCAGAGTCTGTTTCTGCTGGGCGCGACCGGCACGCTCCCCGTCATCCATTTTCATCGCTTCTGGACATTGATTTCCGCTTCATTTCTGCACGGCGGGATTCTGCATATCGTTTTCAACATGATGGCCTTATACCAGCTGGCCCCCTTTGTTC
Source organism: uncultured Smithella sp. (assembly GCA_964445385.1). Classification (GTDB taxonomy): domain Bacteria; phylum Desulfobacterota; class Syntrophia; order Syntrophales; family Smithellaceae; genus UBA8904. The sequence continues at coordinate 1,806 of CAYULE010000350.1, forward strand.
TGCGTGAATTCGGCATCCATCGTTTTGTAAACATTTACATTCTGACCGGCGTTGCCGGTTTTGCCGTTTCCGTGCTGGCCGGGGTCCACTTCACCATCGGCGCGTCAGCCTCCATTTGCGGACTGATCGGCGCGATTATTTATTTCGGGAAAAGCCGCGGCGGCTCTTACGGAGAAGACATCTTTAAGCAGGCGATCGGGTGGGTCTTCGGCTTGATCATCTTCGGATTCATCTTCAGCGGCATCAATAACTGGGCTCACGGCGGCGGGCTGCTGTCGGGACTGCTGCTGGCCTATCTCATGGGTTACGACGATCAGAAGCCGGAGAGCGCCTGGAGTAAAATGCTGGCCTACGCCTGCATCCTGTTGACCACGGCCGTTTTAATATGGGCGGCAGGCTCTTCGATCTATACAATATTCATAGCGTAAATATTGACAGATCAAAAACCTTACTCTATAAAACAAACTGCAATTTCGCGTATAGTCAATGTTCGTCAGGAGGAGAATCAATGAAAACAAAAATTTTATTGTTATTTATAACGGCGGGACTTCTTTTCGGCTGCAATGCCGCCATGGTCATGAACGGCAAGGTTGTGGGCGTTCAATCCGGAAAATTCATTTACCAGGACGGCTATCTGACAACACAGTACAAGGCGGATATTGAACCGGTCTGGAAAGCCTGCGAAAAAACCGTGACCGACCTGAAAGGCCGGGATATTCAAAAAGACCGCCGGATATCCAGCGGATCAATCAAAACCATCATTTCGGATGAAAAAGTGATCATTCTGGTTGAATATTTAGGTAAGGATCTAATTTCCGTCTCGGTCCTCGCGGGCGTCACAGGAAACAATATCGCGTCCAGACTCATTCAGGATCGAATTGCTGCCAATCTTGCAAAACCCTGATTGACCGCATTAAACCTTCCACAGGGGGGCGCGCAACAGCAGACAAAATTCGGTCGAGTCAAAAAGACTCGACCGAACAGGGTTTTCCTTCCCTCCTTTCTAAGAGGGGAGTGAGGGGGATTTTGCTCTTCTTAAAATCCTCCCCAGCCCTCCTTTAGAAAAGGAGGGAGAGTC
>CAYULE010000351.1:0-2866 GCA_964445385.1 uncultured Smithella sp.
TATTTTCCTTTAAAATCGGCAGGTCGTCTTTCCAGGAAAGACATCATGGCCTCTTTCAAATCCTCCGACATTAGCAGTGACGCATTCTTTTGAATTGCCAGGGCCATGCCTTCGTAAACGTTAACGTAACGGCTGAAATTGAGAACTTCTTTCGTATACTTAATCCCCAGTGGCGCGTTGGCGGCTATGACGGCCGCCAGTTTCTGCGCGGCTGCCAGGAGTTCCGCCTGATCGGCATAAACATGACTGATCAGGCCCATCTTTTCAGCCTCGCGCGCGGAGTAGTTGGCCGCTGTATAGGCCATCTCGCGGGCAAATCCCTGGCCGACGATCATCGGCAAACGCTGGAGAACGCCCATGTCGGCAACCAGGCCGATGTTGGCTTCCTTGAGGCAGAAGACCGCGTCTTCCGTGCAGAGACGGATATCGCAGGCGGAGATCATATCGAGTCCGCCGCCGATGCATTTGCCGTGAACTGCCGCAATCACTGGTTTGGGGCATTCTTCAATAAAGTTGCAGCAGTCAAACAAGGGTTGGGACTTTCTGATCATATCAAGAACGACCTTCAACTGATTGCTTGCACCGGCTGCCGCTTCTTTCAAATCAAGCCCTGCGCAGAAAATCCGGGCGGTACTGCAGAAAATGATCGCGCGGACGTCGTCATTTGCTCCCAGTTCACGAAAAGCACTCGCGATTTCCGAAGCAAACTCGAGGCTGAGAGCGTTGAGCGTGTCCACCCGCGTCATAGCAACCGTGGCCACATAATTTTCAATTTTTACATCAAGATACTTATATGCCATATATCCTCCTTTGGAATAATTTCTATGTTACAGACGAGCCATACGTCAAATGAGTAATTTTGTCTATGGGATTTCATTTCTGGTCCGGAATACATTATAATCATCACTTATTTCTTTTTCAGATAGCGTTCCAGACGGTTTAAACCTTCTTCGATATTAGTGAGAGAAGTGGCATAGGAAAAACGCAGGAAGCCTTCGCCGCCGCTGCCGAAATCAATGCCGGGGGTCACGCCGACTTTCGCTTCTTCGGTGATCCGGAATGCTTCTTTGTAGGAATCGGTGAAAAATTTACGTCCGTCGGCAAACACATAAAAGGCTCCGGTCGGCTCGACATGGATGGTAAAGCCCATATCCTTCAGTCGTGCCAGCATGTAGCGGCGTCGTTCGTTGTAGGTATTAACCATACCGGCGACGTCGTCCTGCGTCCGGGTGAGCGCGGCAATTCCCGCCCACTGAATAAAACCGTTGGCCGAGATCATGAAATTCTGATGAATGCGCTGCATAATGGCACTGAACTTTTTTGGGAAGATCAGATAGCCCAGGCGCCAGCCCGTCATCGCGTACAGTTTGGAAAAGCCGTTGATGACAAACGCCTTATCCGTGAATTCCAGAATGGAGTGAGCCCGGTCCTGATAGACCAGCCCGTGATAGATTTCATCGGAAATGATGTACTGCGAATCAAACTGTGCGATATCCCGCAGGTGCTCTTCGTTCATCACAATGCCAGTCGGATTGCAGGGGGAGTTGATAATAATGCCCTTCGTCCGTGGCGAAAGTTTCTTTTTAATATCTTTGTGGCGGTATTGAAAACCTTCTTCCGGATAGGTTTGAATTTCTTTGAGGGAGCCTCCCGCCGCGAGAATAAAATTCTGATAGCAGGGATAGCGGGGGTTGGAAATAATCACTTCGTCGCCATGATCTAAAATAGCCAGCATTGCAAACAGTAATAGCGGGGAGGTCCCGGTGGAAACCAGAACCTGATCAGGCGTAATTTTTACTTTATATTCCTTAAAATAGTGATCGCAAATTGCCTGGCGCAGTTCGAGCAACCCCAGAGCGTGTGTGTAACGGGTTTTGTTTTTTTTCAGTGCGTCAACGGCTGTTTCGGTAATGATGTCGGGCGTGGGGAAATCCGGCTCGCCCACTTCCATGTGAATGATATGCTCACCTCTGCGTTCCATCTCCTCGGCTTTGGCCATGATGTCCATGACGATGAAAGAGGTGAATTCTGATGCGCGTTTTGAAATCATTCCATTACCTTTGCGAAATATTTATAGGGAACAATCGCAGCCGCCCATCCCCTGCGAGGGCATATATGCGCGTGGCAAGATTATTCATAATCTTTCTATGGCGCTCGCTTGAATTTTGCAACCTCCTTTTTGCACCTGCTGAAGATAATTTATAATAATTATCAATAATGCGAATTTGTTCAGAAGCAGGACGATTTTTACTTTTTCTGAGATGCTTTCTTTGTTTGGTATGGAAAATGCTAATTCTATAAATACTTATAAAAAGGAGTGTTGCACAGGCAATAATTTTCTAATTTATGCGGATGACAAGGAAAGAATTACCGATGCATGGAAAATTTGTCGCGCATTGCCCAATGGACAATATCGTTTGGAACTAAACGAACCATAAGATGCAGCAGGTTAATTTATTTTAATAATCAAGGACTCTGAGGTCACAAAAATGAAAGATCATCATGAATCGGAAAAAACGCTCGTCAATTATTACACAAGCGCAAAGGAATCCTTCATTGCCAAGATGAAATCAGAAGATGATGAAAGATCAAATCTAAAATTCAAAATAGCTGCTTTTGTAATTTATGAATTATCAAACCATACCCCCTCCTGGTTTAAGCTTCATTTTTTATCAAATATAGCGAAGAGCGATAAAAGCGCGGATCGTTTTGATGAAGAAATTTTAAATGTGGAAAATGTGTTTTATGATGCTGTTGCCGATTACTTGATAAAGTTAGAATCAGAAGTTGATTATGTAAAAAAACTATTGGCTCCGGTTACAGAAGAACAGGATAAAAAAGATTTTTGGAAGCCCATTGTGTTTGA
>CAYULE010000352.1:0-2864 GCA_964445385.1 uncultured Smithella sp.
GTAGCCCCTTCTTCTATGGCTACTTCAAAATCATCCGTCATGCCCATGGAAAGTTGGTCCATCTGGACACCGGGCATGGCCGCGCTGACTGCGTCACGCAAGGCACGCAGGGATTTAAAATGAGGCCGCGATTGTTCGGGGTCGTCGGAATAGGGCGGCATGGTCATCAAGCCGCGCACCATCAGGTGAGGTAAAACAGAAACCTGACGAACGAGATCGGCAGCCAGTGAAGCCTCTATCCCGTTTTTCGATTCTTCACCACTGACGTTGACTTCGATTAAAACATTCAGCTTGCGGTTATGCTGTCCCGCTCTTTTGTCCAGCTCGTTTGCCAGCTCTAAACGGTCCACGGAATGAATCCAGTCAAACAGGTTGACAACGTATTTAACCTTGTTGGTTTGCAAGTGGCCGATCATGTGCCATTCGGCCTCGTGTCCGATGGCGGGAATCTTTTCCCGGGCTTCCTGGACGTAATTCTCGCCCAGTAGTGTAATGCCCGCATCCAGGGCTTGCCGGATGCGCTGGGGTTCGACGGTTTTACTGACGGCCATCAGTTGGACGCTTTGAGGGTCGCGTCCCGACCGCGCGCAGGCAGCTTCCATTCTTTGCCGGATTAAACGGATGTTGGAGCCAATGTCTGTTTCCATAATGCTTTACCTGAAATGAATTTTGTCGATTCTTTTTAATTCTTCCAATACTTCACAAAGCGGCAGGCCGATGACGTTGGTGTAGGAGCCGCGGATCGCCTTGATAAAATAGGCTCCTTTTCCCTGGACGGCGTAACCGCCGGCCTTGTCATAGGGTTCGTCGCAGTTTACATACCAGTCCATCTCATCGGGAGTGATTTCTTTGAATTGAACGGCCGACCGGACAACTTTGGTTTTCGAGAGGTTGGCGTTCATGCACAGCAGTGAGAAACCGGTGAATACGGTGTGTGTGCGGTTGCTCAGTTGTTGCAGCATTTCGCGCGCCTGTTTTTTGTTTTTCGGCTTGCCCAGAATCAGGCCGTCGATGACCACAATGGTATCCGCTCCCAATACCAGAGCCTGCGGATATTTTTTGGCAATCACCATGGCTTTATCGCGGGAGAGCCTTTTGACATGCGTGTGAGGCGTTTCATTGTTGATGTAGGTTTCATCCACATGCGCCGGGATAATTTTAAATTTCAATCCCACGGAACGTAAAAGATCCTCGCGGCGCGGCGAGGCCGAAGCTAAAATAAAAGGGGAAGATAAGGAGAGGGTCATTAGTTTTTTCTTTCTATGTCAAATGTTGAGAATTTGTATTCCAAATAAAACAACGCCTGTCAATTGTAAATTGCCGTTGCATCTTTCGGGGACTTGTCGTAATAAACGGGCAAATAGCAAATGTGGAGTTTATGATGAAGAGAATATGGAGTCTTTTGTTAGTGTTCATTTTCCTGCTGTCTTGCGCGAATATTGCCTTCGCGGCGGAAAGAATTGTGCAGCTGACCGTTCCCGGGTGTTTTGCCTGAGGCGCCAGCAAAAGGATAGGGACTATCCTGAAGAAAATAGACGGCGTCAAAGCCCATAACGTAAAACAGCCTAATATCCTGATCATCACTTTCGATGATGAACGAACAAAACTGAAGATCATTATTAATGAACTTACAAAAGGAACTTTCCCCGTGCAGGACAAGCCCGTCTATCTTAAATAGACACCGGCTATGGTTCATCTTGCATTCCCGGATTGCAAATTCAAGGACGAAACGCCAGACAGCCCATCATGATGAAAATAAATTATCCTGAAATTACATTAAAAAGTGGACGGGAGGCAGCCTTGCTGCGCGGCCATCCCTGGGTATTTTCCGGCGCGATTGCCGGGATGAAAGGGCAACCGTCTGACGGCGATATCGTCCTGGCAAAGGATTCCAGGGGCAAACCGCTGGCGTTGGGATTTTTTAACAGCCGCACGGATATCTCGTTTCGTCTTTTAAGCCGCGATTGCGACAAGCCGGTTGACGCGGCTTTCTGGAATGAGCGTGTGCATATGGCGCTGGAATTGCGTCAGAGGCTTGTTCACACAAAGACGAATGCTTACCGCCTGATTAATGCCGAAGGCGACGGATGCCCGGGCCTGATTGTGGATGTCTATAGCGATACACTGGTCATCTCCATCACTACGGCCGGGATGGAAAAACAAAAACAAAATGTTCTGGATGCCTTGATTATCCACCTGAAGCCCGTCCGAATTTACGAGCAGAGCGCCGGGCGTTCACGCGGGCTGGAAGGTCTGCCGGAGCGGAAAGGTTTTATTTACGGTGACGATCAGCGAAGCGCCGTGCGGGTGATCGAAAACGGTTATTCTTTTGACGTGGATTTTATCGGAGGACAGAAGACGGGTTTCTTCCTGGATCAGCGCATCAACAGAGAGAAGCTGGGCGCGCTTGCCCGCGGTGCAAACGTTTTAAACTGCTTTTGTTATACCGGCGCGTTTTCCGTGTATTGCGCGGCAGGCAAAGCGAAAAAAGTTGTTTCGCTGGATATCTCCAAATCTGCCTGCGATGCCGTCTCTGAGCATTTGCGTCTCAATGGTTACACCACGCAGGATCATCCGGTGATTGATGCGGATGTGTTTCAATATCTGCGCGATCTGCAGGATGCGTTTGATCTGATCATTCTCGATCCGCCCGCCTTTGCCAAAACCAAACGCGATGTGCCCAAGGCCTCCCGGGGCTATAAAGAAATCAACATGCAGGCCCTGAAGCATCTGACCCGCGGCGGGATACTGGCCACGTTTTCCTGTTCCAATTTTATGGAAGAAGATTTGTTTTACAAGATCGTGCAGGGAGCGGCCCGCGACGCGCAGGTGGACTTGCAGTTGCTGGCCAGACTGGAAGCCGG
>CAYULE010000353.1:0-2849 GCA_964445385.1 uncultured Smithella sp.
CCTCCGGGACAGCCTACCGGATGGTCGGTGGTGGTTCGTAAAACACCGGCATCCGTTTCGACATCCAGAACGAGCGCCCGGGTTCTGAATAATTTTAACACCCGTGAAGAAACGACTTTCCCCTGAGGATCCACCGCCAGTACCGTATTCCCCGGATTAAGCTTTTCGATGGGGATGGATCCATCAGGCGTACGAATGGGTGTACCCGCGGGCAGGCAGCCGCCGCCTTTGTTATGAACCACAACGCCCCGGGCAATAAAGGTATGAGGGTCATTGACTTCCAGATTAAATACCAGACTCTTGCCGGCGGTATGAGTTATTCCGCCAATCTTCCCTTCGATCAGACGGCCGTTTTCCCATCTTGTGATCGGGTCTCCGGCATGAAGATCTAAAACCCGCCGAAATCTTCCCTGTCCTATGCTGACCGGGTGGTCCCCGGTAGCCAGGAAATTTCCGTCCGGGGTTTCCACCTGCACCAGAGGGCTTTTGTTGATAAAGATGGTTTTGACCTGAGTCCGAACCGTATGCCCCTGCTCATCAACCGCCAGGATTTCATCACCGGCGGCTAATTGCTCAATGGCCTTTTCTCCCTGCGGTGTCGCGATAGCGGTACCGGCCGGAAAGCATCCGCCTCCCTTGTTATGGACAGCCAGCCCGTGGGCGAAAAAGGTATTGGGAAAATCGGTCTGCAGGTTATAAACCTGCACCCTTTGATGGACTTTTTCCATCGAGAGGATCTTCTGCCCTGTCAGCCATTTCCCGTCAAAGGCAAAAACCGTATCTCCCTTTTGAAGGGCCTCGACCGTCTTGTATTTTCCATGACCCACATAGAAAGGATGCTCCTCGGTAACTCGAAGCGTGGCCCGATCGGTTTTCATCAGGATATATTCTTCCACTTCATGCTTAATGACAGATCGGACGGTGGTTGCAACCAGGTGACCGTCGGGTTTAAAGGCCCAAAGCGAATCACCCGGTTTGATGGCGCTGATGATCGTTTCCCGACCGTCGGCCATCAGGATCGGGCTGTCCGGCAAAAAACAGCCTTTGTTGTGCAGGGCAAAATCTCCGGCAATAAAAGTCCCGCCCGGGCTAACTAACAGATTATAAGCCGGACGTTTGGCCGGCAAATCATGAATCGACCGGATTGGTGTGGAGGTCAATTGGTCTTTTGCCGTCAGAAAAACCTTGTCCCCGGGAACCAGTTGACCGGCTGCGACATATTCTCCGAAGGCCGTCATCACCGGATGTTCCGGGGTAATCCTCAGGCGGTTTCCTTCAGTCGATATTTCCAGGTATTTTTCGGGTTGCACTCTGATCACCGCCCGAACCCTGGCTTCCTTTAACTTTCCTCCGGTAATACTCCATACCTGGTCGCCGGTGTTAAGCTTTTCAATAGCGATTAAACCTTTCGGAGTCCAAACGGGCGTGCCCTCTTCCAGACATCCGCCGCCGCCCCGGGCCCAGGAAGTAACGGGAAGAATCAACATCAATATTAAACCCGCCAATCCAAAAAGCTTTTTCATAAGCATCTTTCACCCTCTATCGGTACCTTGAATCAACCACCTCGCAGCAAGCTGCGAAAAATTAACGCTCGTCTTGCAACGGCGGGATTACATCCTCTGATCCTTGAACTCCTGATTGATTAGTGCAACGCGGCAATAATCCCGCCCAGCACCGCCGCGGCCACAATGATGCTGACGCCTAGAATAGTAGAGCTCACGACACGGCCGAAATATTCCCCGACCGCTGAATTACCGCGGGCGATTTCCTTTTCTTCATCGATGTTTGGCGTCATGCGATTGATGAGCACCGGAAGAACCAGTGAAAATACAGCCAAAAGTATGATACCGATTACCGCTCCCGAAATTGAAAAAATTAAAGACCAGCCAATGTTATTGAATGCCTCCGCCATAACAAACTCCTTTCCTCTGCAAAAATTGGATTACCCTTACTTCTTCACCCATGAATTGCTTATCCATTACCCTGATCATTCGATTCATGAAATTGTCCTAAAACTTCACTTGCGGGGTTACACGCTCCGAGGCAGACTCAATCTCAAAGAAAGGCTCCGCCTTAAAACCAAATATATTGGCAACAATATTGCTGGGGAACATCTCCACCCCGTTTTTGTATTGTTTGGCCGCATCATTGTAATAGGTGCGGGCAAATCCGATCTTGTTCTCCGTATTGGTCAGTTCGTCCTGCAGGGCCAGAAAACTCTGGTTGGCTTTGAGATCCGGATAGGCCTCGACCACGGCAAAAAGCGATCGCAAGGCAGAGGTCAGGGTGTTTTCAACCCTGGCCCGTTCTTCAGCATTGCCACTGAAGTCCATGGCCTGTTGTCTGGCCCGGATCACCGCGTCCAGTGTCTGCCTTTCATGTCCGGCATAACCCTTAACCATCTCTACCAGGTTGGGGATCAGATCATATCGACGTTTAAGCTGAACGTCGATGGAACTCCAGGCCATCTTGACCTCGTTCCGGCGGCGGATAAGCGTGTTGTAAGGGACAATCATCAGCAAACCCAGGACCCCTGCGACAACGATAATGAACATTAGAATTCCCATGAAGCCTCCTTATATTGGTGATAATAAGTAACAGGATGTTATCCCTGATTATCTAATTATCCGTTTTCATAATCTCCGCTTGTTCCCATTTGGCTTTCGTGACCTTCCAGTCTTTTGATTCCTTTTTCAGTGAAACATCGAAGTTCCACATACCGAGCGACTGCGGAATCACGTCGGTTACAGAGCCGGTCTTTTCTCCACTGGTCAGGACTGTTTGAAAAACAGCTCTGGCCGATGTATTTTCAACGGAAATCGTGAGATTGTCGATATAGACCGATATCT
>CAYULE010000354.1:0-2843 GCA_964445385.1 uncultured Smithella sp.
CCGGTTCGTAAAAAAGGCATCCTGTGGAAGGTTGCTCTCTGGTCAGTGTTTGTTATCCTTGTTGTCCCCGCGCTCAGCATATTTGTCGTTTTGCCTCAATTGGGCCTGCCACAATATGGTGAGCGTTTAGCCAAGCTGGGCAACAAATATTTAGGGGGTTCCCAAACCATGCGGCCGGAAATGGTTATCGGCCAGGTCAAACTACAGGATATCCGGCAGCGGGTGATTAATAATTATATTCTGGGCAGTATTCGAGTCGTGGAAGGGACCGCGGTCAATCAGGCGGATTTTTCTATTGCCCGCATACTGATTAAAGCTCAGATATTGGACGCCTATGCGATTGTCCTGGGCGAGCGGGTGAGCTATGCGGGAAATATCATATCGGATGAAGATCTCGCCAACCTGTCTGAAGAAGAGATATTGCGAAGGTTATCACAGCCGGAAGGCCGGGACAATTCCAATGATCGGATCATCCCCAACGGACAGCTCCCGTTTATGATTGTTTTCACGAAGGATCTGCCGGGCACAATCAAAACAACCGTCAAAATCTACGGCGCGGAAAAGTTGCTTTAGCAACAATAGTCGGTTTGAGGTTATAAACCGTTTCAGCATAGAAAGACATCATTCAGGTAAAGTCATTTGAGATACGAAGGTAATATTTTCCGGCCCTTCAGTGAGGCCAACAGTTATCTGCTGCAATGCGCTATCGGTTGTTCCCACAATCAATGCACATTTTGCGGTATGTATAAAGACGTGAAGTATCGCGTGCGTGAGACCTCTGAAATTCTGGAAGACATCCGCATGGCCAAAGACTACTATGGCGATTTGGAGAAGGTATTCCTGTGCGATGGAGATGCCATTGCCATCGATACGGAAACCCTGCTGACCATCATTGATACACTTTATTCAACATTCCCCTCCCTGCGTCATGTCGGCAGCTATGTGGGACCGCAAAGCACGCTTTCGAAAACACCCGCCCAATTGCGCACGCTCAGGCTCGCGGGACTCACAAAAGCTTACATTGGCGTGGAAACCGGTGACGACGAATTGCTCAGGAAAGTTAAAAAAGGCGTCGGTTATGATGAGATGCTTCAGGCCGGGCGCCTGCTGGTAGAAGCCGATATCAATCTATCCGTCATGGTATTGCTGGGTCTGGCCGGTCCCGGCGAGGCCTCCGCGCGTCATGCGCTGGCCACAGCCAGAATCTGTAATGAGATGAAACCCCAGTATCTGGCCGCTCTGACTGTTACCCCCGTACCGGGAACGGTTCTCCATCGCCAGGTACAGAAAGGTGAATTTCAGCTGCTGGATCCTTTTGAAACCCTGGCTGAGATGAAACAGATTTTTGAAAATATTACGATTGACAATCTGAAATTTGTCGGCACCCACGCTTCCAATTACCTGCCCATCACGGGTACGCTTCAAAAAGACAAACAAAAAATGATCGCTCTGGTGGATCAGGTTCTGACTGGCCGGGATGAAAAAAAACTGCGGCCGGATTACCTGCGCGGCCTCTAAAAACCGCAGACCATCCGCTCTATTTTTTTTCTTCGGTTTTAAGTGATTTTGTATTTCCCTGTCTGTCGTCTCCAACGGCCTGATCAGCATCCGGTTTGACGAAAAGATAGTAGAGCCGCCCTTCGCGGTACGTTCCGCCGGCCAGTTCGCCGGCGCGGTCGCCGACTCCTTTATATACATCACAGCGGCCTGCGGCCCGGATAGCGCCTCCTGTATCCTGATCCAAAACAAACCCGACGGGCCTTTCCAGATCAACGGCGGTAAAAGCAAACATTGCCCGGGGATAAATTGATTTATCCGTGGCAATCGTTCTGAAGGGCGTAACGGGTTCATTGATCGAACCTCTGGGATTGCCGGCCTCGCGCCTGAAAAAAACAAATCGGGGATTTTCATTAACGTAAGTATCGACCTCATCCGGATGGGCCTTAAAATAATCAATCATGGCTTTGAGACTGATGCCCGTTTTAGAAATCTTTCCGTCCATGATCATTTTAGGGGCAATACTTTTGTAGTCCCATCCGTTGTGAGCGTCATAGCTCACCCCTTCGATCTTGCCGTCCGGCATACGAATTTTGGCCGAACCCTGCACATGCACTATATAAACTTCAAAAGGGTCACCAAGCCACATCAGTTCATTGCCCGCCAGCATATTGGACTTTTGGATATCCTGTCTTCCGGGATATAACGACATCCGGCCATCTGGACCCTTCTGGCCCAGAATCATCCCGTCAGCGTCCTTGATTAAATTGGCTGGTGATTTATATAAAGGATATTTGAAACGCTCTGTACGTACCGGCGAACCATCAAAAATCGGTGTATAATACCCCGTAAACAAAACGGTCCCCTGATCATCGCAGCCCACCGAAATATAGGTATCGAATTTTGTCCGCAAAACTTCGTTCAACTGCGCCGGCGACAACCCCGAAGCAACAAGCTTTTTCAGCTCCTGCAAACTTTTGACCGCATGTTCATGGGTGATCTCGCCATAAGGATAGAACTTCTTGCTGGATGGTTTGGCCAGATAGTGCAGACTATTGTCGATGGCTGCCTGAAGCCCGTCCAAATCCGATAGCGCCCTGGTGTAATCGGGGATCTGGCCGGGATCGGTAATTTTTCTCAAGGCCAGTTCGCCCGGCGGCAATGGACGGGTATAATCTTTTTGCAGTTCCGGATAGTCAATAAGAACAGCGCCGCGCTTTTGGCAGCCTGCCAAAACTAAAACAATCATGATCAATAATATGCTGATGAAAGTAATTTTGTTTTTCATGGCGCGAGCATAGGATAAAAGCGTGTTGCCTGTCAAAGGAAATTTAGCTGAAAGAGGG
>CAYULE010000355.1:0-2840 GCA_964445385.1 uncultured Smithella sp.
AGCGGCTTGAAGAAGCGATTGACGTTTGTGAAACGGTATCCAACATCGTGGGAGGGATCGTCCTGAAGCATGCTTGAGTTAATGGCTTTTTGTGATTTTCATACTCATTCATGCTGATGAGACCGATAGCGTAGCAATGTAAAAAAGAAAAGGTCAGCCATTGCTAGCTAACCAATTGAATTTACTGGAGCCGATGCCCGGATTTGAACCGGGGACCTACTGATTACGAATCAGTTGCTCTACCAGCTGAGCTACATCGGCATCCATAAAAGAGATGTCGTATTTATATTATGGCATTCCCCTTGTCAACATCAATCTGTATCTCCTTAATGATTGACTTCTATTTCATTTTCCTTTAGCTTCCGACAACAGAGCTGATGCATATGGAAACCAAGATGATCCTTTTTCTATTAACTTTTTTATGCCTTTACGGCGGAATTAACTTTTATTTCTTTTTCCGCGCCAGAAGCATCCTTCATTTTTCCGGATTATTACAGGTCTTGATTCTGATCCTCCTTTTCCTGCTGATTCTTGCGCCGGTCATTGTCCGGACCTTGGAAACCTTGCATTATGAGTATCTGGCGCGTCTGGCCGCCTGTGTCGGCTATGTCTGGATGGCGTTTGTTTTTCTGTTTTTCTTTTTGAGCGTTTCGCTGGAATTAATTCGGATCATCCACAAGCTGATCGTTCCCGGAACCGGCACTCTCACACTCAAGACCGTCACGTTCGGCCTGTCCGCGTTGCTGGCGGCCGGCCTGGTGGTTTATGGCTATTTCGATGCGCAGTGCATCCGCGTGAAGCATCTGCGGATCAAAACGGATCAGGTGCTTCCCGGAGACGGAAAACTTCGTATTGTCCAAATCTCCGATGTGCATGTGGGAATTATCATCCGGAACAGCCGTTTAACCCCTCTTCTTGACGCCGTAAGGGACGCCCGCCCCGATATTCTGGTTTCCACCGGCGATCTGCTGGATGGTGAACTGGATAATATTATGAGCGATGCCCGGCGTTTTGCCGCGATCAAAGCCCCTTACGGCAAATTCGCTATTTTGGGCAACCATGAATACTATGCTGGCCTTGATCGCTCCATGGAATTTACCCGGGCAGCCGGATTTCAACTTTTGCGCGATGAGGTAACACAAACGGCAGGGATAACGATCTTCGGTCAAGACGACATCACCGGCCGCGGCTGGAGTGATCCTGAGAAAAGGGAGTCTTTTAAAAAGGTTTTATCCGAAAAACACAACGGCTTTGTCCTGCTGTTAAAGCATCAGCCCCGCATTGATAAATGGTCCAATTTTAATTTGCACCTTTCCGGTCACACGCACGGCGGGCAGCTTTTTCCCTTCGGACTGATCACTCGTTTGTATTTTTCAAAGAACTATGGCTTGTATGAACTGGCTCCGGACAAGCTGCTGTACGTTAACCGGGGCGCCGGCACCTGGGGTCCGCCTGTACGTATTTTCGCCCCGCCGGAAATTGCCGTGATTGATTTAGTCGGCAAAAAACAGTAAATACAACCAGGCCTTTTCAGGCCTGATGCGATCTTCCGTAACGCACAATACTAAGTTGAAATAGCGGGAATAAATCATGAAACACAGCTATGTACACGGTTATCATCCGAGAGAAAATGTCCGGCTGCAGGACCAGGCCTCCACGCTGGTGGAACTGTTGCATGAGGATACGGCGTATCCGGCGGGAAGCCGTGTTCTCGAAGCGGGCTGCGGCGTGGCCGCGCAGACGATGACGCTCGCCAAAAACAGCCCGGACGCTCTGATTACGTCCATCGATATATCGGAAGTCTCCATTGCCGAGGCAAAACGAAAGGCTGCCGATGCAGGCCTGTCGAATGTGCAATTTCAGCAGGCGGATATCTTTAATCTGCCCTTCGACCCGGAATCCTTTGACCATGTCTTCATCTGTTTTGTACTGGAGCATCTTTCGCGCCCGGAAGAGGCGCTCTCTGCCCTGAAGAGTGTCCTCAAAAAGGGCGGAACCATCACGGTTATCGAGGGGGATCACGGATCGGCTTATTTCCATCCGGACAGTGACGCGGCGCACAGGGCGATTCAGTGTCAGGTTGAGTTGCAGCGCCGGGCAGGAGGCAATGCCATGATTGGACGGTCGCTTTATCCCTTGTTGAGCAAGGCGGGGTTCAGCCCGGTTCGAGTGTCTCCACGGATGGTCTATGTCGATTCCGGAAAACCTGAACTCGTGGATGGCTTCACGAAAAAAACATTCACCGCCATGATTGAAGGCGTACGCGATGCCGCTCTCGGGGCGGGCCTTATTGAGCAGGAGATATTCGATCGGGGAATCAGGGACCTGTACAGAACGGCCGAAGACGACGGTGTCTTTTGCTATACCTTTTTTAAGGCTTTCGGCGAAAAGTCTTTTGCGTAGGGATTACTTTTGAAAGCGAGAGGGGAATAGAAAACGCGGCTTAGCCTTCCAGCCCAGCCGCGTCAGTATGAATTATGCCTGAACGGCGTTAACTTTCCTGGTTAAGCGCGAAATCTTGCGGGAGGCATTTTTCTTGTGGATCAGGCCTTTTGCCGCGGCTTTAGCCAGTGCGGGAACCGTTGCTTTCAGCATATTTACCGAGTTCTCTTTGTTTTTGCTTTCTACGGCAGCGACAACCGATTTGACCTTGGTTTTAATCGCGGATTTTGCGGCAATATTACGCTCCCTGCGGACTTTGCTCTGACGATCGCGTTTTTCTGCTGATTTATGTGTTGCCAAAAGTATCTCCTCCTGAACTTCTTTTTTTATTAAGGTCTGGCTGTTTAACGCAATTATTTCAGGCTGTCAAGCGTAATTTATTGTTTCAAATCAAAGCC
>CAYULE010000356.1:0-2840 GCA_964445385.1 uncultured Smithella sp.
AAGATAAAAAAATCGGTGAGAGCCTGCGCGAGAATTTCCGCCGGCTGATCATCGGCATCGCCTGATCCTGATATTTCGCGTGTCAATTCAGGAACAGGGCGTTATCCCTGACTACCCCTTTGCTTTAAATAACCTTACTCCTGTTTGCTCTCCTGGTCGATTTCGTAACAGGCTAGAATTTCACCAAAATACAGGGTGTGGTAATCTTTCTGCGGATACATGGCCCGGTCATAACTTTTATCCAGGCAAGCGGGATCCATGGCGGCCTTGAAAACAATTTTGCATTCCAGATGAATTCCCGGCACGCCGATGATCGGTGAAACAACATGCTTGCCATCGGCGGTTTTCAGATTGCAAGCCATAAACTTATCCACATCCCGGCCCGACTGCGTTCCGCAAAAATTGGTTTCTTTGCTCATATTGCCCGACGGGATGGTCACCGTAAAATCTGCAGCCTTTTCCATGATGCCGAATGTATAACGGGTGGGACGCACCGCCACCATCATGATCGGCTTTTGCCAGATAAATCCGAAAGTGGCCCAGCCGATGGTCATGGTGTTGAGCCCCTCTGACGACTTCACGGTCAGAAAAGCTCCTTTTTTAATCCCGCGCATGACCTCATCGGCAACGCTCATATATTTTAAATCTTTCACGACGCTCTCCTTTCGCCCTAGGACACGCCCGCCGGGTCACCCGTGTCGATTTCCACAATAATTTCTTTGTGCAGACGTCTTTTGATCTCTCCCAAAATCTCCCGGTTCTTCTGAAACGTTTTTGCAAACGCCAGCGACTCCGCCATCAGTTCTTCCTGGTTGGCGCAGGCCTTGACAATGATATGGTGTTTTTCCAGCTCCGGCGCGCCGTAGCGGTTGCCGCTGAGCTGCATTTCGATCAGTTTGTACATGGGAACGGCTTTTTTCAGAAATGCGTTCATGCCGTTGCGAAACGGTATCCCCAGATTGACTTCCGGAAAACAGAAAAAGCCCTTGTCGGAACGCATGAAACGGTAGTCGCACGCGCAGGACAGAATCGAACCGTTGCCGAATGCATGTCCGTTAATGGCCGCAATGGTCGGAATTGGCATGGTCAGCAGTTTTTTAAAAACGTCGTTCATTCCGACAATGAAATCGTCAACCGGTTTCCGGTCGTTGGCCTGCAATTTGTTCATAATCCATTCGACATCGATTCCCTGGGAGAAATTCTTTTCGTCATTGGATGTAATAATCAGCGCCGTCACCGCTGCATCCGCTATGATTTCATCGAGCATGACGTTGAAAGTTTGCGAGAATACCAGATTCTGCCTGTTTTCGCCGTTGGTAAAGGTAAGAATCGCCACACTTTCATTTTTTGTCCAGTTCATAATTGCCATACATTTTGCCTCCAAACAT
The DNA here is from genome assembly GCA_964445385.1 of uncultured Smithella sp. Taxonomy (GTDB): domain Bacteria; phylum Desulfobacterota; class Syntrophia; order Syntrophales; family Smithellaceae; genus UBA8904. Next base: position 1,389 of record CAYULE010000356.1, read on the forward strand.
TTTGCCACACCATAATAACCTTGCGCGGGCAGGTCAAGCAATAATCCATATATCATTTGTGGGGAAGTGAATTACCGTTGAAAGTGCGCCACGTTCAAAGAGGCACAACAAAACATGATTTACGCACGAGCTTTTTCTATGGCAAAATAACGTCTTAAAAAACGCAGGATTATTCTACTGGCTTTTATCTTTTTTTTAAGCCTGCAGATATGGTTGATATTGCAACGATGGAGGAGTAAATAATCATGACCTATATCAACATCAGTTTGGCGATCCGCCTTGACTGGTTTAGGATCGCCTGAAGTGAGGATCATCAGCAAATTTTCAGGCTGACATTTCACACAGAAAGAAACCTATGAATACCCGATTCGGCCCCATAAGAGTAATACCGGGAGAAGACCGATGCAGATTCCCCCATTGCACGTCTTTGTTTATTGATGATGAGGTTAAGGTCCTCATTGATCCGGGCGCTGGCTTGAACACGCTCACTGCCCTGAAGCAGGAGACCGTTATCGACGTGGTAATCAACACTCATTATCACTTTGATCATATCGCGTATAATTATCTTTTTGATCAAGCGCGGATCATCATCAATGAGCAGGAAGCCCCGTGTTTTCGGCAGAGAAAGAACCTTGGAGCTTTTCTCGGCATGAATGAGGTTTACGGCCCGGATTGGGTCGACGGATGGATCGCAAGGATTGCCGATCCGGCTGCAAAACAGAGTCCGTTCTCGCCCCAGAACAGACACGAGTGGTGGATGTCCACATCCCGGGTGGACGGAGAATACAAGTGGGGTGATGTCATGGACTTTGGCAGGACCAGGATGGAAGTCATCGGAACCCCCGGCCATTCGAAAGGTTTCAGCTGCATGAATTTCCCTGACCATGGGGTGATGTATGTCGCAGATATCGATCTCACATCTTTCGGGCCATGGTATGCCGGTTCTGACAGCGATATCGATCTCTTCATCTCATCTTGTGAGAGAATCAAAGCGATCGATTGCAAATATTTCATAACAGGGCATGAAAAGGGTATTTTAGAGAGGGGAGATTTTTTCGCCGGCCTGGACAGGTTCATCGAAATCATTGATAAGCGAGACAGGAAGATTCTTGCTGTATTGACCAGACCATTGTCCTTGCAGGAGATTGTCGATCACGGTCTTATCTACAACAGCAAATACCATGTCGATGCGTGGATCTACATGTGGGAATTCATCATGATCAAAAAACATGTTCGAAGAATGATCGACAAGGGTCAGCTTAACGACCTGGGCAACAATTTTATCAGCCGAAGAGAATAATACGGGACAACTGTCTCCCGTGACGTGTCAGAATCGAATCCGATTATTCTTCTTGACAATTTCCGATAAAAACCGCAAACACCACACAAATCGAGGTATCACGGCTGTAACATGGGCTGGATTCCGGATCCCCGCACTTGCTTGAAATGACG
>CAYULE010000357.1:0-2833 GCA_964445385.1 uncultured Smithella sp.
TCGGAGTGTCAACCGAAAATTGACCATCTGTGATAACCTAAAATTGACCACCCCGGAGAAAGTTTGATTCACGAGATGCGGGGTTGATCATCTCACCCTAATCAGTCGGAATCGGTGTGCGAAACGAAGGGAGCCCGTAGGGCGACCGGAGTTACGCACACCGACGGTTTTATCGCTCGTACGTTCTTATTGGTATTCGCGCATCAGTCGTTTGGCCTTTTTCTGACTGTAGACGATGTCCGCTCTCGATATGTAATATATCCAAAACGGACTTGTATAACCGAAGTCCTTAATCAGGATTCCCCCCTGGTAATCGGTAATGCTATAGATGTCATCGTTTTGCCTGTAACGAACAAACCAGGTGGTGGTGTTTTTGCTATATTCGACGTCGATGGTTTCCAACCGGCTTTTTTGTGGATTATAAACCGTTATTTGCATAGGGCAGTCCTTTCTGGCTTTGCTTTTTCCTTCAGGCTTTGTTTGAGGCGGAAGCTGTCCCAGTTACAGTGAACGATATGGGCTTTGTGAGTCAGACGATCCAAAAGAGCGGCCGTCAGGACAGGATCGCCAAACATTTGCGTCCAGTCCGCAAATCCCAGATTGGTTGTGATGAACACGGAACCCCTTTCGTGGCGTTCGGCCAGCACCTGAAAAAGCAGTTCCGATCCTTCTTTGGAAAACGGGATATAGCCCAGCTCGTCCAGAATCAGCAGGTCGTAACGGGCATACTTTTGAACCATACGCTGCAGCGCCTTCTCCTGCCTGGCTTCGATCAGCTCATTGACCAGACCGTAGCAGGTGACAAAACGGGTGCGGAAGTGGTTTTTGCAGGCTTCGATGCCCAGGGCGGTGGCCAAATGAGTCTTTCCCGAGCCGCTATTCCCCGAAAAAATAACATTGCGGCGTTCCCGGATGTAATCACCGCCCGCAAGCTCCCGAATCAGCCGAATGTCCAAATCCGGCACGGCGGACAGATCAAAGGTTTCCAGCGTCTTGACCAAAGGAAACTTTGCTTCTCGAATCCGGCGGGCAAGACTGTTTTCCGCACGCGTTTGCAGTTCGGCGCCGGTCAGGCCCAAAAGAAACTCGTCATACCCGATGCCGTTTTCTTTTGCCTGCCTCAAGGAGACTTCCAGATGGCGGACCATGTGGGAGAGATTCAGCGCTTTGAGATGGGCCTGTAACTCGATGAGTGTTGCTGTTTTCATCGCACACCTCCCAGTTGACCGTAAATCGTTATATCGGGAGGCGGCAGAGTCGGCCACGTATCCAAAGGCGCGATGGCGGGATGGACGTTTGCGGCATAAACCAGAAGGTGGCGCACCCCGTCACTGGTGCTGAGGTTTTTCTCTACGGCCTGCAAAACAGCTCTTTCAATCGCCTCGGCGGAATAATCCCGGTAGAACATCAAAACGTTAATAAAATCCTTGATGCCCTTCGTTTCCCCCTGGGCCCGGCAAAATCTTGAAAGAAGCGTGTTTAAGGAATCCGGCCAGCTTTGGCGCCATTGCCGAATCGGTCTTGCACTGTTGAAAGCCATGGGCCGCTGCATGATCAGTTCAAGGTAATGATCCGGATTAAGTATCCATTTATTATTGCCGTAGGATCTCTCATGGGCGGCAATCCGCTTCGCACCCGTAAAGATCTCCACCCGATCCGCATGCCATAAAACCTTCACGGAAAACCCCACGTAACGGCTGGGAACAGAGTAGCGGTTTTTATCCACCCGAACCGTGGCGTACTTGTCGACCCGGCCGCCGGATGTCCGTATATTGCTGAAAACGCTTTCGGGAAGAGAAAGAAGCTGGCTTTTTTCCTCCTCGTAGAGTTCATTCACCGTCCGGTCCCGGCCGTCAATCTTGTGGCTCCCGTATGAAACGCATCGAGCCAGAATCTTTTCGTTGAGCTCCTCAAGGCTGGCGGCCTCGGGAACGGGCACCATGTAATTGCGGCGCGCAAAGCCGACCAATCCCTCCACGCCGCCTTTTTCGTTTCCGCTTGCGGGATTGCAGAAACGGGTCTCAAAATTATGGTATGACCGAAACTTGCCAAACTCCTCCTGCTCTATCCGGTTGCGCCCGCATAGTACCTTATGGACCGCCGTCGTCAGATTATCGTAGATCAAAACGGGAAAGATGCCGCCAAAAAAGGAGAACGCATGAAGGTGCGCATCGAAAAATACCTGCTGGCGTTCACAAGGATAACACCGGACAAAGTGTTTCCCGGAATATTTGCTGCGCATGCAGAAAAACTTCAGCCGAATGTCTTCACCGGCCAAAATGGCCGTCGCCGTGCCCCAATCCACTTCCGCTTCATAACCCGCTTCCGGATCGCAGGGAATAAATGCACCGGAGGCATCCATCCCCAAATCCAGCCTGACAAAACGCACATAGCGGCGAACGGTGGACTCACACCCCGAATAACCCTGTTCTTCCACTAAACGATTGTATATACGCCGCGCGGTATGACGCTGGTTCTTCGGCTTGTCTCTGTCTGAACTAAGCCACTTGGTGATGACTGGCAGGTATTGATCCAAAACGGGAAACGGCTGATGCTCCCTCGTTTTATAACTCCACGGCTCTCCCCGTATCGCTTTCTTGATCGTGTTGCGCGAATGACCGGTTATCCTGGACATCTCGCTGATGCTCTTCCCATATACCCGATACCCTGTTCTGATCATCTCATATTGATCCATCTTGAGCACTCCTTCTCCTCCTCTAAAGATTGTTTGGTTCGTCCCAAATCTCTTTAGCAGAGGAATGTTGGCTCCGGGTGGTCAATTTTCGGTTAGCACGACCCCCTTTGAATGATCAATTTTCGATTAGCACAACCA
>CAYULE010000358.1:0-2820 GCA_964445385.1 uncultured Smithella sp.
ATCCGCGCATAAAAGTTACGGGTTCAACGCCTCGCATGTGGGCATCCTGCATGATGAGCAGGTGCGTCAGGTTTTTTACCAGACCTTATCCGATCTCGACCATGACTAACGGCATGGGGGCCCAGGGAGCAATAGTGGACGTGCTCGAGAAGCCCCTGTATTATTCCCGTCGAGAGTATTAATGGTTATATCTCCGTAATTACCTCCCCCGAGTTACCATATTTTTTTATTTGCCGGACCGTGAAAAGTATCAAATCAGCATCAATTAAGTTTCATGTGTTAGCTTTAACATGATTCATGTGAAACATATTTGAGACTTTTTATTCAAGGGGAAATAGCCTTTTTAATATTATTCTACTATTTCATCAATAATTACAAATATTAACATATAATGATTTATATTGGCACAGGTTCTGCTTATGCAACGTGAATCGACACCTTTATAATTGGTTTTCTTTTTCAAGTACTGGTCACTCACTCTGCAAAATTTCCGCAGAGAAAGGATCCCTGAAGGGACCCTATATTGAAAGCGGATGATCCTGCGAAGCTTTCTTTGATTTTGATCATCTATCAAATGGTTGGTTGATGAAAAGCGGCGTTTAAATTGAGTGTATGTGCAGTGTTGGCTATCGCCAGGTCCATGTTTCTGGTGATAGGCGGGTAAAAACGATTTTACAAAACGTTTCAAAAAAAGGAGGGTTATTTATGAAAGTGTGGAGTATTTTGTTATCTTCAATCTTAACCATGTTGATGGCCGTCAGTCTGGCCCTGGCGGTGGAAATCGGGCCTGCTCCGACATCCACTCTGCTCAACGGCGACGGGCCTTTTGCCGTATCGTCCAGCAGTGTCTCCAGTTTGGTGTCGGGTTTTGGCGGCGGCACAATCTACTATCCGACCACGGCCGGACAATATGGCGCCATCGCGGTGTGCCCGGGCTTTACCGGAACGAGCTCGTCGATTTCCTGGTTTGCCCGCAGGCTGGCTACTCACGGATTTGTGACGATTGCCATGAACACCAACACCATTTATGATTATCCGAGCAGCCGGGCCACACAACTGGCCGCCGCGCTCAGATACATGCTCAATTCATCGAGCAGCACCATCCGCGCCCGCATTCGTACCGCTGACCGCGGCGTGGCGGGGCATTCGATGGGAGGCGGCGGTACGCTTATCGCGTCTGCCAATGATTCGACTTTACGCGTTGGCATTCCGATGACCCCCTGGAACACTTACACCGGTTTCTCCTCCGTGCGCGTGCCTCAGATGATTTTCGGCGCCGACGGTGATACCATTGCGCCTTACGCGTCTCATGCGCGTCCATTCTACAACAGTCTTACGTATCCCGAAAGAGCTTATGCCCTGTTGAATGGCGCCACGCATTTTACACCGAACAGCACGGATCAGCGCATTGGCCGCTATGGGGTGGCATTTGCCAAACGTTTTGTTGACGGCGATACCCGCTACAACCCGTTTTTGTGCGGTTCCGAGCACACGGCTTACGCGACCAGCTCACGTTTTGACACTTACCTGAGCTCCTGTCAGTATTAAAGGTCAGTATTCGGAAAAAGGAAAACGCGCCGGATTGGATGAGCCGGCGCGTTTTATTAATCAACCATTCAGGCATCAGATAAATTGACGGAAGGACAATGTACTCAATATGATCATCAAGAGCGCGGGTGGCATAAAGCATAAATTAATATGGCTGGCTTTATTCCTGCTGATGGTTGCGGGCGTGGCAGGCTACTTTACACGTGATGACTCGACCATGACGCAATACAAAAGTGTTGCCCGGCACGTTCTGGCGACACACGCGGCAAATCATTCATCGGAAAATGTCCTAACCGCCTGCGGTTCGCCTGATTGCAAGGCAGTGATTACCGCAGCAAAAAATGAAAACAAAGACGAAGAAAGCAATACAAAAGAAGAAATTTACACTATGTTTCAGGCCGACGCACAGGGCAATCTTTTGTTGAATGAGACCACGCGCATCAATATCGAAAAATTATTCGCCCTGAACACACCGGAAGAATTAGCGGAAAAAATGCAAAAATTGTCCACGGTTCTTCCCGAGACAGCGCATCGCCAGGTCGGCAATCTGATCGATTACTTTGATAAATATACAAGGAATATTAAAAACATTTATCCTCCGGATGTGGAACCGGCAACCCTGGAAGATGTCTTTACCCAATTCAAGGGAATCCATGATTTGCGTCTGATACATTTCGGCGCCGATGTGGCCAGTGCTTTTTATGCCGAGGAAGAGAAGCAGACTCTCCAGTTGCAGTATTTAATGGCCATAGAAAAAGACAAGAGTTTATCTCTGGATGAAAAAGCTCAACGGGCGCAGCAGCTTTTGCAAACCAATCCGGAATTGGCCGCTGCATACGATCCCGACCGTAAATAAAGCTGTGTTAATCCGGATGGAAGTTGTTATTGATAGCTTCTTCGCAGATAAAAGTCCATGCATCGGGAACTGATAGCTTCGAGCATGGCGAAGAACCGCCCGATTTTGGGAACATACACGGTACGACGCTTCCTCCTGATGCCCATCACAATGGCCTCCGCCACCTGTTCCGGGGTTACGGTCCGCTGAATGCCCTGAACCTTTTCGGGAGCTTTTCCCTGCAGAACGTGGTCGCGGAAATTTGTCGCAACGACTCCCGGACAAACTTTCATGACATGAATTCCCTCCATAGACAATTCCCTGCGAAGGGAGTCATCAATGCAATGGGTCGCATACTTCGTCGCGCAGTACATCACGGCCCAGGGCAACGAAACCTTACCGCCAACCGACCCTAAATTCACAATGGTTCCGGATTG
>CAYULE010000359.1:0-2778 GCA_964445385.1 uncultured Smithella sp.
GATGAAGCCCTTTATCAGGCAAAAAAACATGGACGAAACCGCGTTGAATCCGCTTAGCAATATAAGCCTGAAGATTTAATCCATATCCGGCATTTAAAACATGTGTGCTGATAAGATGATCATCCTATCTTAGATTTTGCCTGTCAGGGTGGTTTATCTTCTTGATGTCATCTTTATCAAGAAGATATTGCTGCCAAAAAATTCCTTAAAAAATTCTTGACACAATATGGCTATTTGGCTATATTGCCAAATAGAACAAGGGAGGAACAGCAATGAAAAGTTCAATAAAGCCTCAATACGAAGCACGGGCGAAAATCATTAAGGCGATGGCACACCCGAGCCGGCTGTTTATTATTGAAGAACTGAACAAAAAAGAGCGTTGTGTCGGTGAACTGACGGAAATGATCGGATCGGACACCTCAACCATATCCAAGCATTTAAGTGTTTTGAAAAATGCCGGTCTGGTTTCCGACGAAAAAAGGGCAAATTCCATATACTATACCTTGCGTTGCCCCTGCATCATGGACTTTGTGGGGTGTGTGGAAGATGTTTTGTCCGCTAACGCCAAAGAACATGCAAACATTCTAAAGTGCTGTAAAAAATAAAGGAGATTAAAGATGAAAATAGAAATTTTAGGCACGGGTTGCGCTAAATGTCATAAACTTGATGAGCTTGTCCGGACAACCGTTAAGGAAGCTGGCGTCAGTGCTGAAATTACCAAGGTTGAGGACATTAAAAAAATCATGGGGTATGGCGTGATGACAACGCCCGCTTTAGTGATTGACGGGAAAGTTAAAGTTGCCGGTAAAATTCCATCGATAGAAGAAATTAAACAATTAATCGGCAGCAAATAAGGAGTTACGATATGTCTGACTGCTGCGTAACGCCCGACAATCACAAACAAAATCCGAAAAAATATATTCCCTTTCTGCTGATACCGCTGGCGATTATCGTTTATATATTTCTGGAGCAGGGTGTTGATTATCTTGTTTATCAAATTTTGCAATTGGATAAGTCGGCTCATTTAACCGAAGCCATCCGGTTTTTTCTCTACGATACCCCCAAGGTGCTTATCCTGCTGACGGTTATCGTTTTTGTTGTCGGGATTATCCGTTCTTATTTTTCACCGGAAAAAACAAGAAAAGCGTTGGAAGGAAAACCACTTTTCATTGGCAATATCATGGCCGCTTCACTGGGTGTTGTAACGCCCTTTTGCAGTTGCTCGGCTATTCCACTCTTCCTTGGTTTTGTGGAAAGCGGCATCCCGCTGGGCGTTACCTTTTCTTTTCTGGTTGCCGCGCCGATGATTAACGAAGTCGCACTGGTCCTGCTCTTCGGCCTTTTCGGCTGGAAAACCGCTCTGCTTTATGCAGGTACGGGTATGATTATCGCTATCGTTTCCGGCTGGGTGATCGGCAGGCTCAAGGTAGAGCGCTTTGTCGAAGAATGGGTTTATGAAATCAAAGCCGGTGATTATCAAATAGAAGAAGCGAAGGTTACTTTTAACGATAGAATACAGGCAGGCTATACGGCTGTTGTCGATATTGTTTCCAAGGTCTGGATTTACATTATAGCAGGTATTGCGGTGGGCGCGGCCGTTCATGGTTATGTGCCGGAAAACTTCATGGCTTCCATTATGGGGAAGGATGCCTGGTGGTCGGTTCCCCTGGCTGTCCTCATCGGTGTCCCGCTCTATTCCAACGCGGCGGGTATTATCCCCATCCTCCAGGCGCTGCTCGAAAAGGGTGCGGCCCTCGGCACTGCTCTGGCCTTCATGATGGCGGTGATCGGGTTATCGCTGCCCGAAATGATTATCCTGAAAAAAGTCATGAAGCTGCCGCTCATTATCATTTTTATCAGCGTTGTTGCTACAGGCATTATGATTGTGGGATTTCTGTTTAATTGGATTTACTAATATAGAATGATCAACAGGCGATGGTTCATGATGTTGCCTGGCGTAAATAAAAATAATGGAGGAGAATAGATGGGCGGAAAATGGGAAACAAATGATCTATCCGTTGGCTTTATCGGTGGTGGCAGGATCACACATTTACTCCTCACCGCATGGGAAAATCAGGGTAAACTCCCCATAAAGGTGTGCGTGAGCGACAGCAATGAAGACGCATTACAAAATCTAAAGAAGAAATTTACACATATCGAAACGGTTCTTGCAGACAACAGCAAACCGGTATCCTGTGATGTTGTTTTTCTGGCTCTGCATCCGCCGGCCATCGCTGCCGTTCTGGATGAAATGAAGGGCAAACTGAAACCAACTGCTTTATTAATTTCTCTTGCTCCCAAAGTATCCATCAATAAAATGTCATCGGTATTAGGTGGTTTTGACAGAATCGTCCGCATGATACCCAATGCGCCTTCTATTATAAATGAAGGTTATAATCCTGTTTGCTTCTCTCCGGCTTTGAACGAGAATGAGCGGAATAATTTTTTAAAACTTTCAAAGATATGGGGTGAAAGCCCGGAAGTGAACGAAGACAAGCTCGAAGCCTATGCGATTCTTTCCGCGATGGGGCCGACCTATTTCTGGTTCCAGCTTCAGACGCTGCGGTCGCTGGGAGGTTCTTTCGGCCTGACGCCAAAGGAAACGGATCGAGCGTTGTATGAGATGATCAAAGGAGCGGCAAAGACGCTTTTCAAGAGCGGGTTTGAGTATGATGAAGTCGTCAATCTCATCCCCGTTAAACCTCTGGGCGAAGAAGAGCAGGGCATCCGGCAGATTTATGAAACACGGCTGACGGGCTTGTATCAGAAGCTTAAAGG
>CAYULE010000360.1:0-1371 GCA_964445385.1 uncultured Smithella sp.
GGCTGATGATCATCTCCGCATTGCGGCGTTTAGCATCTTCAGGATTGTCCGCCGTCCGGGTCAATAGGTTTTCCTCATACTGTTTTGCTATCGTTTTCCCAGTTTGATCGCGCAGAATTCACCGCACATCGTACAGCCTTCATCCTGGGCGCTCTTGCTTTTTTCCAGCAGCGCGACCGTTCTTTCCGGATCAATGGATAGATCTACCTGTCCCTGCCAGTCAAAGTTTTTCCGGCATTCAGACATTTTCCGATCCCGCTGGCGGGCACCCTTCACTCCTTTGGCGATATCGGCGATGTGCGCGGCAATCCGCGCGGCAATGACACCGTCGCGCACATCGGCCAGCGTCGGCAGACGCAAATGTTCAGCCGGAGTGACATAACAGAGAAAATCGGCCCCGGCAGCCCCGGCAATGGCGCCGCCAATCGCGGAGGTGATGTGATCATAACCGGGCGCGATGTCCGTCGGCAGGGGTCCCAAAACATAAAACGGAGCCCCCTGGCATAATTTCTTCTGAAGTTTGATATTGGCTTCCACTTCGGTAATCGGTACATGGCCGGGACCTTCAATCATGACCTGCACGCCTGCGGCGCGGGCGCGGGCGGCCAGTTGCCCCAGAATAATCAGTTCCTGCAATTGCCCCTGATCGGTTGCGTCGTCAATGGCGCCGGGACGCAAACCGTCACCCAGACTTAAAACCATGTCGTAGCGGTGCGCGATCTCCAACAGCCTGTCGTATTCTTCATACAGGGGATTTTCCCGTTGATTGCAATGCATCCAGTTGGCCGTCATGGAACCGCCCCGGCTGACAATGCCCAGGATTCTTCCCTGTTTTTCCACGGCGGCCACGCTTTCGCGATTGACACCGCAATGCACGGTAATAAAATCGACGCCGTCCCGGCCGTTTTCTTCGATCACGGCAAACATATCTTCCGATGACATTTCTGAAATTGCTTTTTTCTCGTTTAAAATCTTTACCGCAGCCTGATAAATCGGCACCGTCCCGATGGCCACGGTGGTTTTCTCCATGACCACCTTGCGGATTTGCGCCAGATCGCCGCCCGTGGACAAATCCATCACCGCATCGGCGCCCGCGTCCGTGGCGATTTTTAATTTTTCCAGCTCAACCGCCAGATCATTGTTGTCCTTGGACGTTCCGATATTAGCGTTGACTTTGGTCCGCAGCCCCTTCCCGATGGCCAGTGGTTTAATCTTCGTATGGTTCACATTGCGGCAAATCACGATATTCCCATCGACCATGCCCTGCCGGATAAATTCCCCCTCAACGCCTTCTTCTATCGCGCAGATTTTCATCTCTTCCGAAATGATCCCCTGGCGTGCTTTTTCTAACTGTGTCATTTTTTCCTCCAA
>CAYULE010000360.1:1471-2763 GCA_964445385.1 uncultured Smithella sp.
AGCATTCCGCCGAAAATCGGCCCCATCCTCGGCCCGCCAAAAGCTGCATTAGCCGACATGCCGGCCACATAAACACCGGGGCAGATCAGACGGGTATTTTCCATCGTCAAACGTTCCGCCTTATCCGCCCACATGGAGCGTTCACCGGATATCTTTCCCGAGGGTGTGGCCAGTTGCATATCGGCTTTCCGCTCGATCACCTTCAGAACTTCCGTTGCATGGCCGGTGGTATCGATAACATTCTTCGCCGCAATCGTCAGCGGATCGACATGGAGCCCCGCCATTTCGACCGGCGACCAGTTAATCACCAAACCCGTGACCCTTCCTTCGCGAATCATCACATCTTCCACGCTCATACAATTAAAAATGGTTGCTCCCGCGCGAGCCGCCTGAGAACAAATGGTCGTAATGGCCAAAATGGCGTCGGCGGTGTAATAACCTTCCTCATAGGGCCTGTAGCGAACTCCGAATGCGTCCAGGATTTCCCTGGCGTCATCCTGGATGACGATTTCGTTGAACATCATTCCACCGCCCCACATCCCTCCGCCCAGACTCAATTTACGCTCAAAAAGAGCAACCTTTTTACCCGCGGACGCGAGATAATAAGCGGCAACCAGTCCGGAAGGACCTCCACCGACAATGGCAACATCCACGTCCGTTGCCTGAAGCATTTTCTCCGTAAATCTCTCAATGATCGCTCTTGAAATAACAATTTCATCTAAAACCATCTTTAAATTCTCCTTCAGTATTATCTATAAATGCTTTAAAATCGTCAGCACTTTATGAACCACCTCAACGGGATTCCTGCCCAGCACGCGAACCATCGGTTCCTTGCCCCAGCCACCCCGGTCGTAAATGATGTCCGGAATCATCCTGGCGTGAAGAAGCACGCTGTTGACACCCCATTCCAGGGAAAAACCCTCTTTGTTCTTGTTGGCAGCCGGTTCTAAAGCCCGATCAAAACGCTCAATGGCAAAACCGATTCTCCGGCAGACCTCGATGATTTTTTCCGAGTACTTGATATTCATCGCACTGCGATGCGATGAATCATGTTTCATAACCGTCAGAACAATATGAGCGATATGCTGCGAAGCGCCAAATTCGGGATTGGCCAAAACACGAACCCCGTCCCGGAAACGGATAATTCTTCCGGGAAAACCGGCCACCTGAGATTCCTTTTCAGCGCCGGCTTCCGCATAGACCAGATTCGACTGCACTTCCGGAATCAGTCGGCCACATGGTGTCGCGGTCAAAATGTTGATGGCCGTTTGAAGCCCATGGAGGCACTCATT
>CAYULE010000361.1:0-2758 GCA_964445385.1 uncultured Smithella sp.
ATCTTTTTCAGTCAGGGGAATGCTACTGAGGATCGGATAATTTTTTTGATATTCGGCAACTTTCTTTGTTTCTTCAATAAAGGCATCGGCATCGCAGACATTCTTTTCTTCTAAAATTTCGGCGAATTCAGAAATATTGCGGCCTTCCGGAATGGTCACGGTAGCATCAGCGACATCACCGCTGACCAGACGGTCTAAAATCTGTTGAGCGGATTCGGTGGGACTGAAGGCATAATAGCCCGATTGGATCTGGTTGGCGGTATTTTCTTTCTTGGCCAGCATTTCAAAGGCAAAAGCATCCCGGATCAGGTTATTTTCTGCCAATATCTCGGCGACATCACTGATCACGGCCCCATCGTCAATTTGAACATAGGCAAGCTCCCCTTCGCCTACTGGTTCTAACATTTGACCAATAAAATAATTAAAACTGAATATTCCAGTTGCTCCAAAAACGACTAATAATAACAGTATAATGGCAATAAGTTTTCCCGTTTTTCGGGATGACGATCTGGTTTGATTGGTTCGATTTCCCATCGTTCACCTGCTTTCATTTCTAAAACCATAAAAAGAATATAGGACCGCGATAGAGGTGGGCACCTATATTCTTTTTAAAATTGTTTCTATTTGAATGGTTGTTTAAGCGCCACAGCCTTCTTCTTCGGAATCAAACAGATGCATCCCCAGATCGACAGCCTTTGCCATAATATCGGTAATGTCCTGAAAAATCACTGAAAAATACATTTGCGCCTGAAAAAACTCGGCAATTTCCGGAATGCCCATAATGGTATTGGCTAAGGTGTTATACGCCGTGATCTGTTCTTCGGATAATTCATTACCCAGCATTTGAAAGGATTGAATTTCCATCTGTCTGCGCATATAATCCTTGGCCATTTCAAATTTTTCCGGATCCTGTTCCAGTTTTTCTTTTGCCGCTACAAAATTCTTGTATTCGGTACATTCCTTAAGTGCTTTTGCCAAATTGTTGGCTTCATCATATACATTCATACCTTACTCCTCATTTAAAATTATAGTGGTAACTGTAAACATTTTTTACAATCACCCGATTAAATTTACACTTCCATCAAGATGGGCAGTATCATCGGTTTTCTTTGGGTTTTTTCGTAGAGATATTTAAACAAGCTTTCCCGAATTACATTTTTGATGGAATTCCAGTCAATAATACCCTTTTCTTCACAAGATATCAAGGCTTTCTTGACCTCTTCCCGGGCATTATTGATCAGTTCTTCTGATTCTCTTACATAAACAAAGCCCCGGGAGATAATATCCGGTCCTGAAACCGCTTTGCCTTTGTGCATCGTGCACACAACAATGAAAAGACCATCTTCTGACAATCGCTTCCGGTCATTAAGAACAATATTACCAATATCGCCAACACCCAGTCCATCAACCAGAATCGGCTCCGCCTGAGTTTTTCCGACAACCTGGACACTCCGTTTATCAATTTCCAGAATATTGCCATTTTCAGCAATAAAGGTTCTTTCTTTATTCATTCCCACATTTTGGGCCAGCTCAGCATGCTGCATCAGCATCCGACTTTCACCATGGACAGGAAGAAAGTGCTTGGGCTTGACCAAGGTAATCATCAGTTTTAATTCTTCCTGACGGGCATGACCAGAAACGTGGATTTCAGCAAACCGTCCGTAAACAACATCCGATCCCAGTTCCACCAGTTTATTAATCACTTCAGAAACCATTTTCTCGTTTCCTGGTACTGGTGATGCCGAAATAATAACCATATCTTCTTTTTTTATGGTCAGGTGACGGTGCTCACCCAATGCCATTCTTCCCAGTGCTGCCATCGGCTCGCCCTGGCTACCGGTGGTAATGATAACCAGTTCTTTGTCCTTATAGTTTTTGATGTCTTTTAGTTGAACCAATACATTGGGTGGTATTTTCATGTATCCCAAATCCATGGCCACTTCAGTGACGTTTTCCATACTTCGGCCACAGATAATGACTTTTCGATTATATTCAACCGCAGCGTCAATTACCTGTTGCAGCCGATGGACATTGGAGGCAAAGGTGGTTACGATAATTCTCCCTTTAGCTCCTCGAAACAAATTATACAAGGTTGGTCCCACGGTACTTTCTGAGGGTGTAAACCCAGCCCCTTCAACATTGGTACTGTCTGACATCAGCAGATCCACACCCTGGGAACCAATTTTGGCAAATCGCTGCAAGTCGATTATTTCGCCGCCAATGGGATGATAGTCAATTTTAAAATCACCGGTATGGACAACGGTTGCTGCTGCACATTTGATACAGAGTCCCACGGCATCGGCGATACTGTGGTTGACCCGGATAAACTCAACATTAAATTCGCCAATATCAATCCGATCTTTGGGCTTAACAATAATTCGGGTAGTTTTTGTTAATAAGCCATGTTCCTTCAGCTTTTTATCGATCAGGCCCACAGTGAATTTGGTCGCATAAATCGGGATATTGATCTTTTTCAAGAGATAAACCAGCCCCCCAATATGATCCTCATGGCCATGGGTGATAACGACCCCTTTAATCTTTTCCTGATTTTCGATCAGGTAGTTAAAATCCGGTAGGACGATATCAATTCCGAACATATCATCGTCGGGAAACTTGAGACCGCAATCGACAAGAATGATGTCATCCTTGTACTCAAATACGTTTAAGTTCTTCCCGATTTCACCTAGGCCTCCTAGTGGTATTAATCTCAGCTTATCTTTGTTTTTCTGAGCCTGAGGTTTTCGTCTGGATCGTGAAC
>CAYULE010000362.1:0-1243 GCA_964445385.1 uncultured Smithella sp.
TTCTGAGACAATCCATTCAGTATATGTATGACCACTCTCCTGAATATTACCAATTACGATTTAAAGAGTGCGGAGCAAATCCGGCGGATATCCGGACCATCGAAGATCTCCGCAAGTTGCCCATCTTTATGGACAAGGATCGCGAGCGACAAAGCATGGAAGCGTCTTATCAGAAGTATGGACATCCCTTCGGGCTTCACGTCTGTTGCGATCCGGCGGATATCATCTCGACCGGAGGCACTTCCGGCACAACGGGCCATCCGACATATCCTTACAGCCAAACGAGCGAGGATCGCGATTATGTAGCGAATGCGACGGTTTTCATGCATAAGCTTTTAGGTCTCGGCAAAGGCGATCGGGCCTTTTTTCTCTATCCTCTGGGTGTGTACGCCACCTCGTCGATTCTTCCCGGCGTGGAAAAAGCGGGAATCCTTCCACTCCCGATCGATATTCGCCTGGGGCCTCAACCGGCAATGGAAATGGTAAAATGGATGAAACCAACCTACTGGTACACAGGATCGGCCATCGTCGAATTTTATGCCGATTTGTTGAAAAACACCTTGAAGATCGACCCCCGGGCGCTGGGTTTCAAGTGCCTTCTCCTGACAGGCGAAGCCGGATGCGGAATTCCGGAATTGAAAAAGAAGGTTGAAGATGCCTTTGGTTGCCGCTGGTATGACTGGTGGGGACCATCTCTCCTCAATATTTCAGTTTCCTGTAATTGCGATGAATATCACGGACTCCACAACTTTGTTGAAGATTGGGATGTATCAACGGAAGACCTTGTGGATCCGACAACAAAAGAGCCTGTGGAGATTAAAGACGGGGCCGTGGGAGAAATAGTAGGAACGCATCTGATGAAAAAAGCTTCTCCCTATTTAAAGTATGCCACCGGCGACATCGTTGAAGTTTTCACATCAGAATGTCCGGGCTGCGGCTTTAAGGGTTTCCGAGTGAAAACTGTTGGCCGCGCGGACGACATGCTGACGGTCAAGGGTGTCAATGTTTTTGCCGGCGCCATCCATGCCACCCTCCAGCGGTTCGTTCCTCGCGTAACGGGGCACATGCGAGTCATCAAAGACGATCCCTCGCCGCGGGTCACACAATTAAAAATCACATTGGAATATGGAGAAGGAATGAAAGAGCATGTTGAAGCACTGGGTAAGGAAATCCGGGGAACCTTGAAAAGTGAGCATCGGGTGAGTCCGCAATTCGAATGGGTCGCGCCCAATACCCTCGACAG
>CAYULE010000362.1:1343-2755 GCA_964445385.1 uncultured Smithella sp.
CTCTTTTTTGGAACTCGGCGCCCTATGTGTTTCCGACATCCCCGGGATGGAAGAGAAGACGCCTGCTGACGGCCTGATCCTTGGTTTCGGTACGATCAATGACAGGCGGGTGGGAGTCATCGCAAATGACTTTACTGTCTTGGCGGGATCGAGCGCCATGATCAACAATAAAAAGATGGGCATCTTCAAAAACCAGCTTTATCGTTACGGCATCCCCATGATCTGGCTGGGCGAAGCCGGGGGACAGCGGATTCCTGATCTGCAGGACTCCGGAAGAATGCTCTATCACGGCGTGGGCTCCGACGCGGCCCGCGCCGGTTACAGCCATTTCAGGCAGGTGCCTTACGTGATGGCGGCGATGGGTGACTGCCACGGCGTCCCCGACTGGCAGGCCTGCCTGGCGGACTTTACCCTGATCGTTAAAGGGGCCGCCATTTCTGTTTCCGGCCCTCGCGCATTGGGAAAGGCCATCGGTCAGGAGTATAGCGCTGAAGAAATGGGGGGATGGCAGATTCATGCGCAAAAAACCGGCATGGCCGATCAAGTGGCCGAAAATGAAACGGATTGCTTCCGTCTCATCAAGTGCTACCTGGACTATATGCCCGCAAACTGCCAGGAACTACCGCCGAAACGGTCCGTACCGTCGGGCTCCGATCTCCGGATCAAAAAGATTCTGGATGTTTTGCCCGAGAAGCGCACTCGTGCCTATAATATGCATAAAATCATTGAATGCATTGTCGATGGGGGAGAGTATCTGGAATTCAAGCCCTCTTTTGGAGAGATGCTCATTACCTGTCTAGCCCGGATCGGCGGTGAAACAGTCGGAATTATCGCCAGCAATCCCATTGTCAATGCCGGTGCCACCGATACGGATGCTCTGGAAAAATCCACCGGTTTCATGTGCCATTGCGATTCCTTCAATATTCCCTTGATTTTCCTGGTTGACACCCCGGGGCATATGACCGGGAAAGAGGCGGAATTGAAGAGAGTAGGCGCCCGGGTTGTAAACAATCTCCAAGCCCTTTTTCAGGTAACGGTGCCTAAAATCACTGTATTGATCCGCAAAGGATATGGCCAGGCCCTGGTCAATATGTGTGCCGCCGGAGCAGGAAGCGATTTCATGGTTGCCTGGCCGACAGCGGAAATCAGTTTTATGGATCCCCAAATCGGCGCCGATATCGTTTTCGGCAGCCTGCCTGCTTTCGAACGGGAAAAACTGGTGCAGAAAATGATGGCCGACTCATCCCCTTACCCGGCAGCCCGGGTCTATGGCATTCAGGATGTTATTCATCCCTGTGAAACACGGAATTATCTGATCAAAGTGTTAAATATCATCGGGGATTCAAAAACCAAGGGGATGGGAAAGCATCTGCTTGCGGGATGGCCAACCAAATTGTAACTCCTGCAAGAAT
>CAYULE010000363.1:0-2724 GCA_964445385.1 uncultured Smithella sp.
TGTAAACTTATATTCCAAGACCTGAACCTGGTCATTCTTCGTTAAAGAGAATCTGGAAACGGGTATTCTGATTGTATAAGAGTGATGTAAAAAGGGCTCAGAAATAACAGGAAGTTAATAAGGAAACAACGGCCCGTGTCCCTTTTATTTGGAAGAGAAAGCAGTGATTATAGATAGGGAGACCAAGCAGCATGAAAAATCAAGATGATATCGTTATCGTCAGCGCCGCAAGAACGCCGTTCAGTAAATTCGATTCCGCCATGTCGGTCATTCCCAGTATCGACCTCGGAGTCATGGTTATGAAAGAGGTGGTTCATCGGGTCGGTTTAAACCCTGCCGATATCGACGAGATTACTTACGGTAGTTGCGTCCCGGCGGAAATAGCGCTGGAATCGAATATCCCGGCCAGACAGGCCACCCTCCTGGCCGGGTTTCCCGCTGAGAACATCTCCCTTACCATCGACCGGGCCTGCTGTACATCTCTGACCTGTTTACGTTTGGGTATGAGGGCCATCAGGGTCGGAGACGCCGAAATCGCCATGGCCGTGGGATCCGAAAACATGCCCCGCACACCCCATCTGGCGCCCGGCTTGAGAAAAGGCGTTAAACTTGGACACATTACACTCATTGACTGCATGTATGAAATCGGTTATCCGGCCAAAGGGTTCAACTCTGTCGCCATCGATGCGGGAGAAATAGCCGTAGCGCACGGTGTGACACGGGAGATGCAGGATGTTTGGGCCATGGGTAGTCAGGATAAATATGCCAGGGCCTTTGCTGAAGGAAAGTTCAAGGTAGGCGAAGAAATCACGCCCGTCGTCATCCCGCAGAAGAACAGGGAGTCTATTATCATTGACAAGGATGAATCGCCGCGGAAAGTGACTCTTGAAGGCCTCGCCAGGCTGGAAACCGTTTACGGCAGCCCGACGGTGACTGCAGGCAATGCCCCCCCACTGTCTGCCGGTTCCAGTGCCATTCTGTTCATGACGAGGAAAAAGGCGGAAGAAAAAGGTCTGAAACCTCTGGCCACCATCGTTGCCTCTGTGACATCCGCAATGCCGCCCCGGATGATAGCCGAAATCCCGGCCTACACTATCCAGAAAGCGCTGGACAAGGCGGGTATGACGCTTGAACAAATGGACATGATCGAAATCAATGAAGCCTTTGCCGCAGTAACCCTGACGTCCACAAAAATGCTTGCCCGTGACAACGAAAAAAAGTGGCAGGAAATCCTGAAGAAAACCAATGTCAACGGCGGAGCTATTGCCATTGGTCACCCCATGGGCGCAAGCGGCGCCAGACTGGCAATGCATATGGTTTACGAACTCCGCAGACGCGGCGGCGGCTACGGTATGGCAGCCATCTGCGGCGGACTTGCCCAAGGCGAATCGGTTATTCTGCGCGTTGATGCCTGAAGGGGATCATTATCTGTCCTCCACAATCACCTTACCCCTTCTCACGGCGCAGGTAATAATATTTTGAAGTACGTCCTCTATTATCCCCGATGCCTTACCGTCCGGAAGACTTCAACGACAGCGATTACTTCGTTAAAGAGATTCTGGAAACGGGTATTCGGATTGTATAAAAGTGATGTAAAAGGGCTCAGAAATAACAGGAAGTTAATAAGGAAACAGCGTCCCGGTGTTTTATCCCGGTAGCTCTCTGATCTCTTCGGTTGAAGAAAATTTAAAAGAATGAAATAATCCCTTCCGCATTAGTGGCGGATTCTTCCGTAACTGACAGGGGTATGATTCTGAGTGACAAACTACTTGCCCCATGCTCGAGGATGACGTTTCTGAAAAATCTGGCGGCGGAAGACGGCGTTCCATTTTGCCGGGCTTAAACAGAAAAAGGATTAGGTTAAATTATATATAAATCATTTCGATTCAAACATCAAAAGGAGGTCGTTATGGGAAACAAGACTTACAAGGGGTTGATGATACGGGAAGCGGCTGAAAAACAATTTCAAAGGGCAATTGAAGAATTGTCGGTTGACGCGCTTCCGGCGGGAGACGTTCTTGTCAAAGTGCTGTATTCGTCTCTGAATTACAAAGACATGCTTTCCTCCATCGGGAACAGGGGGGTGACAAGGAAATACCCTCACACGCCGGGAATTGACGCGGCGGGCATTGTTGAAGAGAGCAGCGCCGTCGAGTTCAAACCCGGCGATGAGGTGATTGTGACCAGCTATGACCTGGGGATGAATACATCCGGTGGTCTGGGGCAGTATATCAGGGTTCCTTCTTCATGGGTTGTGAGAAAACCCGCGGGATTGTCGTTGCGAGAGAGTATGATTTTTGGTACGGCGGGTTTTACGGCGGCTCTTTCCATTCTGCGTTTGGTGGACTTCGGCATGGACCCGGCGGATGAGATTCTGGTTACGGGTGCAAGCGGCGGTGTGGGAAGCATCGCGGTTTCAATTCTTTCCCATTCGGGGTATTCCGTAACGGCGCTCAACAGCCTTCAGGATGAGCGGGAGTTTCTGATGGGGATCGGCGCAAAAAGCATCATTGAACCGGCTGAACTGGTCGATGAAAGTGGCAGGCCTCTATTGAAAGAAAGATGGACGAAATGCGTTGATACGCTTGGAGGGGATGTCCTCACATCGGCCATACGGTCTATCCGTGGATACGGCGCCATCACATGCTGTGGCAACGTCATCTCGCCGGATCTCAAACTGACGGTGTTTCCCTTCATTTTACGCGGAGTGACACTGTTCGGCAT
>CAYULE010000364.1:0-2718 GCA_964445385.1 uncultured Smithella sp.
GGGACGTTCCTGCGCCTGAACCGATTTGCCGCCACGTAAGTTCCCATGTCGTAACCCGAACGGGCGCTGATAATCGGGCATTTGGTCAAAAAGAGGAAAAAGATATTACCGGGCACATCACTTAAACTCTCAAAATTGCCCTGTCCTTTGGCGATGATCAGGTCGGCGGCTTCGAAACAGCGCTGAAATTCCGGACTGCAATCCTCCAAAATGGTTCCCGGCGCGTCGGAACCGTTGTCGATGATTTCCGCAATTTCATCAAGACCCGCCGCCAGCGCGTCTTCGCGTGTCGCATCGTTAATAACCGGCATGCCGCGCATGGCCAGCGTGACGCGGGCGTCTGTCAGATGTTCGATGAGCAGACGGTCAAAAAAGATTTCTCCGGCGTTGTCGGCAAGATAAAGAATGTTTTGCGCCTCTGTAACGGCTTTCTTAAATGCCGTCATATCGCCGAAAATGGGCTGGATGGGCGCGCTTTGCAGTGCCGAGTAAATATCGCCGAATCCAATGCCGTTTTTTACGCCCAGGTCGATGATGTTGCCGGTGATGGCATAGCGGACCGCCATGGTCAGAGGATCAAACGATTCGGAAATCCGCCGCCGGATGGACGGCATCAGCCGGGCCGCAAAATCATTTTGCCGGGCTTTGGCTGCCCGGTAAGGGTCGTCCGTCGGCAAGAGGCCGCGCAGACGGCGGTGAATCATCTGTACGGCGGCAGGCGGTGACGCATCCAGATCAATATCGCCCATCCATTCCAGAACCGCGAGCATCAGGCGCTTCCGTTCTTCATCCGAGGACGTGCTCATTCTGACGGCGTCCGCGGCCTGACGCACAAAACAAGGGATGCAATCAATCGATGATTTCACGATCGGCTATACCCGCGCTTTCCCCGCCTTTGGGCGGTATGCTCTTCTACTTCGTCCTGCCAGCCGTTCTTCTTGACAGGGTGAAGATCGAATTTAGCCGTGTAGGGCTTGATATCCAGAAGCGGTGTGCCGTCCAGGATATCCACGTTGTTTAGATGCAAGATATTGCCTTCAATACCAAGAAGCTCCACGACACTTAGGCCGATGGGATTGGGACGAAACGGCGCACGCGTCGAAAAAACACCGCGATCAACATCCTGCAAAAACGGTTTAACAATAAGTTTGACCTGATGGCATTGATGAAAGTGATAGAGAAGGTAAATGTGCGAAAAATCGCTCAGGTCTTTCAGCCCCTCGGTAAATTCCGGCCACAGCTCAACATGTCCCTTGCAGCCTTTGGCGTAAACAGGCTGAATGGGTGTTTTCTCAGCAATCGTATGTTCGCTGTGGATGACGCCGATAGACCCATATGGGATATTCCGTGGATTCATACCCAGTGTCCTTCCACGTCGGCGTTCGTCGATTCGGCAAGCTTGCCTGCAACGTAAAGTTCCAGCGCTTCCGATACGGTTGCCGCGGAAGTATTGTAGATTTTGATGCCGGCAGTCTGAAGAACACGGAAAGCCTTCGGGCCGCAATGCCCGGTGACCAGAGCTTTCACCCCCTGCCGGGCAATGTTTTGCGCGGACTGAATGCCCGCCCCCTGCGCCGCATTCAGATTTTGTTCATTATCGACAATTTCGAAGGTTTTGGCTTCAAGATCGTAGATCAAAAACTTCGGCGCGCGCCCGAAACGGGTGTCGAGCGGCGCATTCAAATCGTTGCCGGATGTTGTGATTGCTATTTTCATATTGTTCTCTCTTTCTTTGAAATCAATTATAAGATTCCATCAGCTCCCGGGATTCAGTCACCAGGTGCCCCGCGAATTCTTCCATGCCTGTTTGTTTCCAGAAGGGGAGTCTGCGCTGAGTCTCCATGTATTTAAGCGGAATCGGGTGAGTCCCCACGACCACAGGCAGCTTAAACTGCTCTTCAATAAAAACTTTAAATTGCCCCAGCCGTGGACAGGGAGGGTACCCCACTACAAGACCGGTGGCCAGATGGACGACATCGCAGCCATTTTTTAGAAATTCCGCAGGCACATATTCCACATTTCCACCCGGACAACCGCCGCAGGTCGAATATCCAACGATTTCCAGGGCCTCATCTGAAGCGTACCGGGCAAAACCGCCGTGGCGTTCGCGCAAAGCCCTGAAACATTTTCCTCCTCCGCAATTGTGGTAGCGGGCACAGATGATAATCCCTATTCTTTTCAATTTCAATTCCCCTTGTGAAATCTTGGGAGAATGATTGAATGCTCATCCATCCCCTGTAATGAATCAACCACCTCGCAGCAAGCTACGGAGAATTAAAGCTCGCCCCGCAACAGCGGGATTAAAATCGGTGGCGGCGACGCGAAGCGGTGTCAGACGCGCCACCGCCATCCTGACGTGGATAGAATCCGCGCCTATGTCCAATACGTCAGTTATTTTCCCTAACCCATAGTTTATTCATTCCCGAATCATCGCCGTCTTGCACTGCGGGCACTGAACCTGCGTGCAGGGAACACCTCGTTCATGCGGCTGCGTATGGCCGCAATTGGGACACCGGCATGTGCCGACCGCACCGCCGGCAATCGGTCCGCCCTTACGGCCACGGCCGCCACCCATTCCCTGCCCGCCGCCATTTCCTCTTCCGCTGCGATTTGCGCCATTCATAAGTATTCCTCCCTTAAACTGTTGTTTTCAGAAAACAAATACCGCCGCCGCCAGCACCGTCGTGTAATCCCCGGTTTTCAAAACGCAGGATTGTG
>CAYULE010000365.1:0-1506 GCA_964445385.1 uncultured Smithella sp.
TTTAATATTTCCACGACCACGGCTTTTGTCGTAGCCGCGGCGGGCATTATTGTCGCCAAGCACGGCAACCGGGCCGTCTCCAGCGGCTGCGGCAGCGCCGATGTGCTCGAAGCATTGGGTGTTAATATCTGTGTCAATCAGGAAATCGTCGAAGAGTGCATTCAGCAAATCGGCATCGGTTTTCTGTTCGCACCCAAGCTGCATGGCGCGATGAAATACGCCATCGGCCCGCGCCGTGAAATCGGCATCCGCACCATCTTCAACATGCTGGGGCCGCTCACCAATCCGGCAGGCGCCACCGCGCAACTGCTGGGCGTTTATGATCCAAAGCTCACAGAAATGTTCGCCGACGTTTTAAAAAACATGGGAACCAAAAGGGCGTTTGTTGTCCACGGCTCAGACGGACTCGATGAAGTCACCATTACCGGCGAAACGCGCGTGGCGGAATTAAAAGACGGCATCGTCCGCACCTACAATATCCATCCGAAGGATTACGTGGGAACAACCTATCCGCTCACGTCCATCCGCGGCGGTGACCCGACAACCAACGCACAAATCACCAGAGATGTTCTATCGGGCAAACCCGGCGCGTGCCGGGATGTCGTGCTGCTGAACGCTGCGCTCGCGATCGCAGCTGGAGAAAAAGCAACGGACATCAAAGAAGGCGTCAGGGTCGCAGCCGACTGCATCGACAGCGGCGCAGCCGTGAAGAAACTGCAGGCATTGATTGAAATGAGCAACAGTTGAAATTTATATGATTTTAGATCAAATTATCGAAACTAAAAAAGAGGAAGTAGCACGGCTGAAAACAACCACATCCGTGTCCACTTTACTAAAGACCATCGCCGGGCTTCCACCCTGTCGGGACTTCCGGGCGGCCATCAACGATAAGGCCTGCGCAATCATTGCCGAAGTTAAATGCGCGTCGCCTTCACGCGGCCGGCTGGTTGAACATTTTGAGCCGCTCAAAATTGCCGGCGCGTATGAACAAAATGGCGCAGCCGCGATTTCGGTACTCACCGATGAAAAATATTTTTTCGGTCACAAGGATTATTTGACGCAAATTAAAAGTGAGGTTCATCTTCCGGTCTTGCGCAAAGACTTCATCATCGATCCGATCCAGATTTATGAAACCCGGGCCATCGGCGCGGACGCCGTTTTACTGATTGTTCGAGTGTTGGGTGAAAAACTTGCGGAATTTATAGAGCTTGCCCGAAAGCTGGAGTTAAGTCCGCTTACCGAAGTGCACACACAAGATGAGTTGGATGTCGCGCTGGCCGCAGGTGCCGATATCATCGGAATCAATAATCGCAATCTCGATACATTTATCACGGATATCAACACCAGCCGGACTTTGAAAGAAAGTATCCCGACGGACAAAACCGTCGTGGCCGAAAGCGCGATTAAGAATCGTGCAGACATTGAACATCTCATGAAAGCGGGCATTCACACCTTTCTCATCGGGGAGGCATTGGTTGTTGCGCCGGACATCGGCGGAAAACTGCG
>CAYULE010000365.1:1606-2710 GCA_964445385.1 uncultured Smithella sp.
TCATCAAGGCGATGGAATTAAAAACAGAAGAGGACGTCGAGACTGCCACACTTTACGATGTCGCCGCTATCCTGGTGGATAGTCGTCATGCCGGTCTCTATGGCGGCACGGGCAAGACATCCAACTGGGATTTGGCGAAAAGGATTGCAAGGCCGCTGATTCTTTCCGGCGGATTAAATGAAAACAATGTCAGCGAAGCGCTCCACAAAGTTAAACCCGCCGCGCTGGATATCAACAGCGGCCTGGAAAACGCGCCCGGGAAAAAAGATCCCGTGAAAATTGGACGGATGATGCAAATCATCCGGGACGAATCACAAGGGATTGCAACACCGCAAATATTTATCAGAAGGGAAACGACATGAAAACACTACCGGATCAGTACGGACATTTTGACATCTTTGGCGGGCGCTATGCCGCCGAAACATTAATGCCCGCGCTTCTTGAACTCGAAGAAGCCTATGACAAAGCCAAAAAAGATAAATTATTTGCAAAGGAATTTGA
This sequence comes from uncultured Smithella sp., assembly GCA_964445385.1. Lineage (GTDB taxonomy): Bacteria > Desulfobacterota > Syntrophia > Syntrophales > Smithellaceae > UBA8904. The sequence continues at coordinate 2,108 of CAYULE010000365.1, forward strand.
CTGGTACCGGCGAGAATACGCGGGCCGGCCCACCCCGCTTTACTTTGCACAAAGAATGACGAAAGCCCTGGGAGGCGCAAAAATTTATCTCAAGCGAGAGGATTTGAATCATACCGGCTCGCATAAAATTAACAATACGCTGGGCCAGGCGCTTCTGGCGCGTCGGATGGGCAAAAAGAAAGTCATCGCGGAAACCGGCGCGGGACAACACGGCGTGGCAACGGCAACGGTAGCGGCGCTGTTCGGCATGGAATGTAAAATCTTTATGGGCGAGGAAGATATCCGCCGTCAGGCGCCGAATGTTTTCCGCATGAAGATTCTCGGCGCGGAAGTTGTGCCGGTCAAAAGCGGCACAGCCACCCTCAAAGACGCGATGAACGAAGCCATGCGTTACTGGGTGGGGAGCGTTCGCGATACCTTTTACATTATCGGCACAACCGCCGGGCCGCACCCCTACCCCATGATGGTGAGGAATTTTCAGTCGGTCATCGGCCTGGAAATTAAAAAGCAGCTGGCCAGAATGGAAGGCCGGAATCCCGATGTGCTGGTAGCCTGCGTGGGCGGCGGCTCGAACGCGATGGGCACCTTTTACGCGTTTCGCAA
>CAYULE010000366.1:0-2677 GCA_964445385.1 uncultured Smithella sp.
ATTTTAGTCCCTCCTTAGTCTGTTGCTATTTATCAGAAATATTTTTAATTTCATCCTATTTGTTTAAAAAATCTTTTTTAAATTCTAAAAATCGATTCTCCCTGATCGCCGCCCTGATTTTTTCCATCAAAAGCATATAATGGCGGATGTTATGAATGGTGTTTAATATCATAGCCAGTATCTCACCGGCAATATAAAGGTGTCTTAAATATGCCCGAGAGTAATTTTTACAGGTGTAGCAATCGCATGTTTCATCAATCGGATTATTATCTTCCCTCCAGCGGGCGTTTTTTATAACAACCTTTTCGGAATTTGTAAACAATAATCCGTGACGCGCGCAGCGTGTAGGAATGACACAGTCAAACATGTCAATGCCGCATGAAACACCATAAACAATATCCGCAGGTGTCCCGACGCCCATCAGGTAGCGCGGCTTGTCTTCCGGCAGCAGAGGGGTGATTTCATCGGTAATGGCATACATCATTTCCTTGGGCTCGCCCACACTTACGCCACCCAACGCGTAACCGTCAAAACCGATGGGGACCATTTGTTCGACGGCCTGGCGACGTAAATCCAGGTACGTGCCGCCCTGGACAATGCCAAAAAGGGCCTGCTCATGGTTTGTTTTTGCCTCACGGCACAATTTGGCCCATTTCACGGTCAGGGCCAGAGAATCCTGTGTTTGTTTGAGTGTCGCGGGGTAGGGGGTACACTCGTCCAGACACATCTGGATGTCCGAGCCCAGCGCTTCCTGGATTTCGATGGCTTTTTGAGGGCTTAAAAAATGTTTAGAACCGTCAATGTGGGATTGAAACATGACACCGTCCGGCAGAATCTTGCGCAGGGCGCCCAGCGAATAAACCTGAAATCCGCCGCTGTCCGTCAGGATCGGTCCCGGCCAATTCATGAAAGAATGGAGACCGCCCAATTTGCGAATGGTTTCATGACCGGGCCGCAAATATAGGTGATAGGTGTTGCCCAGAATGATTTGAGCGCCGCAGCTTTGAATTTCTTCGGGTCGCAAAGATTTCACGGTACCCTGCGTGCCAACAGGCATGAAGGTGGGTGTATCCACCGTGCCGTGAGGGGTGATCATTTTTCCCAGGCGCGCGCCGGTCTCTTGATCTTTTTTAATCAGTTCAAACGAAAAAGGCATGGGTTCTGTCCTATACAATCAGCATACAATCGCCGTAACTATAAAAATAATAACGATTATCAACGGCATGGGCATAGGCTTCCTTCATGAAATCCGTGCCGGCGAAAGCGCAGACCAGCAAAAATAAAGAAGACTGCGGCAAATGAAAATTGGTTAAGAGTCCATTCACTCTTTTAAAAGTGTAGCCGGGATAAATATAAAGACATGTTTCCCCGGATTGAGGCGCAATATATCCGTTTTTGTCCGCCACACTCTCCAGGGTCCTGGACGATGTTGTGCCCACGGCAATGACCCGTTTGGCATTATTGATTTTTTCCGCCGCATCAGGGCTGATTTCAAAGCATTCGGTTTGCATGACGTGCGTTTCGACGTTTTCAACTTCAATAGGGAAAAAGGTGCCGATCCCGACATGTAGTGTGATGGGAGCGATCTGAACACCCTTCGATTGCAAAGTGTTCATGATTTCCGGTGAAAAATGCAGGCCGGCGGTTGGCGCGGCAATGGAGCCTGCGGCTTTGGCATAAACGGTCTGATAACGCTCGCGGTCGTTGGTATTATCCGAGGCAATGCTCTTTTTTCGCTTAATGTATGGCGGCAGCGGTGCTCGTCCGAATTTTTCCAGGTAGTTTTCAAAACCGTCTTGCGCGTGAAACGCCATCAGCCATTTCTTGTCCGAAAGACGGGTTACGACCTTTGCCTCGCAGGAGTGCCCCAGATCGATGGTGTCATTCTCATTGATCCTTTTTCCGGGGCGCGCCAGTACTTCCCACAGCTCCGAACCATTCTTTTTTTCTTTACAGGTTAGCAGGAGTATTTCCAGAATCGCCCCGGTGGATTTTTTTCCGTAAATCCTGGCCGGAATGACGCGGGAATCATTGATGACGAGGACATCGCCTTTTTGCAGAAATTCCGGCAATGAAGCGAATTGTCCGTCCTCGATGGTCTTCTGCTGACGATGAAGCAGCAACATGCGGGAGGCGTCTCTTTGCGGACGCGGCTGTTGCGCGATGAGTTCATCGGGCAGAGTATATGAAAAATCCTTTAACTTCATATCTTTCCTGGTAAAAAACGAAAAATCTTGCGCAAATAATCAGAATAAGCGGCGGCTGTCAATCAATTCCATCAGCGCCGCCCGAAATAAAGCAGGATCAAACCGAGACAAATGGCGGAAATACCGATAAACCGTAATGTGGTATCCGGCAGCGTTGTCATTTTAAGGAGATAAGGTTTTAATTTTTCGGGAAAAACAAGATAGGGAAGCCCTTCAACAATAAAAACCATACCCATTACGCAAAGGAAATAATCCACTTTCTACATCCTCTTCTCTTTGGCGTCATTCCAGAGAGAATCCATTTCATCAAGCGTCGCTTCATCAGGCGATTGACCGCGGGCGGCAAGTTGTTCCGTGATATAGTTAAAGCGCCGTAAAAATTTATCAATGGTTCCGGTTGTTGCCTTTTCAGCGTCAACAGAAAGAAAGCGGCTCAAATTTACCAGAGTGAAAAAGACATCGCCCATTTC
>CAYULE010000367.1:0-2677 GCA_964445385.1 uncultured Smithella sp.
GTTTCCTAAAAGGGATAGGATATTATTTTACAATGTCCGTAATATTTTTCAGGGGATCTGCTTCGCTGCCCGGATAGACGATAAACCCCTTGCGGCAACCAAGATCGCCGAAGCTGGTCCAAAATCTTCCAGATCCAGATATATTGATTTTGTCTTAATATTAGATTGTATCTGTTTGGCCAGTGTGGTTTTTCCTGTCTGGCGTGAGCCGACAATACCCACAACCGGATAGGCTTTTAAGGATCGTTCAATTTCTTTGCGCAGTCGGCGTTCTATGAACATTGCAAATCGAAATCCTATGTTTCATTTTGCATGGTTTGTAATCGCAGAAATTCTGTAAGTCAAGGAAGAAAAACCATTCATATCGATTGCTAAATTGAGACATGTTTAAAAATCTATGAACAACGGCTGGCCAAAAGATTTAATAATTCATGATCTTCTTGATACAAGATTCTATTTGGCAATAAATATATTTCATGGAAACAGGCTAAGCCAAAACCACGCTTTCATTAATACAATTTTAAAGTGGTGATTTAAAATTGTATTAATGAATAATCGACTGTCTTCATGGGGCAATGTACATAATATTCAGATTCTGCCGCTCTAGAGCCTGGACTTCCAGTAGTCCGGATCCCTATGAAGATGCATAACGGCAAGGATGTAAATACAATTAGATTCAATACTGTACAGAACTCCATATGGAAAACGATTAGTCAAACATCGGTGGATATCATCTTCAAGAATCGGCCATGCATGAGAATAGGACAGTATGTTCTGTATGGTGAAATAGACTTCCAGGGAGAAATCTTCTCCTAATCCCGGTGCGCAGTTTTCGTAATACGCAATTGCTTCAAGGAATTCCTTTTCTGCATCCGGATGAAAATCAAATGTCATCGCTCGAACCGCTTCTTGATTTGTGCAAAAACCTGCTCGCCTGAAACAGGTTGGACATGTCCGGACCGAAGTTCGGCAAGACGGCGTCTGGCAACCACAGTCCATTTCGTATCGATGTCAGGATTCGGAATGTTCAAGGTGCGAAGGATGGAGTCAACAAGGATGATACGCTGTTCTACAGGTAGTGCGGCAGCCTCCTGAATGATGTCCTCTGTGCCATGCATAAAAAATACCTCCACAATTTGGTTAAAAGTGTACCACAGGATTTCATCTTATGCAATTTTCTAAAAACCGACAAATTCTATAGTTTCGGGATAAAAGGAATCTGTTTTATTCAAGGATTTTTATTAACTCGCGAGCAATGTTCACGCTTTCCAGGCGCATCATGGTTTCTTCCGAACGGCCATAACTCAAGAGATTAATGCTTCCGTACCAGACAATACTCTGGTCGATGATCGCAAATTTTTGATGGATGTTGGATTTGAAAACAATTCGCAGCCCTTTTGAATCCATCGCGGCAAATATTTCATTCAGGGTCTGATCGTCTTTGTAATCAGCAACAGGCCGGGTCACAATGGTGACGTTAACTTGCTTTTGAACAGCAGTGCTGATCAAGGGCAAAGTCTGTTGAATTCTTCTTTTCGTGACAAACGGACTGACAATCACAATTTCTTTTCGGGCGTTTGCCAAATCATTCTCGTAAACAGGTTGGAAATTTTGATGGTCAAAGATAATGTCCATGGAATTGCCGGCCAGACCCTCCGCCCTGACCTTGTAGCCCAGTGACGCATAACCAGCTAATCTTTTATTATACATCTTCGAAAATACCCTGACTTGGCTGTCCACGTAGTCATAAATCCGAACATTTTCCTTGCCGGCAAAGAGACGGTGCAGGCGGCCTGCATACTGCTGGACGGTCCCCTTCCAGGATATCGGCATTGCCAGAAAAAGCGTATCGAGCCTTGGTTCATCAAAACCTTCGCCAATATATTTACCAGTCGCCAACAACGTCAATGGCTGCCCGGCAGGTGTTTCATTGATCCTGATGAATGCCGCCTTCTTTTCTTTCGCACTGGCGCTGCCGGTCAATGAAATAACATCCGGAATACTTCCCCGCAACATCTTTGCCAACACACCGACATGCGCGGTTCTTTCAGTCAGAACAAGAGAGTTTCTACCTTCGGAATAACTCTTGATGACATCATCGGTGATTAGCCTGTTTCGCCAGTCGTTTGACACAACTTCGGAATATAGTTCCTGAATGGAATAATCTTTCTCGTCTATCTCAAACGACAATCGGAAATTTGTGAATCTTGGAATGATGTAATGTTCAAATGGCCGCAAGCCGGCCTGCTGTTTTGCGTCCACCCGGTACCGGACGGGGCCGCAGTGCATGAAGATGATTGGATGATGACCGTCTTGCCTTGCCGCCGTGGCCGTCAACCCATAGACATACTTTGCCGTAACAGTCTTGAGGATCTGTTCAAAACTGAACGCCGAAACATGGTGACACTCATCGACAATCACCATACCGTAATCTTTCACTAGATCCTTAACATCGCCGCCGCTGCTTAAAGATTGCATGATCGCAATATCCACAATCCCGCCGGGGCTCTTCTTCCCCGCGCCAATCAATCCGATCACATTTTGCTTTTTTTTGCGTCCGCGCTTTTTTTCTACAGCGGGCAGAACTTCGTCGATTTTCAAGAATTCCGCAAGCCTATCCGTCCATTGTGTAAGAAGCTGCTGCCGGTGGACAAGAATTAACGTATTGACCTTATGC
>CAYULE010000368.1:0-2671 GCA_964445385.1 uncultured Smithella sp.
AAATCTTTCGCCCTGTCCCCCCGCAGATAGTCGGCCAGCCCGAGAAGACCGTCGGTGAGATACTTCGACCTGTAACCTTCTAACGTCAGAAAAGTGCGGGCGATTTCAGCACGGTCATAGTGCGGACAAACGGTAACGATCATCTTCGTTTTGTCCAATTCTTTAAGCCTGTCCGGGAGTTCGTTAAGCGGGATATTCTTGATAAAACCGAAGCTGTAAGCCTGGTACTCTTCCGGAAACCGTACATCAATAATCTGCACTTTGCCCTGTTTGTAAAGTTGCAGCATCTCGGAAATGCCAATTTTCATGTCTTTGCGTTCCTGATAGTCAAAACGCTTCAGATAATTTTCAAAAGTTACGCTGTCAGCTGCGTAAGCTGTGATCGTCATGAAAATTGAGCATATCAACAGCAAAATTATTTTCTTAATCATTACTTTGTCCTCTGAACAAAATACCTCAGCCCGTATTATTTTTGCGCAGTCGCCAGGTGTGCTTTCAGCTTCATCAATCCGTCCCATATCTCGTCGTCACCGCTGTATTGTTTCACGTTTGCGGCGGAATAACGGATGACACAGGTGGGCGTGGCATCAACCTTGTGTTTTTTGATGACCGCGCTCATAAGCGGAAAAATGGATTTTTCATCCATGGTTTTCCAGATAATTTTCTGTTCTTTCAGATAGGCAACCAGGGCATCTTCTTTTTCAATCCGGTTGCCCTGAGCTGCGTTAAAAAGTACTTTCCGGACGTGAAAAACATTGTTCATCCCGGGATTCGCGTTCACCGCGTAAAGATAATACTTGGCGTAAACAGGCGTGGCACGATTAAAAGGGACATCGACAAACCTTATTTTCACTTGTTCTGTAGCTAATAATTCTTTAAATAAAGATTCGGCTTTCGCATCAATTCTGCGGCAGGGCGGGCAGAAGTAGTCGGCAAACATGATGACTTCGTATGGCCCTTTCCCCAGCGACGGAATCACACGAATAGAATCCTGACCGTAGGCAGGGGTCACAGAACCAGAAAAAGTCAACAGGATAACAAGATAGCCTAAGACACTTACCAGCAACAACGGCAATCTGCTAATTTTAAACATTGGAAAATTAACCTCCCCGAGAAAATAGAGCCACATCCGGCGGCGGTTTTCATACCAGGCGGATGGAATCTCATAGTTAATGATGAACGATGTAATCAGCATAATTGAAAAAGCGAGACAAAAGGGGCAATAGACATCGTTTTGCACTTGAAAGGCATACAGGTGGACCTCCACACCCAGCCCCGCGGCCAGCAGAGCCCGCACAAAAGGCGTTTGTTGAAAAGCGGCAAAGACGATGACAACCGTCATAAACGCGATACCCACCCATTTAAGATCGATGCCGATAATATCACCCTTCAGATAACTGCATGTTGTATCGCAATAATCGTAATAGGCCATGATGCCGATGCCGATGAGTGCCAGCAAAGTGGTGATGATGTGGCGATATTTTTCTATGATATATATTGACTTCAACGTCTTTTACTCCCTTGATCAGCCGTCTATTTTTGAAAATACTTTTGCTGAAACCTGAGCGCGACTGTCACCAGGCCGATCATCACCGGCACCTCCACCAGCGGGCCGATCACAGCCGCAAATGCCGCTCCGGAGTTGATCCCGAACACGGCAATGGCCACGGCGATCGCCAGCTCAAAATTATTACTGGCGGCCGTGAAAGCCAGCGTGGTTGTTTTGGAATAATCCGCTCCCAGTTTCTTGCCCAGATAAAACGATACCAGAAACATGACGACAAAATAAATGAGCAACGGGATAGCGATTCGCACAACATCCAGCGGAAGCGAGATGATCAGATTACCCTTCAGACTAAACATCACCACAATGGTGAAAAGCAGCGCAATCAGTGTGAGCGGACTGATCAGCGGGACAAAGCGCGAATGGTATTTTTCTTTTCCCACAAGCTTCACGCCGATGAGACGGGTCAATGCTCCGGCGATACAGGGAATGCCCAGGTAGATAAATACGCTTTCGGCAATCTGCCGGATGCTGACATCAACGACACTGCCGGAAAATCCGAAATACGGCGGCAGGACTGTAATAAAGAACCAGGCAAACACGCTGTAAAAAAGGACCTGAAAAATGCTGTTAAAAGCAACGAGGCCCGCAGCATATTCGGTATTGCCTTTGGCCAGTTCGTTCCAGACAATCACCATCGCGATGCAGCGGGCAAGTCCGATCATAATCAGCCCCACCATGTACTCAGGCTTGTCCGGTAAAAACACAATCGCCAGGATAAACATCAGAATCGGCCCGATGACCCAGTTTTGCACCAGCGAAAGTCCGAGAACTTTCCCGTTACGGAATACCTGCGGCATCTCCTCGTATTTCACCTTGGCAAACGGTGGATACATCATCAAAATCAGTCCCACAGCAATAGGCATATTGGTGGTGCCTACCTGAAAGGAATTAATGAACGCTTCCACACCAGGGATGAAATAACCCATGCCTACACCCAGAATCATGGCTGCAAAGATCCATACAGTAAGATAGCGATCCAGAAATGATAATTTACTACCGATGTGTTCCGACATAAATCCCTCCTTAATTTATGATTTTCTCTGCCTGAAAAAAAGCGGTCAGTTTTTCTTTGATCTCGTCGCGGACACGGCGAAATTCCCGCAG
>CAYULE010000369.1:0-2669 GCA_964445385.1 uncultured Smithella sp.
TGGTGATGGCTTCTTTCGTCGGCACTAATCCGCTTGATGGCTTGAATGTTATTTCGGAATCGCCTTTAATAGGTTTATAGCGTGTGGGATCATCGGCAAAAACCATGACGTGTTTGTCTTTACTGTGTTCGTAGAAGTAAAAAATGCCCTCTTCCTGGAGAACGCGATTAATGAAGTCCAGATCCGTTTCCCGATACTGAACACAGAATCTTCTTTTGCGTTCAGTGTTTTTCAGCCGAAAGTCGTAGCGGTCGGAGGGAATGTTGCTGTCCTTAAAAATATCCGCAACAATGTCCTGGACGTTCTTATTCTGGAAGATTCGGCAGTCTTTTTCCAGGGAAAGTAATTGAGTAAAGGGAACGATCTCGGCGGCATAGATGTACTTCAATCCATTCTTCCCGGTATGTTCAAACTTTCTCACAATGCCGTGAAAGTATCGATCTGCGCCGGTGGCGCTTAAGGTCAGAAGTGCCTCCTTCTGCATCACGTCTTCAAATTTGATCTGTGAGAAACTGGCTAAAGATACATCCACTATATAGGGCGAAGACATTCTTTCCAGTGTTTTGAAACCTACAACTTCCAATATTGAAGAACTACCGGTCACCTCGAATAAAAAACTTGCGGTAGATCCCATATCAATAACGCTCATATATCCCCCAATCATTGGCATCATTTGCTATTTTTCTGATCATTCGCGGCGTATCCTTTTCAGAGCAATCATTTCATTCGTTCTTCACATCGCAACTCGAAATATCTTTTTCTATAAAAGGAAAAGAGCCTCCTAACGGGAACTTTCAGACCGAAGGTGAATACTCTTTTCGGCGTCGGCAGTATTGTCAGTGTCCATTTCTCGTCATTGGAAAAAAATGAAAAACTTATTTCATGATCATTTTCAATTTTTAGATCAGCAAGTATTCCTGGCGCGAATTGGATGGATATTTCCGCTCTATCCAATATGTTCAGAGCCTGATCGACGAGATAAATAAACAAGCCTTCTTCAAAAGGGCAATCTTCGGTAAGAAACAAAATATATTTATTATTGAATTTATATTGCGCCGCTAAATACAGACCTTCTAAAATCACTCCCGTACCACGTCCCTGATAATACAAATTTGATGTGTTATCGTAGTCCGGATCTTTGCCATGAATATTCTTGATCGTAAATTCGTCAATGGGATGCATATTTGATATGTATTGCTTTCTTACATTTGAGTCATTCATGAATCGGATTGCGAAACTTAATGCTACCGATTCAAACATTGATAATGTTCTCTCTAATTCATTGAGACTATTTAGGGTTGAATGACGCATGATTTCAATGAACCATTAATCGCCTGATTTATTCTCTTTACAACCAATGCCATGTTTATTTTTAAAATGAGCAAAATGTTTCTTAATAGCTAGTTCCTCATTTTTCCCAATTAGATAAACTGCTACATCTTTTGTAATCCAGCATAATAATGAAAGACCAAATGCTTCCAGAGGATCTCCGATTAAGTAAAACAATGTCATCAGCAACACCGAATACAAATATACAGCCATAAAAGGTCCTCACCTAAATATACGATCAAATGCAAAATCTGATGCTGTTGCAGCGCCAAATGAAAAAATTATTATAAATGCGCTTACACATACAACACTGGTTGATGCGCAGACAAGGGTTGCAGCAGCTCCGCCAGCGACACTTCCTAACATGCCGCCCCCTAAAATAGCAGACTGGTTTGCCGTTTCCATTACTTTATCGTCTGCCATAGCGACAGAATAAACAGAAACGGCTATTGAAATGACGAATAAAAATCGTCCGGCACGCCCGAGTTTTGTCGCTAATGCATTCTCTTCAGCGCGTGGTCTACCCGAGGCTTTAACAATTTCCAAATACACCTTATTCTGTTGTTGAGTTGTTTTCAAATGTTCAAAATCTATTCCATAGAGTTTTTGTGAATAGCGGTCCAAAAGCCAAGAGATACTCTTACCTTCACTTTTTAATCCTTTAGCATACGCTAAAGTAGGTTCGGAAGTGCGTGTGTCGCGAATCATCTTCATAAGTATATTACGCATTTCCTGTGCAATATACATTGCATCACGAGCGGTTCGTTTGCCCAGCTTCACCTCTTGAAGAAGTTCATTTGCAACTGCCCTTGCCTGGCGATTATATGCAAGTCTTCCCTGCTCATCTGATATGAAGCGGAGAGAAAAGTTCATTGCTGTGCTTTCCAATCCATGCACTGCATTTTCAAGTTCTTGCATTTCTTTTAATTTGTTCATTCGATATTCCTTAACAGACATATGCCGGAACGAAGTTTTCAGGCACCCCCTCCCCTTAAAACAGGGAGGGGGTCTAAACCCGAAAAGTGGATTCAATTGTTACTTCGGCACGGCCCAGGAATCTTCGGCTTCAATACCGTCGGGTTCCCATGTCCATTTGATTTTCTTGTAGGTGAAGGCCACCTCTTCCATGTGGCGATAGGGCTCGTTGGCAGGAAGGAAGGCTACCGGCATGCTCGGTTTGATGGAGACAACGATGGCGTCTTCCAGAACATGGGTGAAGTAGTGCTCCTCCGACCCTTGTTTGTTAATCCGATACCATTTAATGGTAACGTTTTTCAAATGTTCGCCGGTGCAAAGCGCCTGATACATTTTCGGCGAACTCTTGTCGTATTCCTTCACGA
>CAYULE010000370.1:0-2666 GCA_964445385.1 uncultured Smithella sp.
TGCAAGGCCTATACGTCCGATATGGCCAGGCTTGCCACCGGCGACGCGATCAACTGCCACGGCGGCTACGGCTTCACGGAAGAGTACGCGCCGGCGGAACTGTACCGGGATGTCGTGATCTACGGGATCTGGGAAGGCACCAACTTCATCCAGGCCCAGGACTATACCGGCCGCAAGTTCACCATGAAGGACAGCGCGCCGTTTACGAAGTGGGTGGCCCAAATCGACGCCTTTGTTGCGGAAAAGAAGACTGCAGAATTTGCGGCAGAGTTTGCGATGATGGCGGATGCCATGGCTGCTTTCAAAGATATTGTGAACATGAATGCCGCCTGGACCACCGGTGATAAGCAGATGAAACAGCTCTACGCCACCCGGACCCTGCATGCCGGCGCGAGAGTCTACTGCGGCAAGCTGCTGCTCGATCAGGCGCTGCTCGCGGCCCAGATGCTTAAAGACAAAGGTGATGTCGATGTCAATTTCTACAAGGGCAAAATTGCCACCGCCAGGTTCTATGTCATGAATCATGTTCCCGATATCTTCGGATACGAGAAGGCGATGAAGTGCGGCGACCGCAGCGCGATCGACATTCCCGAAGAAAGTTTCATGTAGTTCGTGCAAGCGAAGCGCGACAAGGAATCCGGAAAATAGTTGCAGTGTTGTTATAAATTATAAAGAGGTTGAAGTGCGGTATGTGCCGCGTTTCAGCCTCTTTTCTTATTGGATAAATATTCAAGAAGATGCCGGAACATTAAAATTTGGTTGTGACTGATTTAAGAATGATTTTTATCTTTTTATTCAGTTTTAAAAAGAGTAGGATGGCAACAAATTTTGGAAAAGGCCAAGTTGGCGTATTAATCGTTATCAGCATGGAATACAGGATGATCATACCAGGTTCAAATATAAAGGGTAAAAATCATTTCAAAGATGATGATTTGATATGCTGCTGTTTTAAAAAAATACAAAAAAAGACATTGAAGAAGATTTTCATGATCATGGATTCTCAAAAATTTTAGAAAAAATCAAAAAAGAAAAAAGCATTGGTGGCTGTGATTGTGAGGTGAGAAATCAAAAAGGCAAGTGATGTCATAATGATGTTCATCAGGTGGTGGAAACAATAGAAGACGAATTTAAAAATAAATAAGTCAGGTGACAAAGGCAACCCAGCCGATCGGTGCTTTCCGGCCGGTTATGTTGTTGAGCAACAGGAGAAGAGGTAAATGACAAATTCCATCATGAGTGAGTTGGGGCGCCATGTGCTGATCGGCAGCGGGGCAATGGGAACCTGCTTGCGTCAGGCCGGCGGGAAGAACGACGAGCCCGTGGAACTCCTCAATCTCCGGCAGCCCGAAACAGTCAGGAACCTGCATGCCACCTACCTTGCGGCAGGGTCGCGGATTCTGGTGACCAATACTTTTGCGGCCAATACACTGATCTTTACAGATTCGGGTGATGCGGATCTGTGTGAAGAGACCAACCGCGTGGGTGTTGCTCTGGCGCGGGAGGCGGGTGGATCGGACTGTATCGTCTGGGCATCAGTCGGGCCGTTGGGGCTGGGGTTAAGGATCGATGACTTCCCGACGGACGCCCTGCTGGATATTTATCGCCGTCAATGCGCGGCGCTTGCCGGGGCCGATGCGTTGCTGCTTGAAACATTTGTCGATGTGCGGGAAGCGCGCGCGGCTCTGCAGGCAGCCGCTGCGACCGGCCTGCCCGTCATTTTTCAGATCGGGAATACCGGCGGCGGATCCGAGCGGTGGCATCGCGTGGATCAGCTTCTGGAGGAGGCGCACCGTGCCGGCGTCATGGCCGTGGGAACGAACTGCTATCATCCCGATGAAATCGTGCGTGTGGCATCCTACATTGGCGGGCACACCGATCTGTTTGTGACGGCTTCGCCCAATGCCGGGCATCCGCGAATCGAACGCGGAATCGTGCAATATGAATTTACACCGGATGATTTTGCCCGGACAGCGCTGTCTCTGGTTACCGCGGGCGTTGCGGTGATCGGCGGTTGCTGCGGCACGACACCGGAGCACATCAGCAGAATTGCCGAAGTGTTGGGGGAACGCGCTGTCCTGCCGCGATCGCGCACGCAATTCTCTATCGTACAAACTCCTGTACCGCCTTTGCAATCGGACATAACCGACAATCCCATTCGGTCCCTCATGAAATCAAACCGTTTTATTGTCAGTGTGGAAATACGCGCAGACAGGACGCAGTCTCTCGATGCAATTGTGCAGGGCGCGTCACAAGTGGCGGCAGCCGGGGCGGACATGTTTGATGTGCCGGATAATCCCGGGGCAACTGTGGGCAGGGACGCGATGGTTACGGCCGCCCGCCTGCAGAATGACCTTCAGATTCCTTCCATCTGTCATTTCAGTGTGACGCAGTCCAACCTGATGCGCTTGCACTCCACGCTCATCGGGTGCTGGGATTCAGGATTGCGGGGCCTTTTGGCGATTACGGGTGATGCGCCCTCCATGGGACATCTGGGCAGTCTGGCTCACCGCGTTCTGGATGTGCGCAGTTCAGTTGAATTGTTGCGCCTGATCCGCGGACTGCGCGATGGGAAAATCATCAATGGCGAGAGTCTGGCGGACCCGCCCGACTTCTGTGCCGGCTGCGCCGTCGGGAGACCGATACCGGCGCAAATGCGGTGGCTTCAG
>CAYULE010000371.1:0-2658 GCA_964445385.1 uncultured Smithella sp.
GGCGCGCAGATCCTCGCGGATCTGGGTGTGCACAAAATGCGGCTGATGACCAACAACCCCAAAAAGATTGTCGGACTGGAAGGTTACGGTATTGAAGTCACGAATCGTGTGTCGATTGAAATTCCACCCAACGAAAACAACATCCGGTATATGACCACGAAGAAAAGCAAGATGGGGCATATTCTGGAGCTTTAAAAAAGCGAGGAGGCGCATGGCGCCCGAAATCAATAATCATAAATAAGGATGGTGTTGAAATCATGCCGAAAATAATTGAAGGAAAATTTGTCGCCAAGGGAATGAAGTTCGCGATTGCCGCGAGCCGTTTCAACGATTTCATCAGCGGACGCCTCATTGAAGGTGCGGTGGATACACTGATACGGGCCGGCGCAGATGAGAAAGATATCGTGATTTACAAAGTTCCCGGCGCGTTTGAACTGCCGCTCGCCGCGAAAAAACTTGCCAAAAGCGCGCGCTTCGATGCGGTGATTTGCCTGGGCGCGGTAATTCGCGGCGCGACCCCGCATTTTGAATATGTCAGCTCGGAAGTGTCCAAAGGAATCGCCAATGTGGGATTGGACGCGGAAATTCCAGTGGTCTTCGGTGTCTTGACGACGGACACCATCGAACAGGCCATTGAACGCGCGGGCACAAAATCCGGCAACAAGGGCGCGGACGCGGCGATGGCAGCCATTGAAATGGTTGATCTGTTCAAAAAGATGAACGCGTAAATTTAAAGTAAAACAGTGCCGCGATGATCCGGCGCTTATGGGATTTGAGGATTAGATGCAGGGACGGAGAAAGGCGCGCGAAGTTGCCTTACAGGTTCTTTACAGTTTGAATTTTGTCAGTCTCGATGTGGACAAAGCCCTGGAGCTTTTCTGGGGGAATTTTGTCGCGCCGAAGTCGGCCAAGGAATTTGCGGCCACACTGGTCGAAGGGACGTGGCATCATCGGGAAGAACTGGACGGGCTGATTGCCGGCTGTTCGGATAACTGGTCGCTGGGACGTATGTCCAAGGTCGATATCAGCATTTTGCGGATGGCCGTGTTTGAGTTTCTCTACTGCGATGACATCCCGTCTAAAGTCAGTATCAATGAAGCAGTTGATCTGGGCAAAATGTTCGGGTCGGAAAATTCCGGCTCTTTTATCAACGGCATCCTCGATGCCCTCAATTTGAAACTAAATAAAAATCATGCAACTAAGCCTGTCCACTCATCCACCCGACCGGCAAAGGCATAAGTGCCTGGTCCTGGGTTTTTTCAGCGATGAAAAACCACCGCGGGGTGTTTGCGGCTTGATGGACTGGCGCCTCAACGGCATGATCTCCAACGAAATCAAGCAGGGGCATATCAGCGGCGAATTTAAAGAAACGGTAGCGGTTCCCTATCCGGACCGCCTGAATTCCGACCTGCTGCTGCTGTCCGGCCTGGGTAATCTGTCCGATCTTTCCTATAACCGGATTTATGACGTGGCTTATGAAATTGCCGCTGCAGTTGACAAGATCAAGATTTGGGATTTTGCCTTTGATCTGCCGGGCGAAGGCCGTTCGGAGCTGACCACGGCCGGGATTCTGGAAGCCATGATTACCGGTTATTTTGATTACTTGTCCGATGACATCAACAAACTAGCCAATGTAAAAACCTGCCTGGTCACATCGTCGCAGCAATTAAAAGGTATCGCCCAGGGGATTACCCAATTTCATAAAAATGTGAAGCACATGGGTTCAGTTGATTTCAGCGCGCTGGAACCGCACTTCAGCTCGTAGTTCGTGCGTGGAGATGGTTCATCCGGGTAGGGCGGTTTCAATAACCTGAAGGTCACGCGACCATTCTCTCCTCATTAGTCCATGTGTTCCAGTGACAGTTTGGCGGGCTGTTTTCCCAGAAGCACCATGCCGAAATGTTCGTATTTCTCGCCGGTGTTCACATCCATGTCGTGCCAGCGCGCCAGAAATTCACGTTCACGCAGCCACGTCCGGCGAATCGTTGCGGGGTCTTCAAACAGCAAAACATCCTTGTTGAGGCCGATGACAATCGCGTAATGGCCGTTGTCCCAGTCGCGGCGCCAGTCGTCGAGCGCCATATAGCGATCCGCCCAGGCTTGCAGCAGAACAATCACCGGCGTTCCCGCATCCACGTATTGTTTAACCTGATTGAGCGACCATTGCGTGCCGGACTTCACTTCAAAACCATAGCTTTGCGCCGCTGCAATCATGGCTTGAGGCGGCGTTCCTCCTTCCTCCGTTGTTCCTAGTCTCTGCATCAGTTCATCACGATCCATCTCCACACCATAATACGTCATGACCGTCTGGAGTGCCTGCACGCCGCAATCGTAATCATAGATTTGTTTGCCGAGGTGCAGGTCGATCATCGACATTTTTTGCGATTCCTGAAGAGACTGAATGGTTTGGGTGAGTGATTCGGCAAACGCGCGCCGCAGCCGGTTGATTTGCCCGACATTCGGTGTGCCGTCTTCATTTTTAAAGAGGCGTTCGTTGGTTTCCTGGATGAAGGCGGGAGCGCGGGCACCGACTCTTTTCAGCGCATTGACCGAATGCGCGGCGCAAACATGACCGTGTACTTTGATATACTCCGAGCTATTCACGGTGACCAGCACATCGGGCAGGTGTTTGCGCAGCTCGGCGGCATAGGTTTCCAC
>CAYULE010000372.1:0-2638 GCA_964445385.1 uncultured Smithella sp.
TTTTCAAACTGGTCTTCCAGCGCGCCCACAATTCCCGAATCAATCGGGCCGATGGTGCTGGATAAAAAGATGAATTTATCTCCATCCGCGGCCAGAGCCAGGCTCGACCATAACAATAGAAGTAATACCAGACATTTTCCTGTAAATAATTTCATGTTTAACGCTCCTTTCGTTCATCTATATGATGTGGCCGACTTCTCTAGGAATGAAGAATTCTGCCTGCATCTTTAAAATTGTAGCTCCCGATTTTTTCGACACGGTTTTTAAATTGTTCCGATTGAAGTGTTTCAATAAAAGCCTGAATAGGCGGTTGAAAAAAAGTGTCTTTATCGAGAACCATGTCAAAACGTTCGCTGACCAGAGGCTGAAAATTCAGGTCCAGTATTTTGGCAACGGCGGCTGATGCAATACCCACATCCGCTTCTCCCGAAATCAGAGACAGTCCCACCTCAAAATGCGTATAGACTTCATTGTCGTAACCCGAAATATTTTCGCCGTTGATTTCTCTGCTTTTCAGTTCGTAATCCAACAGAATTCTTATGCCGGAACCTTTTTGACGGTTAACAAAACGCACCTTTTTGTGGGTTAAACTTTCCCATCCCTTGAAGATATCAATGCTGGATTTTGCGATCAGAAAACCGATTTGACGATAAAACAGATTGACCACAACCGGTTGATGATCCGGGCAATACTGTTTTAAATACGGCGTATTATAGTCACCGGTTTCCGGGTCATACAGGTGAGAAAGCGCAATATCCGTCAGCCCCGTATTCAGCGCCTCCAAGCCGCTGATACTCCCCGTATTGGCGGAAAAAAAATTAAAAGTCGGATGATCTTTTTTCATGGCCGTTAAAAGCATGTCCAGCACCGGGTCGTTACTACCTGCCGCCAGAAGTGCTCCATCGATTTGATTGATTTTTTTTCTGGCCCGCTGGAGGCTGTCGTGCGCGCTGGTTTGAATCCATTCATCAATGAGTTTGACGGGAAAAATCCACTTTCCGGTTACCCGTGTGCAGGGAATTTTGCCGGCTTTTATCAGTAAATACACTTGTTTTTCATGAATATCCAAATATCTGGCAACTTCTTTGGTGTTCATCAATTCACTGGACATACCGCCTCCTGTAAGGTTTGTTTGATAAATCATATCTGCCGATTTATCAAGAATATTATCCCAAATTCCGACTTACAATTACTCCGGCTTTCTTAATATCTCCATAAATTCTATTGAGGTGTATCAAGCCGTGAATCAAAAATTGGCATGAACTTTATTATGTGTTAAGAAGATAGCAACAACAGGATAAAGCAAGGAAAATATGAGTATACCCATCGTATCCATTGTAGGTAAATCCAACTCCGGCAAAACAACCCTTCTGGAAAAAATAATTTCCGAACTGGTTGCCCGAGGTTATCGCGTAGCCACCATCAAACATAACAAACATGGTTTCAATATTGACCACGAAGGCAAGGACAGTTACCGGCATAAGAAAGCGGGCGCGCATACCACGGTTGTTTCGTCGCCGCATCAGCTGGCGCTCGTCTCGGACGTGGATCATGACTATTCATTCGAGGAAATACGCGATAAATTTATTACCGACGCGGACATTATTCTGACCGAGGGATTCAAAGTTAACGACTATCCGAAAATTGAAGTTTACCGTTCGGAACTCAAACGCGAACTGATCAGCGCCAAAGAAAACAACCTGATCGCGGTGGCCTCGGATATAGAACTGGACGTGGATGTTCCCTGCATGAATATCAATGATCCAAAGATCATTGCTGATTTCATCGAAATTAATTTTTTAAAGTAAAACATTTGACATATAACCTCGACCATTTTATGGTTCAAGTATCGATCGCAGGGGAAGAGCAATGCGTGTTTATATTGGTTTTGATGATACGGATATTTTAGGTTCAGCCATTGGCACGGGGAAACTGGCCCGCCGTTTTGAACCGCTTATTCCTGAAGCATGCAGCGTGTGGGGCGTTATCCGTCAGCAGCTTCTTGTCGATGCGGCGATCCCTTATACGTCTCATAACAGCTCGGCTTGCGTTGTTGTGGAATGCCCTGACGTGTCTTTTGTCGAAACTTTGAAGCATACCGCAATAACTCATATAGAAGCGATGTCTTTGCCCGGCAGCGATCCCGGTCTTTGCCTGGCGGTTGAGGACGATCCGGCCATGCCCGCGCTTCAATCCTTCGGACTGCAATGCACGGCAAAGGTGGTTTCCCAACGGGATGCCTTGCAGGCGGCTGACAAAGCTCATCTTTCAGGTCATGGCGGCACGAATGACGGCATCATCGGAGCCGCCGCCGCCGTTGGACTTACTGCATCCGGGTGGAGCGGGCGGTTTATTGAATATGCAGGCTTAAGAGCTTTTCCAGCTCGCGTGATGGTTTCAGAATTGATGCACAAGGGCATCCGGGTGGTTTCTCTGGACCGTGACGCCTGTTGTCCGCGCCCGGAAGATATCGTGGATACAAAAGGCTGGCTGAGACCCAGGCTTTGGGGACATGCTGTGGTGCTTCCTGTAAAACCTGCGGGCGTCGGTTTGTGGGAAAGCCTGGGAGAAAAACGAAACCCTAACAAACAAAAGATTTAGGAGGTGGTTTTATGTCAGGGAAAATATTTTATCGCGA
>CAYULE010000373.1:0-2620 GCA_964445385.1 uncultured Smithella sp.
TCAAAGACCGCCTGGCAGACGACAACCGCTATCTGCAAAAGGAACTGCGGGATATCCACGGGGATCGAATCATCGGCGAAAAATCGGGCCTCAAAGACATCATGGCCATGGTTCGTCAGGTTGCGCCGCTGGATAGTCCCGTGCTGCTTTTGGGAGAAACAGGAACCGGGAAGGACGTCATTGCGAATGCCATTCATTATGATTCCCGGCGCAGAGGCGGACCTTTCATCAAAGTGAATTGCGGCGCCATTCCCGACACGCTTTTAGACAGCGAGCTTTTCGGGCATGAAAAGGGCGCTTTCACCGGAGCCGACGCCCAGAAGCGGGGACGCTTTGAACGGGCGCACGGCGGGACGATCTTTCTGGACGAAGTGGGAGAACTTCTCCCCCAGGCCCAGGTCCGGATGCTCCGTGTGCTGCAGGAAAAAGAAATTGAAAGGGTAGGGGGAACCAAGGTGATACCGGTGGACATCCGGCTGATTACCGCCACCAACCGCAATCTGGAAGAGATGGCGCGTTCTAATCAGTTCCGCCGGGATCTTTGGTTTCGTCTGAACGTCTTTCCGATTCTCGTTCCGCCGCTCAGGGAGAGAAGACAGGATATCCCGGAACTGGTGGACTATTTTCTGCAGAAGAAATCCAGCGATATGAAACTTTCCCGACAGCCCCGGCTTGCGGCCGGTTCCATCAACCGTCTGCTCGATTATGACTGGCCGGGGAATGTAAGAGAACTCGAAAACGTCATCGAGCGAGCCTTGATTTTAAACCGGGGAGAGACGCTGGTGTTTGCCGATTCGTTTATCCCGAAGAAATCCGGCCCAACCACATCCGCTTCGGGTGATGTCGAAGCATCATTCAATTTGGATTCGGTTATGGCCGGCCACATTCAAAAGGTACTCCGGAAGACCGGCGGCCGGGTTCACGGACCGGACGGCGCCGCGCATCTGCTAGGCGTTAATCCCAGCACACTGAGGAAGCGGATGTCCAAACTCGGAATCGATTTTGGCAGGCGCTTCAGTAATAAGTGATCGGGAATGATGTTTATAACATTTTAT
This sequence comes from uncultured Smithella sp., assembly GCA_964445385.1. Taxonomy (GTDB): domain Bacteria; phylum Desulfobacterota; class Syntrophia; order Syntrophales; family Smithellaceae; genus UBA8904. Next base: position 1,056 of record CAYULE010000373.1, read on the forward strand.
TAGTCCTGACCTATATTCGGCTTTACAGACAGTATCCAAGTAAGTCTTGTTTTGATCTTCATTTCACCTGCAAAGTGTGAGTGTGACGATATTGATAGAAATGAAGATTACTGGTTGAAAAAGTGCAACAGCGTTGAGGGGGCGCGAAGTCACGTAGTTTGCGACAACCAGAAATATCCCCTCATTACCAATCCCTGTTCTCTGTCCAAAGAAACAGCCCACTTAGCGGAAGTGAGTGGGGGGATGATGTTAAACGGAGGGATGTTCGAGGATGATCTTGACGGCCCCCTCACTTCCCTTGGAAAGAAAAGTCTTCACTGCATCACGCCAGTGGTCCATCGGAAACCTGTGGGTGATGAGCATGCCGACGGGCAAGCGCTTTTCCATGATGATACTGGAGGCGATATCAAAAGAGGAAAGCCCTCCTTCTTCAATAGCGTGACAGTTGATGCCAGTGACGTGAAGTTCCTGGTGCCACAGGGGCGAATAATCGATTTTCCCTGGTTTGAAGTTGATGCCCACAATCACCACCGTGCCCCCGCTTTGCGCCCACCTGAGTGCGTGGGTGAGGCTATCGTCATTGCCGATGGTATCATAGATTACATCAAATCCTCCCAAGAGTATTTTATTGCCGAAATACCCCTCGAAATATTTTGCACCTGTCAGCTCGGCGATACGGTTGTATGGATGTTTCTCACCAATGATGACCTCGTCGGCACCGAGTGTGCGTGCCATTTCGGCCTGAACGGGATACCGCGCCAGGGCTATCACTTCAGCATCTTTCATCATCGATTTGACCACGGCAATGGTCAGCAACCCGATGGTGCCGCATCCCACGACAAGCACACGTTTACCCGCCGCGGGCGGATGTTTCATTACCGCATGTACGGCACAGGCCATCGGTTCGAGCATCAGGGCCTCGTCATTGCTAAGTCCGTCTGGAACTTTGAAGGGCTGCGTCCGGTGCATTACCATCCGGGGAGAAAATCCGCCTCCAACATCAATAATGGGAAGATTCCGCGCTCCAAGGTTCTGACAGAGCATGTATTCCCCCCGGGCGCACTGCGGGCACATCGGGTCAATTTCCATCTGGAAGCAGGAAGGCCAGTCGATGCGGAGGCACACCCTGTCGCCCTTCTGAAATCCATCAACGTCATCCCCTACTTCCATGACTTCCCCGACCAGTTCATGGCCGAGGTACTTCCGTGCGATACCCGGAGTCGCCGCGGGAAAACTCTTTGGATCCATTTCCATGAATATGAAGTGGATATCGGAACCACAAATCCCGCAAGCCATGTTTCGCACCTTGAGCCACCGGGGGTTGGGAATTTCCGGTTCCGGCACCTCGGCATAGCGGGTCGGTGAAAAGGACTTGAGCGCCGCGTAGCGGTAAAAAAGGGAGGCGGCCTGCACCATCATGATTCGTGAAAGACTTTTGTCAAAGTAAAGCGCTTTCATTTTTCCCTCCGGGCCCTCGACTAAGATAAACTTCGCTTTTTACGATTAGCCCGGTTACATTATAGTAATATTTATTTTTTTAAAAGAGCAAATCTGATGGTTTATTT
>CAYULE010000374.1:0-2607 GCA_964445385.1 uncultured Smithella sp.
GGGGGTTACCTTCGATGTTATTCGGAAAAACTGTTGCTGTTGTTGTCCCCGCCTATAATGAGGAAAAACAAATCGGCCGTGTCCTTTCAACGATGCCTGATTTTGTTGATCGAATTATCGTGATCAATGACTGTTCAAAAGACAATACCGCTAATATCGTTTTATCCTTTATTAATGAGGAGCGTTCAATTGGGAAAATCATCAGGCAGAATTCCGATAAAGCGAATGAAAATCAATACGACAGGGTCGAAAATCTTCTGAAAGAAGAAAAGCAGAAGGATATTCAATATTATGTTCCATCTATCATCGCTAACATTGATCCGGATACCAACCGGGTCATCCTCATCAATCACTTAAAAAACGGGGGGGTCGGCGCGGCCATCGCTCGTGGTTATAAATGGTGCCTCGATCACAACATCGACTGCACGGCTGTGATGGCTGGCGACGGTCAGATGGACCCGTCCGAGCTTGAAAAGATTTGCACTCCTGTTCTGGTTGAAGACATCGACTACGTGAAGGGCAATCGCCTCATTCATGGCGGAGCACGGCTGATTATTCCCAAAACACGCTTTTTCGGAAACTCCATCCTGTCGATTCTGACAAAGATTGCTTCAGGTTACTGGCATGTATCCGACACACAAACCGGATACACGGCAATTTCACTCGCCGCGTTAAACGCCATTAAAATTCACGAAATCTATCCTCGATACGGCATGCCCAACGATATGCTCGTTAAATTAAACATCGCCTTCTGCACCCTCAAGGAAGTCAAAATAAAACCGATTTACAACATCGGTGAAACCTCCAAAATGGAAGTGCATAAAGTGATCCCCCGGATTACATGGCTTCTCTTCAAAAGTTTCTTTAAAAGACTCTGGGTGAAATATTTATTCCGCGATTTTCACCCGCTTTTCCTCCTTTATCATTTCGCTATCGTACTGGGAATCATGTCCTTGCCGTACACCATTAAGGTGCTGGCAATTACTTTTTCCCGGGAAACGGTTTCAACCACAACCATGCTGGCTTTTTTCTTTCTTTTTACCAGCAGTTTCCAATCACTCTTATTCGCCATGTGGATGGATATTCAGGACAATGAAAGGCTTTACAAATCGTGACTTTGAGTAAATCCAACATGAAAAACAAAAACATAGCCGTCATTGGGGCCGGTAACTGGGGTCGAAATCTCATCCGTAACTTTGCCGAGCTTTCCGCCCTTGCCGCCGTCAGCGACAAAAGTTCGTCATCGTTAAAAGATATACGCAAGCTCTATCCTGCCTGTGCTGTTTATCTATCCCTGAAGGATGTCCTCTCTCACTCCGATGTGGAGGCCATTGCCATCGCTACGCCGGCCGAAACACATTTTATCCTGGCCCGGGAAGCTCTTTTGTCAGGTAAACATGTTTTTGTGGAAAAACCGATGACACTGACAGAAAAGGATGCTGAAGAACTTATCACTTTGGCTGCGGAACACCATCGAATACTAATGGTTGGCCATCTTCTCCAGCATCATCCCATTTTCGCCAAACTCAAACAAATAGCTTCCGACGGCGAACTGGGACGCATTAATTATATTTACTCTCATCGCCTGAATCTGGGTAAAATCCGTAGAGAAGAAAATATTTTATGGTCTTTCGCTCCGCACGATATTTCGATGATTCTTGCTCTAGCCGGAGAGGAACCGGAAAGCGTCCTGGCAACAGGAGGTTATTACCTGCATAAGAAAATCGCCGACGTTACAACAACGCATTTGGAATTTTCTTCCGGCCTCAAAGCCCATATTTTTGTGTCCTGGCTGCATCCATTCAAGGACCAAAAGCTGGTGGTGGTGGGCGATCAGAAAATGGCCGTTTTTGATGATACCCTGCCATGGGAGGAAAAATTGCTTGTCTATCCTCATTCCGTAAAGTGGGAGCATAATATCCCTGTGCCGACCAAGGGAATTCCTGAACCTGTTGTGGTTCCCTATGCGGAACCATTGAAGCTGGAATGTGAACATTTTCTGGATTGCATTAAGAAAAGAAAACAGCCGCTGACCGACGGCACGGAAGGTTTACGTGTTCTGCGCGTTTTAAATGCGGCCCAACACTCTTTAAGTGAAAATGGGCAAAGAATTTCTTTGCGAAAGAAACCGGCGGACGCCGGAGAAAATTCTGCATCCTTTTTTGTTCATCCGACTGCGGTCATCGATGAACGGGTGGAAATCGGAACTGACACAAAAATCTGGCATTCTTCTCATGTCCTTTCCGATTCAAAAATTGGTAAAAACTGTTCAATTGGCCAAAATGTCGTGATTGGACCGGATGTTACCATTGGCGACGGATGCAAAATCCAAAACAATGTTTCCGTATATAAAGGTGTTACTTTGGAAGATGCCGTTTTCTGCGGCCCATCGGTCGTTTTCACCAATGTTATCAATCCGCGCGCTGAAATTCGACGAATGTCGGAAATCAAACCCACGTTGGTTAAAAAAGGGGCTACCCTCGGCGCCAATTCAACCATTGTCTGCGGTCACACCATCGGAAGTTATGCCTTTATCGCGGCGGGTGCAGTCGTCACGAAGGATGTCCCCGATCATGCCTTGATGGCCGGCAATCCATCCCGCCAGGC
>CAYULE010000375.1:0-2605 GCA_964445385.1 uncultured Smithella sp.
GTGACTCTGTGTCCGGCCCGTTCTACTTTTTTTCCAGGACAATCAACGCATCCACCACAACCGGATTTGACCCGGAAATAATCACGGGGTTGAGATCGATTTCCGAGACTTCCGGAATTTCCAGACCGATGCGGCCGATGTTGATCAGCATTTCGGTCAGGCGCTTTTTATCCGCTGCCTCCATGCCGCGAACGGCATCCAGAATCTTGTGCCCTTTGATCTCCTGCATCATCTCATGCGCGTCACGAATTTCCAGAGGCGCGCGGCGGAAAGAAATATCGCGCAATATTTCTGTAAAGATTCCACCCAGGCCGAACATGACGCAGGGGCCGAACTGAGGATCGCGTGTCAGTCCCATGACCAGTTCGCGACGTCCTTTGATCATTTCCTGCATCAAAACCCCGCCTTCAAAACCTTCCATTCCGGCCATGATCTCACGGAAAGCTTTTTTAGCTTCCGTTGCCGTTCGGATGTCGACGTGAATCAATCCCTTTTCCGTCTTATGGGCGATGTCGGCGGAACAGCCTTTCATCACCAGCGGGAAACCGATTTTCGCAATGGCTTTGTCCAGATGTGTTTTATCCTTAATCAGAACTTCTCGGGTAATCGGTATGTCATAGGCGGCCAGCACTTGCTTGGCCTCATATTCCGAGAGGGTTTTTCGCCCCTTTCTGAGAGCGCTGCTGATGATTTTAATCGCTTTATCGTTTTTCATGTTTTCTTCCTCCGTAATAGGTGTTGATATGAGCTATTGCCCGGATGGCGTCGTGCAGTTCATCAAAAACAGGGATGCCGCGTTGAATATATTCCTGACGTGTCAGGGCGATGAGTTCGGTAATATCCATATCGTCTAATCCCTTTTTGGCATTGGGGATAACCGCAATGATCGGTTTGCCGGTTTGATCAACAACATCGCGGACAGACTGGGCCAGTTCCTGGTAGGGCACCACCTCGGTCAACGGCTTGCCGAACATTCGGGCGATTGTTTTATAATGATATAACAGAGAGACGATAATTTGAAGTTCTATCTGCTGATCTTCCGCCGCGCCCAGCAGAACCTGTTTAAGAATGTGCGGTGGAACAAACGGATTGGCAACGTCTACGGGATTCACGGCGCTTGATCCCGGTTTGGGCAGGATTTCCTCGATACGCGCTTTGAGTTCGCTGGAAAGCGGCGGTATTTCAATGCCGTAACTTTCAGCCGTGTCACAGGCGGTAACGCCGATGGCGCCGCCCCCGCCAACAACAGAAATGCTATTGAATGACTTTTTTGGCAGAAGAGCAAAGGCCAGGTTGACTTGGGCCAGCTCTTCCGAGTCGTTAACCTGAATGACGCCCGCCTGCTTCAGAATGGATTGCCAGATGGTGCGGCTTCCACCCATGGAGGCGGTATGACTGGCCACGCTTCTCGCGCCGGCACTCGAAAGGCCTCCTTTATAAACGATTACCGGTTTTTTAGATGCGGCTGCTTTGATTTCACGGAAAAAAGCTTCGCCATCCTTAATGCCTTCGATATACATGGAGATGACTTGCGTCTGGGGATCATCCGCCAGGTAGTGCAATAATTCCGCTTCGCGCAGATCCGCACCGTTGCCGAAGCTCACGACTTTGCTGAACCGGATACCCATCCATTTTCCCGCGTGCGCAAAATCAATCGACATGCCTCCGCTTTGAGCGAGAAAAGCTACCGGGCCGCTTTCCCGCGACAGATCCGGCCCCGGGAGCATCGTCAGGCCGCTTGCCGGGCAATAAATACCGAAGCAGTTGGGGCCGACAACGCGGATGCCTCTTGCGGCTATTTCCTGAATTTGTTTTTCCAGATCTCTGCCTTCGGGCGTTCCCAGTTCATTGAAACCGGAGGAGAGAATCTCCGCCCCGGCGGCGCCCTTTTTCAGGCAGGCCTCCAGGGCTGCCGGCACGTGCCTTGCTGTCACGGCAACGATGGCAAAGTCGATATTTCCCGGAATATCCTCAACACTCTTGAAAATGTTCAGCCCCGCAATCGTACCGCCTTTCGGATTGACGGGAAATATTTCTCCTTCAAACCCCATGGACGTGATGACCTTCAGCATACCGGCGCCGAAGCCGACACCGTTTTCGTCAGCGGAAACGCCGATAATCGCGAGTCTGCGGGGATGAAAAATTCTTTCATAATCCGTGACCGGGTAATTCGCTTTTCGTCTTTTTGTTTCGCTTGTTTTGTTTGACATTGCCAACCTCCCTACCAGCAAATCTATCTTGTATGCTAAATAATTTCGACGCCTGGTTACTTCCGCAGATCTTTCAGCATTCGGATAAGCAGCAACCTTTCTTCCATGCTGAATGTTGAAAGAACCTCCTGGTTAACCGCTACCGTGTCATCTAGGAATTTGTCCCGGCATTGACGCGCTTTGTACGTCAGTTGAATGTTCATAACACGCCGGTCGGCCTCAACAGCATTCTTGATAATCCATCCGCCTGTTGCCATACGGTCCAGAACACCGGATAAAGTGGCGCTGTCCAGAGCCAGTCGCTTTCCCAGTTCTCCGGCGGAGAGACCTTCCTCTTCATAAAGCGCGTGCAAAACCAGTCCCTGCATGGGGGTCATTCCATAAGATTGCAGTTG